>NHFO01000059.1 GCA_002170235.1 Flavobacteriales bacterium TMED113
TTGTGGAATAAATAATTATTTTTATTGCCGAAAAATATTAATAATCTTTTAATTTATTGTTTTATGTCTACGACTGATAAAAATCAAGGTAAAATCTCACAAATAATAGGCCCTGTAGTTGATGTTATTTTTGAAGGTAATCAAAATAATCTTCCAAAAATTTATGATGCTTTAGAAGTAGTGAAAGAAAATGGTGAAAAATTAATTCTAGAGTGTGAGCAACATATCGGAGAAAATTCAATTAGAACTATTGCAATGGATTCTACTGATGGCTTAAAAAGAGGTATGGGTGTAATTAGTACCGGAAACCCTATACTTATGCCGATAGGAGACGGTATTAAAGGAAGATTATTAAATGTTGTTGGTGATGCAATTGATGGCATTGGTGATTTATCTAAAGAAAATGGATACACTATTCACAGAGAACCCCCAAAATTTGAAGAACTTTCTACAGAAACTGAAGTTCTATATACAGGAATTAAAGTAATTGATTTAATCGAACCATACGCTAAAGGAGGAAAGATAGGTCTTTTTGGTGGAGCTGGAGTAGGAAAAACTGTACTAATTATGGAATTAATTAATAACATTGCAAAAGGTCACGATGGATTGTCTGTTTTCGCTGGTGTAGGAGAAAGAACAAGAGAAGGAAATGACCTTCTTAGAGAGATGATTGAATCTGGAGTAATAAAGTACGGTGATGAATTTGTAGAAGAATTAAAGAAAGGAAACTGGGATTTGAATAAAGTTGATAAGAAAAAACTTAAAGAAAGTCAAGCTACACTAGTATTTGGGCAAATGAATGAACCCCCAGGAGCAAGAGCAAGAGTTGCTTTATCAGGTTTAGCACTTGCAGAATATTTTAGAGATGGTGGAGCAGACGGTGATAACAATGGGGAAAAAACAGGTAATGATATTCTCTTCTTTATAGATAATATATTTCGTTTTACGCAAGCAGGATCTGAAGTTTCTGCTCTTCTTGGAAGAATGCCTTCAGCAGTTGGATATCAACCAACATTATCCTCTGAAATGGGTGCTATGCAGGAAAGAATTACGTCAACAAAAAAAGGATCTATTACATCTGTCCAAGCTGTTTATGTCCCTGCAGATGATTTAACTGACCCAGCACCTGCTACAACATTCTCTCATCTTGATGCCACCACAGTTCTCTCTAGAAAAATTGCTGAACTTGGAATATATCCTGCAGTTGATCCTTTAGATTCAACTTCTAGAATTTTAAATCCAGAAATACTAGGAGATAAACATTATAATTGTGCACAAAGAGTTAAAGAAATTTTACAACGATACAAAGAATTACAAGATATTATTGCAATTCTAGGTATGGATGAATTGTCTGAAGAAGATAAACAAGCAGTTCATAGAGCTCGTCGTGTAGCAAGATTCTTATCTCAACCTTTCCACGTGGCAGAACAATTTACAGGGACTCCAGGCGTTCTCGTGAACATCGAAGATACTATTAAAGGTTTTAATATGATTCTTGATGGTGAACTTGACCACCTACCTGAAGCTGCATTCAATTTAGTAGGGACAATTGAAGATGCTATAGCAAAAGGTGAAAAAATGATTGCAGAAGCTAAATAATTTTTGAAATGAAACTAGAAATATTAACACCAGAAAAAAAATTATTCTCAGGAGAAGTTAGTTCTGTTCAAGTTCCAGGAAGTTCAGGGAAGTTTCAAATGCTTAATATGCATGCTCCAATTGTATCATCTTTAGATATGGGGCAAATTAAAATTACTAATCTAGAAAAAAAAGAATTCCTGATTGATATTAAAAGTGGAGTTGTAGAGATGAAAAACAATGAAATAATTATTCTTGCCGAATAAATGCTAAGATTAATAATTTTATTTTATTTTTTAATTCAAACAATAATAATTAGCCAAAATTCTGTTCCAATAATTATTAAAGAAAACATTATAACTATTAATAATCAAAAATATACCCTTGAAGAAGGAGATTTAATTTTTCAAGACCTAGATTCAAGTCCACTTTGTTATGCCATTGAAAAAGTTACAACTTCAGCTAATAATAAAAGCTTTTCTCATGTTGGNATTTGTGTAATAGAAAATTCTNAATTATTTGTTTTAGAAGCATTTTCAAATGGAGTTGAGTTAATAAANATAGATGAATTNATTACAAGAAGTTTAAATGATGATGGATACCCAAAAATTAGCGTTGGAAGATTAATTCCTAACTACGAAGATATGATAAANCCAGCTATAACTAAAGNAAAAGAATTTATAGGAAAAGATTACGACGAATTATTTTTATTAAATAATGACAAGTACTATTGTTCTGAATTAATTTATGAGATTTTTTCACAATCTAATTNTAGTTTATTTAAACTTCAACCTATGACTTTCAAAGAACCTGAAACAAAAGAGTATATGGAGGNATGGGTAAATTACTTTGAAGAAATTGCACATGAAATTCCTGAGGGAATGCTAGGGACAAACCCAGGATATATTTCTAGGTCAGAAAATATTAATATTATATATGACTTTGAAAAAAAATAANTTAATTTTTATTTTTTGAATCTAATAAAATTGTAAAAGGCCCATCATTAGTAAGNTGAACCTGCATGTTATCACCAAAATAACCTTGCAAAACTTTTTCTGACANGTAATCTCTTTTTAACATATTTATGAANTGATTGTATAATAATATTGCATTTTCACTACTAGCAGCTTTATGCCAAGACGGATTTTTCCCCTTCTTCAAACTTGCTAATAGTGTAAATTGACTAATTACTAAAATTTCAGATTGNGTTTCTTTTATACAAAAAAGACCTGACTTATTTTTAGTAGATAGTATTTTCATTTGTAATATTTTTTTAATTGACCACTTTATATCATTTTCTGAGTCATCAGAAGAAAAACCTACAAAAAGAACTAATCCATAGTTAATAGACCTCGGTTTTTTACCGTTTACAGAAACANTTGAGTTTAATACCCTTTGAACCACAGTCCTCATTAATCATTTTTTTGTTTATTATATCTATAATTTTTTTCATCTTCTAACATGTTTAAATAACTTTCATATCTGGATATAGAAATATTTCCATTTTTNATTTCTGCCAGTATGTTACAATCNGGCTCATTGATGTGTAAACAATTATTAAATCTACATATTGATGAAAATTTTTTCATTTCTGGGAAATAATTGGAGAGCATATTTTTAGAAATATCAACTAATCCAAAACCCCGTATNCCTGGAGAGTCTATTACAAAAGCATTAAAGTCTGGTAATCGGAACATTGATGCAAAAGTAGTTGTATGAACTCCTTGTTGATGATAGCTGGATATCTCATTTACTTTTAAATCTAATTTTGGATTTAATAAATTAATTAATGAAGTTTTTCCTACTCCCGAATGCCCAGCAATTAAAGTAGTTTTATTTTTTAAAATTTTATATATAGCACCAACATTTTGTTTGTTCAAAATTGAAGCAGATATAGATTCTATTCCTATTCTAGTATATATTGATTTCAATTTTTTCTCAATTAATTCTGATTTTTTGTCATATAAATCTATTTTATTAAATAATAATACAGGAGTTATTTTATAAGCGTTTAANGTTACCAAAAAACGATCAATAAATAATGTTGTAGTAACAGGATTTTTAATAGTAACTAACAAAATACATGAATCAATATTTGAAGCTAAAATTTGAGATTTCTTTGAAAGATTTACTGATTTTCTAATTACATAATTTAACCTTGGTTCTATTTTTTCGATGATACCGTGCGAGCTTTCCTGATCTATTTTAAACAAAACTTTATCACCAACGGAGATAGGGTTCGTAAAAGAAGATTTATCTAATTTTTGTGAGCCTTTAAGCTTACAAAAAAAAATATTATCATTACAATCAATGACCGTATGAACTTTACCTGTTGTTTTAATTACTAGTCCTTTCACAATTATACTTCAATTTAAAAAAAAGTATTAAAGGTTTAAAAAACTGTAAAGTAAATTTTATATTTAATAAACATGTAAAAGATAATAAATTCATCATTTATGTCTATAGAATTAAAAAATGTATCAAAATCTTACGATAACCTTGAAGTACTAAAAAATATAAACTTTAAAGTTCACAAAGGCGAAGTTCTAGGTTTATTAGGAATTAATGGAGCTGGTAAGTCTACTATTATGAAGATTATTTGTTCATACATAAAGCCAAACTCCGGTTCAATTTACATATGCAATAAAAATATAGAATCTAATACTAAGTTAACAAAGAGTAAAATTGGATATTTATCAGAAAAAAATCCATTATATGAAGAAATGTACGTAGATGAATTTTTAAATTTTATTTATAAATTTTATAATGTAAAAAATAAAAATCTAAAGAAAATATTAAAAAAAACACATCTCGAAAATATTAGAAATAAAAAAATTAAAATATTGTCAGCTGGACAAAAAAAAAGAGTTGGTATCGCACAAGCTATTATACATAACCCTGATGTTTTAATTTTAGATGAGCCAACTGCAACACTTGATCCAAACCAAAAAAATGAAATACATAACTTAATTAAAGAGCTTGGAAAAAATAAAGCTATTTTATTTTCCTCACATATTATTGATGAAGTTGAGAAAATCTGTAATAGGATAATTATAATTCATAAGGGAAATATCATTGCAAATAAAAGAAAAGAAGAATTTAACAATGAACTTAGTGAGATTTTTAAAAAATTAACAAATTAATAATTAGAATAATTAATTATATTTGTTATCCTCAAAAATTTAAAATATGTCATATTTATTCACATCTGAATCTGTCTCTGAAGGTCACCCAGATAAAATTGCAGATCAAATTTCAGATGCAATTTTAGATGCATATTTATCAATTGACCCTGACTCAAAAGTAGCCTGTGAAACACTAGTTACCACAGATATGGTAATCATTTCAGGTGAAATCACCTCAAAAGCTAGTTTAAACTTAATTTCTATTGCAAGAGACGTTATCAAGGAAGTAGGTTATATCAAAAATGAATATCTTTTTTCAGCAGACACATGCAAAATTAAAACTTTCATAGATGAACAATCACCTGATATTAATCAAGGAGTTGTGTCTAACAAAGGGTTATATAAAGAAGAAGGTGCCGGAGACCAAGGAATAATGTTTGGATACGCAACTAATGAAACAAAAGACTTCATGCCTGTATCTTTAAATTTATCGCATATAATTTTGGAGGAATTAGCAAGAATTAGAAAAGAAGGTCATCAAATGGTATACTTAAGACCTGATTCTAAATCACAAGTCACTATAGAATACTCTGAGAAAAATAAACCGCTAAAAATTGATAGTATAGTTATTTCAACTCAACATGATGATTTTGATGAAGAGGAAGTAATGTTAAAAAAAATAAAAGAGGATATTCAGAATATTTTGATACCATGTGTTAAAGAAAAATTATCAGCTGAGACTAGAGATTTATTTAAAAAAGACACTAAATTTCATATAAATCCAACTGGAAAATTTGTAATTGGAGGGCCCCATGGAGACACTGGTTTAACTGGAAGAAAAATAATTGTTGATACTTANGGAGGAAAAGGAGCACACGGAGGAGGAGCTTTTTCAGGAAAAGACCCTTCAAAAGTTGATAGATCTGCAGCATATGCAACTAGACACGTTGCGAAAAACCTAGTAGCAGCTGGTGTTGCTGATGAAATTTTAGTTCAAATAGCATATGCTATCGGTATTGCTAAACCAATAAGTATTTACGTAAATACGTACGGCACATGTAAAGTAAATTTCTCCGATCAAGAGATATCTGAAAAAATTTACTCATTATTTGACCTAACTCCAAAAGGAATTATAAATTATTATAAATTAAAAAATCCTATTTATTTTAAAACAGCCTCTTATGGTCACATGGGAAGAAAATCTCAAAATAAAACTTATAAGCTAATTAACAACAATCAGTCTATTACAAAAGAAATTGAATTATTTCCATGGGAGAAATTAGATTATGTTGAAAAAATTAAAAAGTCTTTTTCAATTTAATGGAATTTATTTCTTTCTAAAAAAAAGTTGTATTGGAACTCCTACAAAATCAAATTCATTTCTTAATTTATTTTCTATAAAACGCTTATAACTCTCTTTAATATATTGTGGCAAATTACAAAAAAAGGCAAAAGATGGTTTTTTAGTTGGTAATTGTGTTACATATTTAATCTTTACTCTCTTTCCTTTTACACTTGGGGGAGGATTATGATTAATAACATCTAAGATGAAATCATTTAACTTACTTGTAGAAATTCTAGTATACAACCTATTGTAAACATTAATTGCTTCTTTTACAGCTTTTAAAACTCTTTGTTTATTTAATACAGAAATAAACATTATTGGCACATCATCAAACGGGGCAATTTTATTTAAAATTTGTGTTTTAATTAGTTTACCTTGATCATTCATGTTTTGAATTAAATCACATTTATTAACTAAAATAATTACACCTCTATTATTTCGTTGAATTAAACTAAAAATATTTTGATCTTGCGATTCCATTCCTCTTGAAGCATCTAGCATTAAGATACATACATCTGCATTTTCAATCGCACCAATTGCTCTTACAACTGAATAATACTCTAAATCCTCTTTAACTTTTCCTTTCTTCCTAATTCCTGCTGTATCAACCAAATAGAACTCATGTCCATATTTTTTAAAATAACTATCTGTTACATCTCTTGTTGTGCCAGCTTGATTAGTTACTATATTTTTATTGTCATCTAATAATAAATTAATTAAGGAAGATTTACCAACATTTGGTCTACCAACAATACATAATCTTGGTAAATCATTTTTTTTGATAATTGATTCTTTAGAAAAAAAAGTAACAATTTTATCTAAAAGTTCACCTGTTCCTGAACCATTAATAGATGATATAGAAAAAAACTCTTTAAAACCTAATTTATAAAAAATAGGTGTATCATAAGTTCTTAAAGAATCATCAACTTTATTAACAACTAGTAAAACAGGTTTTTCAATTTTTTGTAAAAATCCTGACATCCTTGAGTCTAGATCAGTTATTTCAGATGTAACATCCACAACAAATATTATTACTGTTGCTTCGCGAACAGCATGCTTTACCTGCTTTATAATTTCTTTTTCAAAAATATCTTGAGAGCCCTCAACATATCCACCAGTATCTATTATAGAAAAATCTATACCATTCCACTCTGATTGACCATAAACGCGATCTCTAGTCACACCACTTTGATCATGAACAATAGATTGTCTTCTTTTAACCAGCCTATTAAATAAAGTTGATTTACCTACATTTGGTCTTCCTACTATGGCTACAATATTTGACATAATTATTTTTTTAAATACCCAAAAGACTTCAAGTCTTTATTTTTTTTCTTCCAATCCTTTAAAACTTTTATATACAAACCTAAGAAAACTTTCTTTTTTAAAAAGTTTTGAATATCTCTTCTAGCGGAAGACCCCAAGGATGTTAAAGCTGAACCATTTTTACCTATTATTATTCCTTTTTGAGATGTTCTTTCAACATAAATAATACAATTTATTTTTACAATCTTGTCTGAGTCTTTATAACTTTCTATAACAACTTCAGTTGAGTAAGGGATTTCCTTTGTGTACCTTTTAAATATTTTCTCTCTAATTATTTCACTAATAATAAATCTAACTGATCTATCTGTAAAAATATCCTTAGGAAAATATGCCGGGGCTTCTGGGAGGTTTTTTAAAATAGTTTTTAAAACTATTTGTAAATTAAATTTATTTAATGCAGATATTGGAAAAATACTTGCTTCATTAAATTTTTTTTGCCAAAATTCAACTATTTCTGCTACTTCATCTTGTTGAACTAAATCAATTTTATTAACTAAAATTAAAATCTTCTTATCTATTTCAACTAAAATCTTTTGAACACTTTCATCAGCCAACTGATTTTTATCAGTATCAACTATGTATATAATTAAATCCGAATCTGCTAAAGATTCCTTAACATAAGTCATCATTGCATCTTGTAATTTATACTTTGGCTTAAGGACTCCAGGGGTATCAGAAAATACTATTTGATAATCCTTGTTACTTAGAATACCCAATAATCTGTGCCTTGTTGTTTGAGCCTTTGGAGTAATTATAGACAGTTTTTCTCCCAATAAATTATTAACTAAAGTTGATTTTCCAACATTTGGGTTTCCAATAATAGTTACAAATCCAGATTTATGCATATAGTAATTTTATACAAAGATAAAATAATTGAGTTTTTATCTCCTTTTTTAAATTATTTATATATTTGCACCGCGGGGTAGAGCAGTTGGTAGCTCGTTGGGCTCATAACCCAAAGGTCGCAGGTTCAAGTCCTGCCCCCGCAACTAAGATAAAAGGCTTCATATATTGAAGCCTTTTTTAATTACTAATATTAGCTGCTATCCTAATTTTATCTTGATGCTTAATATCTTCTTTTTTAGTTTTATGGCTTTTACTTCCATAAAAATGTAGGCACACATGTCCAGACATACCATTATTTTTAACATAATCTCTATTGATTCCTGTACCGTATCCCCCTGTTCGCTTATTTACAATTTTTAAATATGGTTCCCCCTCAACACCTGCATGTGGCATATTATGTATTGAAGCTGCAACTAATTCCCCATCTGGCATATTAACTAAAACGGATCGCGGAGTCCAACTATAATTTCCCCAAATTTCTATTGTTTTTTTTAAATCATCTATTGTTTTTGGCTCAACATCAGCATGAAAACTTCCCAAAATATTTTCATTTCCCACTATAACATTCCATGAAATTCCAGTTTTAAAATCAATAATAGTAAGCTCGGGATGATTGATTAAACTTTGTTTAACAATGTCCCAATGAATATATAAACCATGTTTTTTTGGAGACATACTAATTACTAATAAAATAAAAAACCAAAAGGAAAAAATTATAAAATATTTATTCATGTAAATTATATTTTTTTGATTTAATATATTTTGTGTGAAGAGAAATAGCTAATAATGTTATTATAGGAGCAAAAATAATATCTATACTATAATGGACATGCTGTAATAACAAAAAAGTAGCCATTATGCATGTTAGTATAATAAATATGTACCTCATTTTTTTATTTTCATATAATAAGGATGCTAGTAAACATTTAGCCGTATGACCAGAAAAAAATAAATCATGATGCGTATATATAGGCTTATTAGCAATACCTGTGTCTTGGTGGTATATAATATTATTTAAAATTGGGTCAGCTAATTGGATAAGTGTTTGACCCTCTATACTGGCAGCTTCAGCTGTTGACCAAACTACTTCAGGGGCATCAAATTGAATGAAGGTTAATGACACTATTCGGCAAGCTACAATAAAAATAAGCATTTGTATAAAATACACTATTTTTAATGGTGAGGTCAAATTAAATGCCATATAAAAACCTATTATACCATAAGTTAAAATGAAAGTAGGTAAAGATAAATCTATAGGATCCCAAAAAAATAAAGGGTCAGCAAACTCACCAAGGTATGGATTCCTGTTTTCCACCCAAACTAAAAAGCAGCTAAATAATAAACTAATTATTGCAAAAGAAAAAAGTGTTATTAATGTTGTCTTTAAATTTTTTCTATCTCCAAGAAATTGTATCCATACTTTAGCCATTACTTTAATTTTTTATAATAATAAAATGGAAAATAAATAATTACACTATGTAAAAAAGTAGCTAAAAGCAATCCTAATAAATAGTTTGGCCAAGGACCTAAAACAAATGGGTTGTCTGCAATAGGGGGAGAAAGCAAATACATATAATTTGAGGTTTCTGCTAACTCACTTTGTGGAATTATATATCCATAAGAAAAAATATTTATAGTAAAATTAACAATAAATACCAATGCTATAATATCCTGTAATTTTAAAAAAGAATACCACCATGAAAAATATCTTGGCTTCATATTTAAAATATAAATACAATAGAATGAAATTGCGAATAACCATCCATGACTAAAAAAAAAGTCAAAAATGTAAAAAGCATTATTTCCATGATTTAATTGTGGTGTTAGTAATGAATGAAAAGCTGCTGGCATACCTATAAATAACATTAACTCAAATGACCACTGTTTTTTATAAAGCAATAAATAAATTGAATTAAACCACATTAAAGAACATAAATGAAATGGAAGAGATTCTGTTAGACTCCAAGTTCCATCAATTAATTGATAGCCATTAAAAAAAATGAATTCAATAAAGAAAAATATAGCTAACTTTTTATTGAAATTTTCAATATAAGTTGAGCTACATTTCTTTAAAAAAGAAAATAAAATGAATATTGAAAAAAAGGTTATCGTATTATACAAAACCCATTCATTTGAAAATATACTAATAGTTGTTGAAAATAAAAACATACTTAAAAATATAAAAACAGCCCCATAAAGAGGCTGTTTTAAATTGGATATTTGTTAATGTTATTTCTTAATAAATACTCTTTCTATACTTCCATCGTCATATATATATAATAACATAACATCTTTTTCATTTCCATTAACTTCTTTTCCAAGAATATCAG
>NHFO01000060.1:0-7239 GCA_002170235.1 Flavobacteriales bacterium TMED113
GATGTTTGTTTGGCTGCTGATGGTTGTTTTGACATCACAATGACAGATTCATTCGGTGACGGATGGAACGGTAATGTATTAAATATTGGCGGTGCAACATTTGGTTTAGAGACAGGCTCTGAAGGTTCAGACTCTTTCTGTATGCCAATCAATGTTGGTTGTATGGATATGACAGCATGTAACTATGATTCTGAAGCTACTATAGATGATGGATCATGTGAATTTGTTTCATGTGCATGTGACGGAACAACTGTTAATATTACTTGTGATGGCGGTGCATGGCAAGGTGAAGTATCATGGAATCTTATAGATGCTGATGGTAACGTAGTTGCTACAGGTGGTGCTCCTTTTGCTGATGTCGCTTGTTTAGANTTAGAGTCTTGTTATTCAGTTGTAATGAACGATTCATTCGGTGACGGATGGAATGGTAATGTTCTTACAATTGGAGATGAAACATTTACTCTTTCTGCTGGATCTTCAGCAACTGTAGAATTTGGTACTTGTGTCTTTGAATGTGACGCAACTGTATTAGCAGTTACTGTTGATGGTGGTGATGAAAACTTTGGATTTGTTATTACAGATTCTGAAGGAGGAACTGTTGCAATGGGTGGCACTGGTTTTGCAGGAGAAGGATGTTTCGATTTAGACAATAATTGTTACTCTGTATCATTATCTAACGCTAGTGGTTTAGGTGATACAGGTGCAATATTAACTGTAGGTGATGATTCATTCGGTTGGGGAGACTCAATTAGCTTCTGGACTTCTGCTTACCCTGAAACAATGGGTGGAGCTTGTCCAGCGTATGGATGTATGGATGAAACAGCATGTAACTATGACGAATCTGCTGATACAGATGATGCATCATGTGAGTACTTATCTTGTGCTTGTGATGGTTCTGTAATTACAGTAGATGGAGGGACATTCCAAAATGAAGTATCTTGGAATATTACTGACTGTGATGGAAACGAGATTGTTTCGGGATTTGCTCCATATGAAGAATGTGTTGATTTACCAGCAGATTATGTAATTAATATGTTTGATTCATGGGGAGATGGATGGAATGGAAACGTAATGTCTATCGACGGTTCTACATACACTGTAGAATCTGGATTAGACGCAATCGCTGTAGTAGGTAGTTGTGACGTTGAAATTCTTGGTTGTATTGATGAAACAGCATGTAACTTTAACCCAGATGCAAATACCGACGATGGTTCTTGTACATATCCTTTTGCAGACTTCTTAGACTGTACTGGAGGTTTTGTAGGATGTTCTGATGGTGATGTGTTTATGCAGATAGATGCATATGATTCATGGGGTGATGGATGGAATGGAAACCAAATGAGTATACTAGTTGATGGTGTATTATTTGACCCTCCATCATTTGGATATACTTTTGCATTAGAATGGTTTACAGGTAATGCTGACTTATCTTATGCAGCTGTTCCTTTCTGTGTTTCTGCTGACGCTTCATGTTTTGAAGTAACAGTTGATGGTGGATCATTCCAAGAAGAAGTTTCATGGACAATTTCTGACTCTGAAGGTATAGTACTTGAAGGAGGAGCTCCATTTAGTGGTTCTTTTGGAGAGTGTGGTGCTGTAGGATGTACAGATGCAGTAGCATGTAACTTTGATGAAAATGCTACAATTGATAATGGTTCGTGTGAGTATCCAGATTCTGGATATGACTGTGAAGGTAATGTAACATGTGCATTTGACTTTACTACAATTTCTTATAATGGATCCGGAGCATGGCAAGGTGAAAACTCTTGGACTGTTTCTGATGCTGATGGAAATGTAATTTGGTCAGCTGATGCATTTAACTTTGCATTTGATCCAAATATCTCTGCAGATATTTGTATGGATCCTGATGCATGTTACACATTCACGTTACTAGATTCATTCGGTGATGGATGGAATGGAAACTCTTTAGATGCAGGTTCTTTTGGAACATATACTCTAAACGGAGGTTCTTCATTAACAGCATCTAATTGTGTTGCTGAGTGTACAGATACAGAAGTAGCTGTTTACTGGGCAGATGCAACAGAGATGTCAGGATTCTCAATATCAGACGATAATGGAGTAGCTTCTTCTGGAGGAGCTGACTTTGATGGATTTGCATGTTTAGATCTTTCTTCATGTTACAATGTTGATCTTGTACCAACAGGTTCATTCTTTGGTGTAGAGTCAACTGCTACTTTAGTAGTTGGTGATCAAACATTCGTATATAACGAAGGAACAAATGGTAGTTGGTCTTCTATATTCATCGCTGTATTAGGTGATGGTTGTGGTGTTGCAGGTTGTACAGATGCAAATGCATGTAACTACAACGCAGATGCTACAATAGAAAACTTTACTTGTGATTATACATCATGTGCAGGTTGTACTGATGTTGCTGCATGTAACTTTGATGCGGAAGCTGTAATTAACGATGGTTCTTGTGAATACTTATCATGTACTTGTGATGGTACTGTGATTACTGTAGCTGGAGGTTTCTGGCAATCAGAGGTATCTTGGAATATATCTGACTGTGATGGTAACGTTGTTGTTGCAGGTGGTGCTCCGTATGAAGGTTGTGTAATATTACCAACTGACTATGTAATTACTATGAATGATTCATTCGGTGACGGATGGAATGGAAATGTAATGACTATTAACGGAACTGATACTTACACTATTGAAACAGGTAATGAGGTAGTTGTTGTTGTAGGTTCTTGTGATGGTGTAGATATTCCTGGTTGTATGGATGAAACAGCATGTAACTATAATGTAGACGCTACATCTGATGATGGTTCTTGTCTTTACCCAGCGGTTGGATGGAACTGTGATTTAGAATTCGTAGGATGTCCTACTGGATTTGAAGAGTATACATGGAGTGCATTTGATACATTTGGAGACGGATGGAATGATGCTCAAGCAAGTGTATATGTAGACGGTGTATTACAAGACCCAGTAGGTGTTGGATATACTTATACTCTAAACTGGTTATTCAGTGCAGATTGCTTCAATGGCGTTCAATGTGCTGAGCAGGTATTACCTGTATGTTTCGAAGAAGGAGCAACTTGTTTCCAAATTGATGTGACTTCAGGCTCATGGCCACAAGAGGTTACTTGGAATTTAGCTGGTCCTGATGGAACAGAGTTAATGTCAGGTATTGCTCCTGATTCACAATCTTTTGGTTGTGTTAACTTAGGTTGTACAGATGAAACAGCATGTAACTTCGATGCAGAAGCTACAAATGATGATGGTTCTTGTACGTATCCTTCATTAGGATTTGACTGTGATGGAGCATGTGCATTTGATTTAACAACTGTTTCTTATGACGGTTCTGGAGCTTGGCAAGGTGAAAACTCTTGGACAGTTACAGATGCTGATGGAAACATGGTGTGGGAATCTAATGCATTCAACTGGTTTGCTGATCCAAATATCTCTGCAGATCTTTGTATGGATCCAGATGCATGTTACACATTCACATTATCCGATTCATTCGGTGATGGCTGGAATGGAAACTCACTTGTTGCAGGTTCTTTCGGAACGTTTACTGTAAACGGTGGTTCTATGATAGAAGCTTCTAACTGTGTAGCTGAATGTGAAGCAGACGAAGTAGCAACTTACTGGTTAGACGCAACAGATATGTCAGGATTCTCAATATCAGGTCCTGATGGAGTAGTTGCTTCAGGTGGAGCTGACTTCGATGGATTTGCATGTATAGACTTCTCTTCATGTTATGATGTTGATCTTGTTCCTACAGGTTCTTTCTTAGGAACTGGAGCTACTTTAGTAGTTGGAGATCAAACATTTACGTATGAAGATGGTTCAAATGGTCCATGGTCATCAATATTTGATGGTGTAATTGGTTCTGGATGTCCAGTTCAAGGATGTATGGATGAGTTTGCATGTAACTATAATGCGGATGCAGAAGAAGATGACTTCTCTTGTACATATCCAAATGAATGTGGATCTTGTGAAGGAGACGAGTCTTGTTTAGGTTGTTTAGCACCTGATGCATGTAATTATGATGCAACTGCAACTGTAGATGATGGTTCATGTGACTTTATATCTTGTGCTTGTACTGGAACTGTTATTACTTGTGATGGCGGTGCATGGCAAGGTGAAGTTTCTTGGTCTATTGTAGATGCTGATGGTAACGTAGTTGCTACAGGTGGTGCGCCATACAATGCGTGTGATGCATTAATAGACTTTGATTCTTGTTACTCAATTGTAATGAATGATTCATTCGGTGACGGATGGAACGGTAATATCCTTACAGTTGGTGACCAAACATTTACTTTATCTGCAGGTTCTGCAGCTACAGTAGAATTAGGTACTTGTGTATTTGAATGTGATGCTACTGAATTAGCAATTTCTGTTGAAGGTGGTGATGAAAACTTTGGATTTGTTGTTACAGATTCTGAAGGAGGAACTGTCGCAATGGGAGGTACTGGTTTTGATGGTGTTGGTTGTTTCGATTTAGATAACAACTGTTATGATGTTTCTTTATCTAATGCAAGTGGATTAGGTGATACAGGAGCAATATTAACTGTTGGAGATCAAACATTCGATTGGGGAACTTCATTTAGTTCTTGGACTTCACTTTATACCGAAGTAATAGGTGGTGGATGTCCAGCTTATGGATGTATTGATGAAACAGCATGTAACTTTGACTCAAGTGCTGATACTGATGATGGATCATGTGAATATCTATCATGTGGTTGTGATGGTACTGCAATCGTAGTAGATGGTGGTTCATGGCAATCAGAAGTATCTTGGACAATTACTGATTGTGATGGAAATATACTTGTAGAGGGTGGTGCGCCATACTCAAATTGTGTTGACATTACATTGCCAGCTGCTTACACAATCAACATGTTTGATTCATTCGGAGACGGATGGAATGGAAACGTGATGACTATTGATGGTGCAGGCGACTATACTGTTGATGCAGTATCTGGTACTGAAGCTTTTGTTACGGTAGGTGACTGTTCATCTGATGTTTCAGGTTGTACTGATGCAGCAGCATGTAACTATAATGCAGATGCTAATGTAGATGATGATTCATGTACATATGCAACTGATTGTGCTGACTGTGACGGTGTTGCTTACGATACTGATGGTGATGGTGTAGCTGATTGTGATGAAGTTGCAGGTTGTACTGATATGATGGCATGTAACTACAACCCAGATGCTACAGACGATAACAATTCATGTACTTATACAGATGGTGTATACGACTGTGATGGTGTATCTTGTTTAGCTGATGCTGACGGTGATGGAGTATGTGATCAAAACGAAGTAGCTGGATGTACAGATTCATCTGCAAGTAACTTTGATTCGTCTGCTACAGATGATGATGGTTCTTGTGAATATCTATCTGGATGTACTGATTCAGCAGCTGGAAACTTTGATCCAANTGCAANTGTAGATGATGGTTCATGTGACTTTGGTCCATGGGATGTTACTTCTACAGATTGTAACATGACTGTATTAGTTGCTGTAGATACTGATATAACAGTAGAAGGAGTAGCGGTTACAGATCCATTATGGATTGGAGCATTCAATGGAGACGGACTATGTACTGGTTCTTCATATGTAACTCCAGGTATCGTAAACTCAGTAGCTGTTTGGGGTGCTGAAGCAGGAGATGTTAATGGAATGGCTAACGGCGAAGAAATTACATGGGCTGTATTCTACAACGGTGAGGAAATACCAGCAATGGTAGTAACTTCATTCGGTGAGAATGTATACNCTTGTAATGGATTAGCAGGTTTAGATGTTCTTGCAGCATCATCTATATACACTCAGAACATTGCGCTTAACGCTGGATGGAATATGTGGTCAACTCATATTTCGCCTGATGACTACAATATGGAATCTGTATTCTCAACAATTGTAGGCAATACAATAATCGTTAAGGATGAAAATGGTTCTGTATTCTGGCCAGCATTTGGTTTGAATAATATAGGTGATATCATCGATGGTGAAGGATATCAAGTGAAAATGGATGCAGATGAAACTTTAACTCTTGAAGGAGGTTTAGTTCCAGCTGATACAGAGTTATCATTTGAGAATGGATGGAATATGATAGGTTATTTACCATTAGATCCAATGGATGCTACAGTAGCAATGGATCCAGTTGTTGATAACATGATTATAATGAAAGATGAAAACGGTTTAGTATTCTGGCCACAGTTTGCATTGAATAACATAGGAAATATGTTACCAGGAGAAGGTTACCAATTAAAAATGGATAACGCTCAAACATTCTCTTATGTTTCAAATGACATGGCTAGATTTGGATACGCTAACCCTGTAAGAACAATTCACTTTGATAAAGCTGAAAATACAGGTTCAAATATGATTATAGGTCTACCATTGTACGCGTGGTCTCAAGTTCCTTCTATTGGAGATGAGATAGCAGCATACGATGAGGCAGGTAATCTTGTTGGAAGTGCTGTATTTGAAGGTGGTCATATAGCAATGACAGTTTGGGGTGATGATTCTACAACAGACTCTAAAGAAGGTGTTGCTGAAGGTGAAGTAGTTACCTTCAAGNTATGGCACTCAGATATGGATGTAGAAGAATCGTTCGAAGTAAGATGGGATGAAGGAAGTGATATTTATGTTACTGATGGAATCAGTGTAGCGGGTAATATCTCTTTAACTGGAATTGATTCTATGGCATCATATGAGTTATATCAAAATGTTCCTAATCCATTTACTGGAAAGACATCAATCAAGTTCTTTGTACCAGTAGATGCTGAGGTAAACATTNCGATTTACAATATGCTAGGAGAATTTGTTGCTGAGGTTACTAATGATATTTATCAAGTTGGTGAGCATTCAGTAGTATTTGAAGGAAATGAGTTAGGTCAAGGNACTTATTTCGTGAAGATGACTACAGAAAACTTCACAACAACTAAGAGTATGAATGTTGTTAAGTAATAGGGCAATCTCAATATGAACAAAAGAGCCCCGGAAACGGGGCTTTTTTGATTTTATAAGAATTATNTAAATTTCTTTANAATTTTACTCTGTCCTTAAACTAATTTTATCTATTAATTTAGTAAATTTGTATAAGGNTTAGATTTACATTATAGCACCAATTTTATCAAAATAAGACTTGCCTATGAGATTAACTATATTATTGCGTGTATTTTTTTTGGTTTCATTATTCTCTGTTTCACAGAGTAGTTTAGATTGGAATTATATATCTACAGATGATTTTAATGCTGTAAATTTTCC
>NHFO01000060.1:7244-9291 GCA_002170235.1 Flavobacteriales bacterium TMED113
TAATAACCTATGAACAGGATAATCAAACATCAGATATTCCAATTTCAGCCTTAATAGGAGTNTTTTATTTAGATACNGAAGATCAGTATCAATGTGCGGGATATAGCTCTTACTCAGAAGGTATAACTACAGTNAATGTATTTGGTGANGATTTNNANACAGAANAAATAGATGGTTTTATAGAAGGTGGTCAATTTTATTATTTTTTAAGGATAGAAGAGGGGGGTAGTTACTCAGATTATATTGCGTTAGATTCTGATGTTATATATTATCCATCTTTTCCACCATTACCGCCATTTGATAATGATACGTGGGCATCAGGTGGTCAAACAACATATATTTCAGATATTCATTTTATACCATTTTTCTCTTCCAATGAACCTTTAATTGGGTGNATGAATCAGTCGTCCTGTACTTATGAACCTAATGCTACAATTCATGACTCGGATATGTGTTTATTTCCCCAAGATATATGGTTTGTAAACTATCTTGATTGTGATGGAAACTGTTATTTAGATTCTGATGATGATGGTATTTGTAATGTAAATGAAATAACAGGTTGTATGGANCCTCAAGCTGATAATTACCAACCGTATTATACTGATGAAGGAGACTGTTGGTACTTAGGTTGTATGAACCCTACTGCAATTAATTATGATTCTTCTGCTACGCATCCTGATCCGTCTGCATGTTTGTTTGATGAATTTATTTTAGATTGGACTTATAGTTTTTCACCTGAGTCTCAAACTTTAGCAATTTCTTATAATATAACAGGTATTGAATATGAAGGAGAAATTACTGTTGGAGGTTTTTATTTAAATGATAATAATTTATATAATTGTGGTGGTAGTACAATTGTCCCTAACGACCCACAACCTTACTCCGTACTTTCTTTATTCCCTGATGATTCAACTACTCCTGGAAAAGATGGTTTTAATCAAGGGGAAGAAATTATATTTATTGTTCAATATGATGGTGTAGAATATATAGCAAATCCTATTTTTTCTGATCAACCTGGTTTTGTCACAGAAAATACATTTCAAGCCAATGGCTATGGTTTGGTAACCGAACTTCAGGTTTTAAATCCTGTTCTTTTTGGATGTACAAATACAGATTATTTTGAATATAATCCCCAAGCTAATTTAGATGATGGTACTTGCTTAATTTTAGCTTCTTTTGGTTGTACAGATCCACTGGCAGATAACTATAATGAAGATGCAAATATTAATCAAGTTTCTTTTGATGACACTTCAAATCCATGTTATTATTTTGGCTGTACTGATTCGGCATATTTAGAATATTGGCAATATGACCCTATTACATCAACTATTTCTGACCCTATCATTGAAGCTAATTTTGATGATAATTCATGTGAAAATTTAATTATTCAAGCTTGTACTGATCAAACTGCTCTTAATTTTAACCCAGAAGCTAATGTTAATGATAACTCATGTATTGCTATAATATTAGGATGTACAAACCCTGATGCTTTTAATTTTGTTTCAGAATCAAATTTTGATGACGGCTCATGTTGTTTTGTGAGTGGATGTACTAATCCAGCTGCATTAAATTATAATCAATATGCTTGTTTTGATGATGGTTCGTGTGTAGCTATAATTGGTGGGTGTACTATACCAAGTATGTGGAACTATAATCCTGAAGCAAATTTCAATGATGGTTCATGTATTCCATTTATATATGGATGTACAGATGATACAGCTTTTAATTATGATGAATCAGCAAATACAGACGATGATTCATGTATTCCATTTATATATGGATGTACAGATGATACAGCTTTTAATTATGATCAATCAGCTAATTCAGATGATGGCTCTTGTACAGCAGTTGTCCTTGGTTGTATTAATAATCTAGCTTGTAATTATAATTCGGAAGCAAATACAGATGATTCTTCTTGTGAGTATGCTGAGCAGTATTACGATTGTGGTGGAGTTTGTTTATTAGATAGTGATGGAGATGGAGTTTGTGATGAGTTAGAGATATTGGGATGTACAGATTCTACAGCATTTAACTTTGAGCCAAGTGC
>NHFO01000061.1 GCA_002170235.1 Flavobacteriales bacterium TMED113
CAACTAACTGAATTCGCTGAGAAAATGGCATCACCAATCGGATCATATTCTATTGAAGAAGCAGAAGCAGCAGCAAACAGACAGTTATTTGTTGAGTATGTTGAATCATTCTACTTACCAACACATGAAGATGTATTATATCCTATTGAAGGACTAACTAGTCAGAAGATTGAAGATGCACTTGATGTGTACATTGAGAGAATAGAGAAAGGTGATCTAGAGTATGTTCATTACTCATGGGGTGATGGCGATAGTGTAGACAGAGAAAGAGTAAGAGATATCATATTAGAGACAGTTTAATATGTGTCACACACTTCCACGCATCGGGTATAAAATCCCTTATAATAAGAACATACACAACCAAAGGAACACTATCATGACCGTAGTAGAAAGAACTCAAAACCTATGCACAGCACTTGAGAATGATTACAAAGAGCATTCAAGACAAATGTATCTACGTAACCCAAGTGACTACAGTCTCAAGCAATTGAATGCAATTGATGATGGTAGTGCTAAACTCACTAAGTTTAGAATCCAGAGTGGTCGCAAGTATTACAAACTAATACAACAGGACTATGATACATTTCAAAATAGAAATGAGTATCGTGACGGTGGTGTACATGCATTTGTAGATAAGAAGACTGGTGAAGTATTCAAACCAGCAGGTTGGCAAGGACCAGCAAAGTATGCTAGATATAACCTATTGGATGAAGCATCTTATCATACAGCACTAGGAAAAGCAGACTGGGCAGGTGGTTATCTCTATTTGAGGTAACGCTTGACACTCTGACCATTCTCTGCTACACTATTCTACAGGTATTACCCTACAATGTCAAAGAAGTTCTACAACCAACAATTAAAAGCACAACGCTTGTCACCACTCGTGGTATCTTATGTTAAATCGTTACTCGCTCCTATTGATACGGACAACGAACGCTCTGCCTTTACCGTTCGACTCAATACTAATGCTGATCCTCTCTCTAGAGATTATAAAGCATTTTGGAAGTACCAATCTAAGTTTACTCTAGAGTTTGTTAAAGCACTAGAGTCAGTACTACCACTTGATGTACGTCTTGTACAATACGATCATTTAAACAACATTGCAACTTTGGAGCGTAAATCATGACACCTATGGACATCCCACAGTACGATATCCCACATTCACCAATCCTTCTTATGGGATTCGCTGGTATTGTCGTAGCACTCGTTACTCTATACACAGTCAACAAAGCATACTCTAACTCACCTTTTAATGATGACTAATCAAACACCAGAATCAGAGTTCATGGAAATCCGTATATCTGGAGAGCGTGACAAACTCACTGAGTGGGTTATGGATCGCTTCAGAGTACTCATGGCAGAGGAAAGAGTCGATGATGCCATTTGTTTCGCTGATGAGTGGTTCGAATGGATGGATCCCGACAACTACATAAACGAGTCCACTCATTTTTTCGACGAGTATGAGCTTAAAGAACTCTATGAATCAATCACAAATTGAAGAACAGTTTCGTGCGTTGGTTCTACAGTACTGTGAAGCACAGACTAAACATGATGAGGAAGCATCTGCTAAGATCCTTGCAAACATTGAATCACTTCGTAAACTATGTGACAATTGCGACTAATGCCAATTGATATGAATCGTGTAGTCGTGGATGAAATATTCCACGACTTTATTATTACAGTTAATTTAGATCACGACATGGATAGTCTTACTGAGGATGCTTACGTCCTTAAGTATAACTATCCTTCTCAGTCTATCAGCAACATCGGAGGTTGGCAATCACCAGTCTTCGGACCACAATGTTCAACAGAAATACTCAATACAATCCCACAAAGCATCTCAAATCTTCAGAAAGACTGTTGGGAGTTGTGTAATAGTATTACAACTGGTAAATTTCAGAAGAAATTGCGTAAGGATCATAGTGGATGGTGGGTGAATATCAATGAGAAACATCACTATAATGCTATACACCACCACGGACGCACAGACTTGATTGCGGTTGCATTCATCAAGACACCACCTAACAGTGGTAAGATGATAGTCGCTCGCAACGATGGGTCAACATACTCACAGTTGTATGATGATTTCCAATACAGTGTACCGAGTGAAGCAGGTAAGTTGTACATACTACCTGGTCATGTCTGGCATTATGTTGCAGAGTCATTTAGTGATGAAGATAGGATTAGTGTTTCATTCAATTACTACATAAGTGTATAACAAGAGAGAAATCTAAATGGATCACCATTACGTCGTAGGATATCATGACTATGAAATGCATATGCATGAAGTATGCGAGTATGCAAAGGACTCATTTGAAGCACGAACAGAAGCAATTGAAGATGTCCCATATATTCATGAACATCCAAACTGTATCGATTATATCCTAGAGGAGAAATAGGCATAAATTCTTGTTACAGACACACATATAATAGCATACCCACACATAAATAGTGGTAGAATTAAGGACAGAAAGATGAAGCGATAACACTCTTCGTTATGTACAATTAAATTCTATAGAGGTATAATTAAATGCACAATCTCATCTCACAGAACCAATTAGCAGAATGGAAACACGTCGAATCTGTTAGTACTCAAGAGACGATGACACAGATAGATGACTATTACGACTGTATAATTGAAGCAGATGCAGTGCATGGAGACAAACGAATGTGTAGATCTTTACTACCATAAAGAGGTGGTTCATATGAACCGAGACCAATACAACTGAATATTAACAAAAACCCTTGACAAATACTGTCAGGGGTTTTATAATGTAAGGAGTTATAGTAGTATTATGAGTGATAAAAGCACTAAGGTACGAGCACAAATGAAATCCAGATGGTATTATTTCTTCTGGAGTTCAGCAACTGTATCTGTCCTGCTAGGTCAACTCTATGTTGGTAGTGGATACAGAGCATATTCAAGTGCATTGCTCAAGATCTTTGAATCCATTGAATTGGAGTTCAGACAAGCACCATACATCAATCCATACATGAGTCATGACAACTGAACAGTGGTTTCCCTTACCATTATATGAGTATACATGTTCAATACCAGAGAGAAAAGAACTCAATGATGATCTAACACTCTCTGAGTTTGAACATAGACCTGGTTGGGGTGCTGATACACATAAACTCACACCACGTCCATTTGAATCAAATGTATTGGAAGAGAGTCATGTATTTCAACAGTTCCTACAGTATCACGTCTCACAATATTTGAATAATATTGGTATTGAACGTCATGATCCCTATCATATCCACAATGCATGGTTCACGTCAACCACAAAGGGACAGTATGCACACTTGCACAGTCATGGTAGTGATGACATCTCTGGGGTGTATTATGTAAGTACCAACTCACGTGATGGTGACATATACTTTCACTCGCCACATTATGTGTCCGAGAGTAACTATATGGTCAAGCACATGAATATGGCAAGGTCAATCACACCTAAGAAGGGTCTGATCGTACTGTGGCCATCATTCTTAATGCATGGTACACGTATCAATGAAACGAATCACAATCGAATCTCTATGTCATTCAATCTCACATTTAAACGATGAAAGTATTAATCCCANTNACAGACAATCAAATCAAACTATTGTTAGATTGTATAGATGCTGAATCAGTACATGCATCAAATGACCAATTAAAAGAAGAATTGAATGAAGTCAGACGTACATTATTNAATGAGTCTGGATATGAATCAAAAGAACATGTCAAACAATGGATAGAGAACGATAGGACTAAGTATACATCCAGACATGCATTCACACCNGAGTATGAGAAGGGAGCACAAGATATAGTAGAACAACACACACCTATGCCACCTAACTATCCACAATGAGAATGAACAATCAAACTAAACTACTATTTGCACTAGAACATATAGCACATTTAGANGATTTATTTGTAGACATGACTGATGAACCATTACTAGNAGCATCACTCAGAGATATTAAANTGATACTGGATAGACAGTATAACACATTANNNAAGAGAAGACAATTTATTGAACATCCATATAGATACAGACTAGATGAGTTACAAGAATAGAATNTGGAGGGTATGGAAGTATGCATTGGGTAGTTTCTCTGATGAACAGACGAAGAGGTATGATGATAGTATATTCATTGTACGATTTGTTATCTTTATCACTTATCTCGTTACTAATTGTTTCATTGTTGCAGGTGTGATAAGACATTGGAATAGTGTATAGGATAGTATCCTTGTATCACTCTCCGCACATTGGTGTCACAGAGTTTTCCACAGTTTTTAGAGGTGTTGTGGAAAAGATTTAAAATGTATTAAAAAATATAGGTAACGTGCTCTGTCGATGTCGTCTTAGGCCGCCACCTACCGTTTGTCAAGTCCTCGTGTGCCACTTCCCAAACTGGCACAAAAGACCTCGAAAACACTCGAAGATCCTCTATAATAAAGGAGTAGTTCGGGGAAACGCCAAAAAAGAGACTTTTAGAGTTTTTCACAACCTGTGGAAAACGAAAAAGCACGAAAAACGTTTTTTTAAGACTTTTAAGAAGTTTAAGAAAGCTATTTTTAAGTATTTTGCGTTTTTTCGAGTTTTTTCGAGTTAAACCTAACACAGAATCACTAAAATGTCAATGATTTACGATAAATTCACATCAAGTGCGATTAAATCAGTCGAAACACTTGACAACACTGTGAAAATAGTGTATAATAGTAATATAAACAAAGAATATGTCTTTAAATGCGAAGAATTGCAACAATTTGTAGATAAACTCTCAGAAACCCTTATAGCACATGAAGAACTACTAGAGGGAGGGTCTGTAGGCAAGTTTATTAATCAATCCATACGCTCAGGTGTCCTAGTCGAGTCTAAATAATCCACCACTGATTAATAACAATGGCGAAAAAGGAAAAGCGTTCCAAATCGTCCAAACTCAAGGACGCATTTGTTAACGACTTCGACGATTACGGTTTAGATGTAAAGAATACACGGAGGATTAAGAAAAAGAAAGTATCAAAGTTTAAGAATTACGATGACAACTATTATTCTCAAGACAATTATACATATGGTTATTAAGACAGTTCACAAACTGACCTAAATTGTTTCAGTTTATTACAAAGACCTCGTAAGGGGTCTTTTTTTATGTACAATGAACGAGTCTAACGCATTCATTATTAATGACAGTCGCAACAGCAATCAAACCAACAGCATCTCGGAAGAGACGCACACGCAAGGTTGCAGTAAAGACAGTTAAGGTCTCACGCACAGCGAAGAGACCATCGGCAGCAAAACTCATCAGTCCTAATCGCTACTGGTCAGACATCAAAACACGTTGGAGCATACATCAGTATGAATTAACTATGTTAACACGTGATCTAACCAAACTTAAGGACTATGTGTACCAGTTCACAAAGTGACCACTAAGACCCCACAGGGGTCTTTTTTTTGTTATTATAAAGAAGTGGGAGAGGGTTCAATGATTTTGGATACGGCATACACGAGTTAGTACTTCCTTTGAGAAGTGAAGCACCTCTTGACCGTGTACACTCCTTATATCATTACTGTCCCATATGTGGAGCGAGACGCTAGGCAGGGGTGAGAAACAATTCAGGAGCATCTTTAAGATTGCATACTGTGGATAACTTCTCTTTATGTTTGGAGACCTCTAGTACTCACGGTAACTCATCCGTTATAAAAATATGAGTTTTGAAGTCAGACTCCACACCACTATTCTTTACAATTAAATGTCTATGTCAATGAGTTCATTTTTTAAGCACGTCAAACTTCACCAGTACGACATCACCGATAAAGGTATCAGTCAGGCATGCTACGATGAAATCTCATTTGATTTAGCAGATGCCAAGAACGCTCTTTCAGAAGAGCAGTTATGGGTTCTTGCTGATGATATGAGAGAAAAGTTCAAAGACTACATGAGACCTTTATTCTCATGAAGTCATATTTAATTGAGTGTGCCGAGATCAACTATTTTACCATAGAAGTTGATGCTGAGTCAATGGACGAAGCAGCAGAAAAGGCACGTGCTAACGTCAACTCGTATGATGTGATCGATGAATATGTCTCAGAGTGGGACATCAACGAAATCAGAGAGTTAGACGAAGGAGGGTGTGCCATTTGACAAACTGGTACACAACCCCTTCACACAGTCCAATTCACCTCTATAATAAGAGAGTACACAAACAAAGCACTTATGAGAAAGATTGAACAGCAAATGAATTCAGCAGTTAACAACCGTGTTTCCTGGTCCAATTCTAACACTAGGGTTGATCGCATGGGCAACAGGTCTGAGGTTTACTTGCATAACAATCATATCGCTACCGTGTACGATGACGGCGATTTACAGTTATCATCCGCAGGATGGGAGACTGTCACAACCAAATCAAGGTTGAATGCATTGCTAGAGAATTTCTTTGGATATACTCTAAGAATCTTCCAACATGATTTTGTATGGTACGTAGGCAACCGCCAGACACCATTCTTTGACGGGTTTACTATCAATCGGTAAACACACGGGGCGACCTTCGCCCCTTTACACTTAACATTTAACCAATTATTATGACAGAGCGTTACATTGCGTCTTATTGCAATGAATCTCACACGGCGACTTTTTTGTTGCTTTTTGCTAAGAAAGTGTGGGAACAACTTGATCAGTGTTATAATATAGAGAACAACCAACGGGGCAGCTGCAATGGAAAAGACCTTTGAAGAGTACCTAAAAAACGAGCTCGAATATTATGACGAGCACCCCGAAGAGGATGACCCCTTAGAGTGTCATTCTAACTCATTAATGGGTTCTGAGTGTGAGTACAAGTGACAGTTGAAAAAGTGTCACATTATAAGTAGTATTTGTGTTTACATGGACTATAATTAGGACATGCGAAACATCAAACTCACCGAAGCACAAGAGACAGCACTCGCAGATGCTCTTGTTATGTTAATGGATTTGGGTGTACCCGATCACATCAACGAAAAAGACTTCGACGACGCATGCGAGATCATTTTCAATCCTACCCCTTTCTGCTACGACTAATGAGTACACTTCACCACGAATCAATTTTAGAGACCTGTTATGAAGAGGTCATGCAAGAGATCACCGAAACAGGTGACATTGCAATGATGAATTCAGACGACATTGAATTTGCAGTGCGTCAACGATTCGAGAGCATGTGCCAGTAATGCCACAGTATAACGATTGCACCTATGACCAGTTAGTCGAAGACTACACTGAAATTATGCTCGACCGTATGACCCCAAATGATCTATACGAGTTTGCGAGGGAATCTGTCATGGATCGTTTAGAAAATATGTCTGAACGAGAATTGATTGACCACATCAACGAGGTTGAGTGTGAAGACACAGCAGACGAGATCATCTCTACCCATTATGGCATAAATCCACCCGATTGTTTTATCACTGGGTGACAGTTGAAAAAGTGGCACAGCTCCCCTACACGGGGATCTTTTTTTGTGTATAATAATAGTATACAACACAACGACAGCACATGACCACTATCCAGCAAGAACTCAACACAGAAGACATAAACCCTTCACATGTAGACTACAACGGTTGGGCAAACTGGACGACTTGGAATTGTGCATTGTGGATAGGTGGCGACGAGGGATTATACAACATAGCAAGACGATGCGAAGACTGGTTTGATTTTATTGTGGAGATGTCAGACATGGGAATGAACCAAACACCAGACGGGGCGAAATGGACTATGGCAGACTACGATGAAATGATGGAGATGATGGAAGACCTATAGACCAGTTGACGAACTGGTACACAAGCACCCCACGAGGTGCTTTTTTTGTGTATAATAATAGTATACACACAAGGGAGACCATTTGAAAAGACTTGAACTAATCATGGGTCGCAACATTCCAGATAACGGAACTGTTACTGATGCAATGATGAACGATTTCATCAAGCGTGAGATCATGCCACATTTTGAGTATGGCACGTTCATCGATGGCGAGGGTCTTTGGAAAGGTGAACTTGAAAACACCAAGATTTTCTATCTTGAGTGTCCTGATCATGAGGTTGAGGATCACCTCTTGAGTATGCACTGTATAGCAGCAGTGTATAAAAAACAATTCAGACAGGACTCTGTTCTGATCTCAACAGTACAAACCAACGCCGTTTTTAATTAACTATGAGCATTCGCTACTGGACAGCAACCGACCAACGCAATGGGAGAGTCGTTACATTCTCTTCCAAGGATAAGGCGTTGGACATGCTCGCATTTTATCAAGGTGCTGGCATCAGGTGTGAACTAGTCAAATATAACAGAGTGTAACGCTCTCTTGATTCACTAGATCACATCCTCTATAATAAGAGCATGAACAAAAACATCTTTCTCACAAACGAAGCAGCACGTAAAGACCCCGTTGTCATTGCTGCTATGAAATCAATCCTTGCTCAGATGACCGCAGAGCATGACAGAGCATGTGCAGGTATCGCACCTCACACAGTTGAAGTCTCACCCGTGAATTTTTTACAAGATGTCATGGATGATCTCGGCGACCCACAGTGCAGAGACCGAGAGCGTGAGGAGTATTTTAGAAACGGTTGGGGCGACAGTCGCAACGGTTGCTACTACTAAAGAGTTTAACACACCCTGTCCGACCGACAGGGTTTTTTTGTGATATGCCCCCGATGCCCCCTCCCGTGCGAAAAAAGTACCGTCTTTCTAACCTACAAACGTTTCCCAGAGCGTGATAAATATAATTACGAAATTAAAATTTTAAAACCATAGTTTTAGAAAAAATTTTCCAGCAAAAAAATCGCCCAAAAAGTTTATCATGGCATATAGAGAGTTAAGTAAAGCAGAGAAGGTTGCGAGGTGGTTTAACCAAAGAAGAATCGGAACTGCTATGCTTCATAAGAAAAGCATTAGATGGTTTCAGAAAAAAACTGGGTTATCAAACTATCAGATACAGTGGTTAAGTTTCGCAGAGGGTGTTATAATTACTATAATCATATTATAAACATGGCAGAAGTTACTACAAGTGAGATTCTAATGCAGATGATGCAACTCCAAAGCAGAGTGAATGACGTAGAAAGATCAATAGATCGCCGTCTGAGTCATTTGGAGAAAAGATTCGAACAATTCGAATTAGATTCAAGGTTCAAGAGTGATCCTGTAAATGACCCCCTTGCAGACTTGCCAGGTATGTCAGGAGGTAAACCAGTGTCAAGTTTCGGTAAGGGTATGGGACTATGACAAAAGAACAACTTAATTACTATGAAAAGGCATTGGAAGATTTCGAACACTTCTGTGATGATTTTGAGAATGCTGCCACTAAACGTTATGCAGGTGTAGATAATGGATCAAAAGCAACAATTAATACTGACACAGTTGAACGAGCAACTCCAGCAGTTGTCCGAGAGGTTGAACAAATTGGAACAGAAAGTGAAGAGTTTAGAGAACCTCCAGTTGATGTACAAGCCACCTATGTCGGAGGATTACTTGACTCTGACTCAGACCCTGAATGACTTATATAAGAAAATAGATATCTTAGGACGTTATGCAGGAAGATGAGTACAGAGAGATCATGATGATTCATGACATTATATCGATAAACACTTTACATCTTTCTATGGGTAAGTTTGTCGATAGTATACAGATAGCATTGGAGAATGATGATGCCGAACGCAGCACGTAAAGGAGATTCAGTGAATACTGGTCATGGTTGTACTAGTGTAACTACTATTGCATCTGGAGAAGAGACTGTGATTATAGGCGGTAAAGCAGCAGCGACTGATGGATCTGCCTTACAAACACATACACATCTTGTTGGCAAAGACTGTGTTCCACATACTACTGCTGTGAACGCAGGATCCTCAACTGTGAAGGCAGGTGGTAAGAGTCTTGCCCGTGTTGGTGATTCAGCATGTGCA
>NHFO01000062.1 GCA_002170235.1 Flavobacteriales bacterium TMED113
CTCAAAACCATTAAAATAATATAAAGAAGAATCATTTGAGTTCATAATTTCAAAAGAGATCTCATTGGCCCAGATCTCCGTAGAAAAAGATATAAGATAATAGTTATCGCATTGTGAAAAAACAATAAAAGGAAAAATAAATATGTATATTATTTTAGTAATATTAATGGCTTTTTATTTTATCAAATGAACGAATGATTTTGTTATCGTTTGATAATTTGTTTATAGAATTATTTTCAATTTTGTTTAACTTTTTCTTCTCCGAACATGAAAAAAAAAGAGTTAAAATAATAATTAAATAGATGTAAATTTTATTTTTTTTGAATAGCATCAATTTTTTCAAGTATATCATTAGCTTCTTTTTCTAATTTATCGCTTTCCTTTCTATTTGTTTTAGATAATTTAAAAGCTTGTTCTTTCTTCTTATTATATAAATCAGTTAGTTTTTCCTTTTCAGATTTTTTCTTAAATAGACCAAACATAATGTAAAATAGTTTTTTATGAGTTATTAAAATTGAAAGCTTAATCCAAATATAGGTAAATCATGGCGTGTGTTTTTGTCAGATTTTTTATCTCTGTCTAAATAAAAACCACCGTGAACATTCAAGCTCTCAAATATTTGTTGTGTAAATATAAGTCTAAATGCGTTATCATAAAATATATTATTATCATCTCTATTTAAGAAGCCAAAAGTTATACTTGATGCTATATTATCATCTTCAAAATATAATATAAAATCTAAAAAGCTAATATCACCGTGGGCTCTAAATTGATTTTGAGATTGAGAGTCAAAAATAAATGAACTAACAAAACCAACGCCAATTTTATCAATATCTTCAATTATATTATCATTATCTGAGTACATTATCTTTATTCCAAAATCCATATTAGTTTTTGGAGAGTTTCCAAAATATGAAAGACCGGTATTTATAGTGCTATTTAACTCCAATTTTCTATTGAGATCATTTTGACTAAAAGTAATAAGTGGAATTATAAATAAAAAAAAATATTTTTTCATAAAAAAATGTTTTAAAGTATTTATAAGATACATATTTATTATATAATTCTTTTTATAATTTTGTTTCAATTTAATTTTGTAAATATTATGTGGTCAACTAAAAAAACACTTTCGATTTTCATTTTAATAATGTCATTTACATTATGTTTAAAAGCTCAAGACAATTTAAATAATAGTGACTTTAAACAGTTATATGAAGAGCTGCCGACCCCTAATGTATATAGAACAGCAAGTGGTGCGCCTGGACATGAATATTATCAACAAAAGGCAGATTACATAATTAATGTAGACTTAGATGAGGAAAATCATATATTGAGTGGAGAGGTGTCGGTAACATACACTAACTACTCACCCGATGCTTTAAATTACTTATGGATTCAGCTTGATCAAAATGTTAGGGCTAAAAATTCCCACAGTCAACTTACTAGCACCAGTAGTTTAGATGATAATATGTCTTTTAGTTCTATAAAAAGAATGCATGATAAAATAAATTTTGATGGCGGATTTAAATTAGAAGAGGTTACAGATCTAAGTGGAAAAGATATTGATTATGTAATTAATGAAACAATGATGAGGATAGATCTTTCAAGGAGTTTAAAAAAAGGTCAATCCTTTTCCTTTAAAATAAAATATTATTATAATATAAATGATAGAATGAAAATAGGGGGAAGAAGTGGTTACGAGTATTTCGGTGAAGAAGGAAACGCTATTTATACAATTGCTCAGTTTTTTCCTAGAATGGCTGTTTACAATGAAGTTGAAGGGTGGCAAAATAAACAATTTCTAGGACGAGGAGAATTTGCTCTTCCATTTGGAGACTATAAAGTTAGTATTACTGTACCTAACGATCATATTGTATCAGCAACAGGAGAGTTGGTAAATTCATCCTCGGTTTTAACTAAAACTCAAATTAAAAGACTTAATAAGGCAAAAAAAAATTACGATGAACCTGTTATAATTGTAACACAAGACGAGGCCATTGAAAATGAAAAAAATAAAGGTAAATCAAAAAAAACTTGGGTTTTTGAAGCAGAGAATGTAAGAGATTTTGCTTGGGCTAGTTCAAGGAAGTTTATTTGGGATGCAATGGCAGTAAAAATAGGAGATAAAACAATTATGGCTCATAGTTATTACCCAAAAGAAGGAAACCCGTTATGGGAACAATATTCAACTAGATCAGTTGCTCATGCACTTAAAGTATTCTCTAAATATACTATCGATTATCCTTATCCTCAGGCAACATCAATTCACGCTAAAAGAATTGGAATGGAATACCCTATGATTTGCTTTAATTTTGGCAGACCCGAAGAAGACGGCACATATTCTCAAAGAACAAAATATAGAATGATTGGTGTAATTATTCATGAAGTTGGTCATAATTTTTTCCCAATGATTATTAACTCAGATGAACGCCAGTGGACATGGATGGACGAGGGCTTAAATTCTTTTGTTCAATATTTAGCTGAGCAAGAATTTGAAAGGAACTTTCCTTCTAGAAGAGGGCCGGCTCATAAAATTGTGGAATATATGAAAGGGGATAAAAATGGAATTGTTCCAATTATGACTAATTCTGAATCTATTCTGCAATTTGGCAACAACTCTTATGGTAAGCCTGCTACTGCACTAAATATTTTACGTGAATCTGTTATGGGGCGAGAACTATTTGATTATGCTTTTAAAACTTATTGCGAAAGATGGGCGTTTAAACATCCAAGTCCTGCTGATTTTTTCAGATCTATGGAAGATGCTAGTGCTGTAGATCTTGATTGGTTTTGGAGAGGTTGGTTTTACACTAATGATCACGTTGACATTTCTTTAGATCAAGTAAAATGGTTTAAAATAAACACTGAAAACCCTGAAATAGAAAATTCTATTTTAAAAAATAAAAAAGAGCAAAGTGAGGTATACATATCTGATATTAGAAACCTAATTTCTATTCCAAATACAGTTTCGGAAACTGATTCTAACTCAGTAGATTTTTACACTTATTATGATCCGTATTCGACAAATGTTTTAGACATTGAAGATTACTATTCTTATATAGAAACTCTTGATTTAGAGGAAAGAGAGTTGTTATTATCTGATAGGAATTATTATGAAATTCAGTTCTCAAATCAAGGTGGATTAGTCATGCCAATTATATTAGAGTTTGAATATATAAGTGGAGAAAAAGAAGAAATTAGAATTCCTGCTGAAATATGGAAAAAAAATTCTGAAAAAATATCAAAAGTTTTTATCCTGGACAAGGAACTAGCTTCAGTAACATTAGATCCCTTTTTAGAAACCGCTGATGTAAATAGAAATAATAATTATTGGCCCCCTAGAGTTGAGCCAACTAGATTTCAACTTTATAAGCAAAGTACAATTACTAATGAAAATTTAATGCAAAGAAATAATAGGGCTAATTTAAAAACCATTGGTAATGAAGATTAGTGTTTTTCTTTATATACTATTATTTTCATTTAATTCGTTAGCACACGAGTATCACGTTTCTCACACTACATTATTCTATAATTCTAATACTAAATCAATTGAAATAACAATAAAAGTTGCTATTGAAGACTTAGAGCTTGCAATTTTAGAAAATGAATCAAAAAAAATAGAGATAGAAAACGTTAGTGAGAGTAAGCGAATTAATAAGCTAATTTCAAATTATTTTAATAATCATTTTAAAATATTTTTTGATAATATTTTATACGAATATAATTGGGTTGGCAAAGAATTTAGCGATGATTTTCATGATATATATTTGTATTTTGAAATCAGTGATTATAAATATCAAGAACAAGAAATAAGCCTAAATAATTCTATTTTTAACACCATATCCATAAATCAAAAAAATATAGTATTAATTGATTTTAATAAAAATAAGCACAATTTAATTTTTACAAATGATCATAAAAACCAGAGTATTTATCTTAATTAAAGATTAATTATTTTGGAGATAGTTATTCGAATATTGAAAATTCAGAACTGCTTTCTGGATTTTCTTTATGTAATTTTATTTTATTTCAATTTTTGAAAACTCTTCAAGTGAAAGATAGGTTGATCCGTCGTAATCAGAATAGTAACTAAATATCTGATTATCGTAGTCAATCGCTAGCTCCCCTCCTTCTTCGGTTTCATAAATATCACAAACAGAGCCCTCAATTTCTTCCTCTCCCATATACTCGTACCAAATTTTAATTTCCTCTTCACCCTCAAATTCAACAGTAAAGAAATCGGAGCTAAAGTAAAACGTTACATCTACCCATTCTGATTCTGATAAATTATAGACCCCATCTTCAGCATCATATGCTTTATAGTATTTACATAAGTATGTTCCTTGTTCAACTTGAGAAAAAGAAAAGCTTCCTAAAAGGAATATTATAGTTAGAATAATATTTTTCATGATTTTTTTTTACTTAATATAGTCAATTTTTTAGAATTATATTTTTTTCAATTGAACCATCATCGTAAATATTGATTGATAGATGGTGTTCACTTTTCTTAAATTGACCTAATATATTTATTTTACTTAAAACCTTTTTAAAAATATTTCCGTTCTTATTTTCATTTAAAAGTATTGGTATATTAAAGTCAGCAGTAATTGCTAGATGATCAGAACCCCTAGAGTCGCTAAAGTTCAGATTATTATTATTCAATTCTTTTTGAGGCATAAATTCTGTGTCTAATGAAAATGATTTATGTACGTTAATCACATCACTTGAGTAAATAATATAATCTAGTATTCCATATGGATAGCTCCCAACAGAGTAATTAAGATCCCGCCATGTGTATAAGGTTGGTAGTTGAGTATGTAAACAACTTGCATAAGCTAGGTCGTTATTAGACCAGTTCATTCCGCCACCAGTGCCATAAATGAAAGTATTTATGATTTCTCCAGAAATCAATGTGTTTAGTTGTTGAGAAAGGCCAACTAAGTTTAAGTCTCCGCATAAAACAAATGGAGTGTCTTCATCTAAATCAATTACGCCCCCCTCTGATTTTGCATCTAAAATAAAATTCACAAAGTCATCTGCTTGTTCTTGTCTAGCTGTATCATTATCACAACAACTCATATGAGCGTTAATTACTAAAAGGTCTCTTAAATAAATTTCATCAGGTAAATCAATTAAACAAGGGTGCATTTTTTTAATACCTATCGATTCATTAGGCCAATCATTAATGATTGGAAATTTTGAAGCTAGTATTAAATCATCATTATCTTTTTTAATAACAAACCATCCTTCATCAGTATTTATTGGCAATATTTCATCTAGAATATTTTTGACAGTTTGTGTTGAAGTGTTAGAACATTCTGAAAAAGCAAAAATATCTGATTTTAATGCAAAAAGAGTATTTTTTAATTTATCGACCCTTTCAGTATCATTAAAACCGTTAGATAACACATTGTATGCTGTAAGTCTGATAAGGTTTTCGTTCTCTTTATCTAGATTTATAGAGTTAAATTCTGTTGGATCTGAGTTTATTGTATAAATAATTTCGGAGTTTATGTTAGGAATATTATCTCCTGAGATCCAATCTCTTAACTGAATTTTTATCTCAGGGTTTGGAAATAATAAAGAGCCATCATACTCCGATTTAAGATCTATTGCTATTTCAAATTGATTTGATGTAACAGTTGGAGCGGGAAATATCCCAACATCATATAAAGATATTTGCACATCTGGATTTGGTTCATTATACCAGACATAACGCCCATTAAACATAATTCCTAATTCGCATCCAATGTTTTCGTTATATGCTGGAATAAATCCAGTTTGCGCATCATTATCAGTATCAATAAAGATTTCCATATCATACAATTCTTCGCCATTAAATTCCATATCAAGCAAATCAATTTCATTTTCTGTTTGAAAGCGTATGTACAAATAGTTATTATCATTTGTGACAGAAATAGAAGTAAAGTTAACACCCTCATAATTTTCGTTTGGCATATCGTTAATGGAATAAATATTTTCCCAATCATTAAATTGGCCATCAATTATAACTTGATTTTCTTGTGATAGAATAATCAATGGTAAAATAAAAATAATTTTAAGTATTGTTTTCATATAATAATTATTTATGAATTATATATTTTTTTTCTATAGATCCATCATTGTAAATATCAATATTAAATCCTTTATTTTGACTATCTCTACCTAAAAGGTCGATAGTTTTTACTTTGGTTTTAATTGTATTATATTCAAATGAATTATTAATATTTTCTTGAAAGTATGTTCTGTAATAAATCACTCTATTATTATAATCTAAATATGTAATGTGGAAGTAATTATCATACCCACAAATATCAACATTAATAAAATCTTCAGCTTGTTGGGAATTAGGCTCAGACGAGCTGATTGAGTTAGATTCTGTAAATTCTAAATTTGAGCCATTAGGTTCATATGAGTTTAAAATCGAAATGAACACATCAATATTGTAGTACCTAAATTCTTTCCAAACAACAGCAATGTGGCTATTATTATTTGCAATCTTTGGTAAACTTTGAACACCAAATCCTTCCCCCCAGTCAACTGTAGATTGAGCTTGAAAGCCTTCATTTATAAAGTCATACATAGAAACATTAATTCTTGCAGGTGAATATGCATATGATTTAAATGTTGTAAACAAATAGTTATTTAATATTAAACTTCTGGGTCCTTCTGTAGGGCATACTGATAAGGATTGATTATAATTATCAATTGAGAAGCCTGCGTTGAATATTTGTTTCTCATTATTATATGTACATGCGTACATATTTCTAATGTTATCAATATTATTTCTGTAAGTAAATACAACATTATCGTTACTATAAGCAATATCTCCTAGGCAACATTCACAGGGTACGCCTTCAGTATTCAGATTGGCTATTGTGAAATTTGTAAAGTTAATTCCGGGATCTAAAAGAGTAAACTCTCCAAAACCAACCATCTGTTTTACCTCACCATCATCTGTCAAAGTTTCGTAGGTTAGGATTATTCTGTTATTAGGGTCTATTTTGATGCCAGCTCCCTCAATCATTGCTTCTTCTTCTATAATTTTAATAGGATCAGAGAAACTTTCTCCGTTGTTAGTAGAGTATATAACGTAAATATTGTTTTGGTTATCAATACTATTATGTAGAACTATTGCAATATAATCATCATTACTATCAATTTCTGGTCCATAATTTTGGTTTCCATAAAAAGTTAAATCAGGCGTTGAAATTAGTAATGGTTCATTAAACTCGCCATTTACATATCTTGAAACATATATTTTTTTCTCATCAATCGATGTCCACATTATTAAAGGGTTTCCATTATTTTGCGTAATTATTTGCGGTCGGCTAAGTCCTAGATCAGGATTGTTATTTACAATAATAGGCTCCGAAAATGTATAGGAATTATTATTTTGGCAAATAAGCATAATTGGCAATAAGAGGAATCCAATAAGATGTTTCATATCAAAAATGTTTATATAAATATAAATAGTTTTAATTAGCCATCGCTATATTTTATAGACCTAATTCTTTTTTGGAAGCATTCCAGAATTTGAAAAAAGATGGATAGTAATTCTTGTTAGAAAACAACCAATCTCTACTGTCGCACAATCCTTTATAATTATAATTGAGCGGGTGTTCTTTAAAATGAACGTAATTATATTTAATTTTTGAGTATAATTCATCAAATTCTCCTAAAAATAATTGAATATTTTTAATATTTTTAGATAATTTTATTAAAAAATCAATATTTCTNTCAGAAACAGGGTTTTTTTTGTATATACTTGGCTCAATTAGTAATATTCTGTTATAATTCGTTTCATTTCTCCATAAAGGGTCAGTATTATAATAATTATATACTAAAGTGGGCAGTTTTTTATTTATTGATATATTATTTTTGTGATTAAATATAAATTTTAGTTCTAGNTTTTTTGTTCTGACAAGTTGTTTAGGAATATTCTGTGAAATAAGTGCCTCATAGCTTTTATCTAGGAAAGTGTTTTTTTGTTTCGTAAAGCAAAATTTGTTGATATTTTCTTGATTTGCAAAATATTTTTTTGAACTATTTGCACCGCAAACCCATTGCCAACTTAAATTATTACTTGCCANGTCCCCATCTAATAANTAGTAATAAAACCANTTAGATGGTAATTTCCAATGACATTTAGCTNTGTTGCAAACTATACTCGCAATATACATTCTAACATGATTATGTATGTATCCATCATTATATAATTTTTTTATTGATTGATCAATGATTTCAATGCCAGTTTTATGATTTAAAATATTTTCAGGTATTTCAAAATTATTTACATCCGTCTGTTTTTTTTTAACATCTTGATCAACATTTTTAAATTTCCAGACTGTTTGCCAGTAATCTCTCCAAGCCAGTTCTTGAATAAATTTTATAACATTTTTGGGATTTATATTTCTGTTAATAAGGCTATTGAAAACTGTTTTAGTTGAAATTAGTCCTCTAGAAATATAAGGAGATAGCTTTGTTACATTACCATTAATATAATTTCTTGTTTGAGAATATTTGCTAATATCAAGTACGTTAAGTTCTTGAATAATTTTTTCAAATGATGTTTCTATATGATTAATATTTATTAGAGCTTATATTTTTTAGTAATTGTGCCGTCTTCGTATAATTCAAAGTAAATACCTTTTCCATCAAATTCTCTTCCATAAAAATCTATAGTTTTAAAAATTTCTTTATTACTATGATTTTCATTTGATAAGCTCAAATAATCTTGACATGAACATTCACATACATCGGACATATCCATGTCTAAATATCCAAAAGGTGTTAAATCAGTATTACAATCTAGAGGAATATCGAAGGGAAGAAACGCTGAAAGAATTCCCGATTCTAAAGTTGGAATAAGTTCAGAGCATCCGAGTAAACCGTCTAAAAGTGAAGTGTCACCAAAAACAGATACAATATCTAAAAGAGTTTCATCTAAGTCTATGCAGCCATAAAATTGCTCTGAAGAAATATCACTTATAGGATTTTGACTAATATTTTGGGAGATACTTAGAAACGGAATGATTAATATTAGTATTATTTTTCTCATAGTTAAATTATTTTAAGATATAGTATATAGTACTTATATTATTTTGATCGGTAATTATAATAATATTTTCATTGCTTAAATTTGTAATTTCTTGTCCATTAAGATTTGTCAATTTTTTAATTTTTTTTGAATTATTCAAATATTCTTTAATACTAGTTTCTTCCATGGCTACACCCCTCCATATTACAGTATCTACAAATGTACCATGGTTTGCTTCAAGCTCCATTTTTAGCAAGCCTTCACCAGGAACATTATTTGGATAGAAATGCCCATTTAAGTAAATACTAGTATCTGCTTCAAATGAAGTAACATCTATGAAATATGTGTTTATGGGATGACATGTTGGAAAGCAGTTTTGAAAATCCCAAGCAAGTGGCATTGAGTCAGAAATTATTTGATATGATATATTTATATCTGCTAAAGTATTTAGATATGTATTTGCGCTAAACTCAGAATCCGAGGATGAACCAGAAAATTCGATATAGTTATTGTCAACCGTAAATAATTGACCAAAAATTAAATAAGGAATAGAAAGAAAAATTATTAAAGTTCTCATNGTTTTTTTATACAAATATAACTTTTTCACAAATAAACAAAAGTCATATTAATTTTTAACTCACTATTGGTAAATAATTATTTTTTATTATAATCCGTGGCTTCCAAAGGTATTGCTATTATTTTCAAACATTTTTTCAAATCTTTCTTTTGAGTTTTTTTTATTAGCTTCCTCTTTTTCTTTTTTTGTTTTTTTATAACTATTTCTATAAAGAAAACTCACTATTAATCTAGCAAGAAATAAGCCAAATATACTCAAAACAGAACCTTCTACATTTTGAGTTATTACAATACCAATTACTAAAAATAAAAAGAAGAATGTAATGTAAAATAATCTTATTTTTATGCTTTTATGCCCAATCCCAAGTTCGTCTAAATTACCTGTATCTTCCATTTCTCTTATTTAACTNTAATGGNTCCCACCATACCNGCCATTGCGTGGCCACTCACAGAGCAGTCNTAATTATAAGTGCCTGGAATATTAAAAATATGNTTATATATTTCTGCTCCTACAATTGATGTAGATGGTGAATTAAAAATTTCAGGATTACCAAATGGAAGGTTTGTTAATGTATTAATTTCCCCATTTACATCGTGAAGACCGCCGTCATTAATCCATCTAACTTGTTCACCAANATTTATTGTAATGTTTGGAGGNTCATAATAGAAATTTCCAGTGAAAACAGTATGAGTGATTAATTCAATTTCATCTTCATTGTTGACCTCACTTTCAGTTTTTTCACAACCAACCGATAGAGTTAAGCAAGTAATAATTATAGGTACAAGTAATGNTNTCATATTTAAATNAATATACTTTTTTTTTAATATTAAATAAGAAGGTTTTTTATTANTATTTAATAATAATATTTTAATACTTTTATATTCATTTGATGAAATTAAAATTGTTACATAAAAAAAAAGAATTAGAAATCTATACNGCNGATTTAGATCAAGCTTATAAATTGCCATATTTTAATGGTGGTGTCTCTGCAGGCTTTCCATCTCCAGCTGAAGATTACATGCATTCAAAGTTAGATTTAAATGANCTTTTAATAGAACATCCATCTGCTACTTATTATGTCCGTGTAAATGGAGATTCAATGTTAGGCGCAGGTATATTAAATGGAGATTTATTAATTGTTGATAGGTCATTAGAAGTTACTAATAATTGCATTGTAGTAGCCTATATAGATGGAGAATTTACCGTAAAGCGAATTAAAAAATTTAATAATAAAATGTTTTTACAACCCGAAAATAAAAATCATANAGCCATTGAAATTAATGAAAATATGGANTTTGAATTATTTGGAGTTGTAGCTCATGCAATACATCACTTTGTATGATAGGTTTAGCAGATTGTAATAATTTTTATGTTTCTTGTGAGCGTGTATTTAAGCCTCACCTTAAAAACAAGCCTGTTTTAGTTTTATCAAATAATGATGGTTGTGTTATTGCAAGAAGTAATGAGGCTAAATTGCTTGGNATTAAAATGGGTCAGCCTGTTTTTAAAATACGCCATTTAATTAATAAAGAAAATGTTAAACTTTTTTCCACTAACTTTCCTTTATACGGAGATTTTTCTAGTAGAGTTATGGATATTTTAAAGTCAGAAGTTCAGAAAGTTGAANTTTACTCTGTTGATGAAGCTTTTTTAGATTTCTCAGATTCCGCATCCATAGATAGAGCAATTTTTATTAAAAATAAAATAGAGAAATGGACAGGTATACCAATNTCTATTGGTTTNGGTCGAACCAAATCCTTAGCTAAAATAGCTAATTATATAGCAAAAAAGTATACTCGTAAAGGTGTCTTTATATTAGAGGACCATTTAATTCAACGAGTGTTAGGTAATTTTCCTGTTGAAGAATTATGGGGTATAGGAAGAAGATATGGTAATATGTTAAAATACTCTGGAGTGCATACAGCGCTAGACTTTAAAAATATGTCATCAAGTTGGGTGAAAAAGAATTTATCTATTAATGGCCTTCGCATTCAAAAAGAATTAAAAGGNGAGAAATGTTTTGATATAGAATTAGTAAATAGACCAAAGAAAAATATATGTACTTCTAGATCATTTAGTAGTGATATTAGTGATNTAATTTTATTACGTGAAATTATAAGCAACTTTACTAACCTTGCGGCATCTAAACTTAGGAAACAAAAAAGTTGCTGTAATAGAATCACAGTTTTTTTGAATACAAATCGATTTAAACCGAACGACCGGCAACATTATCCACGTATTACCTTAAATTTTCCAACAGCTACTAATGATAGTATAGAAATGTCAGGTATGGCTATTAAAGCATTAAATATAGTTTATAGAAAAGGTTGTATGTATAAAAAAGCAGGAGTAATTTTACAAGGTATTGTATCACAAACAGAAATTCAAGCATCATTATTTGATAATATTGATAGACCTAAAAGGAAAAAATTGATGCAATCTTTTGATAAAGTTAATATGCTTATCGGTCCCGATAGTGTTCGTTTAGCTTCGCAAGGCTTTCAATCAAGGTGGAGGCATAAAAAAGAGAATAAATCACCTTGTTATACCACGCGATTCTCAGATGTTTTACAAATTAATATTAACTAAGCTGTATTAATTTGAGATAACATTTAAGAATTATTTAGAAATTCAGCCTTTCTATTGATTAAATTAAAAATGAACTTTTTATTCATA
>NHFO01000063.1 GCA_002170235.1 Flavobacteriales bacterium TMED113
CAATGGCATCCATATTAGGTGGGATAATGGGAGAAGATAGAAAGTGGTATAAAATCAAATGAGTTACACAGACAACATATTAAATGTATATGACACTAATTTAATTAGTGAAGAGTTATTTCAAGAGATTGTTTTGTTACCGTATCAATTTACAAGGACTGATAATGTGCCAACAAAAGATAATCCTAACTTAGAGTTAGATGGTATGTATTGGACACATCAACTCTATAATTTCACACCTATTGATGACCCAGATTATTGGCAAAATGCAGGGATACAAGGTAGTGAGAATCAATTATACTTAGATATATTAACTTACCTAGAAACAAAGATACCAAATCTACCACCACGAGACCATTTATACTCATCATATGTTAATGTTTTAAGGTATGGAAATTCCCCAGGAATTCATGTAGATGCACCTTATTTTGTTGAAGATAATAGGACAATATTAGTATATCTAAATCCAGTATGGAATCCACAATGGGGTGGAGAAACAATATTCTTTGATGACGATTTAGACTGTAGGAGAGCGATACAACCCAGAGCGGGTAGAGTTGTAGTTTTTGATGGTAGAATCCCACACACAGGAAGGACTAGCACTATCAAGTTTCTATATAATAGGTATGTGTTGGCATACAAGTATATGACACCCGAGACCAGACAAAAATTATTCACAGACCACGAAATGAATAATAAACCACCTGTTATGGATAAGGGTATTGTAGGTTTTGACCCCAACACAGTTAAAACAATATGGGAGAAAATGTGCTATGTTAAATAGTAACGACTATGATGCTTTCATAGAATCAAATGCCAAGTCAGTTATGTATTCTTTAAAATCAGCACTTCTCTCAAGAGAAGAGAAAGACCTTATCAAGAAGGCACTATTTTTATTTCAAAAGGATACTTATGAATCTATTGGAAAATTAACTGAAGCACAACGTGTTATAATATCGGAGATAGCAGATAAATTAAATCTTAGATGACTATACCTATTTTCTTATCAGAGGCAATTCCGTTGGAAATTAGAAACATCTTAAAATCCCTAGAGGTTGGTATGCCAGTCAGGTTTAGACATGACGAGGGTCTAATATCATTCATATGTGAAGAATACATTACAATATGTGTTAGAAAAATACCTGACGAGACATACAGAAATGGAGAGAGAGAAGTAAATGTAATATGTCGTCAACAAGATTGGGATGAATTAGAGATAGAGGATACACACTTTCAAAATAAAAGAAATTATCGTGGAAAAACCAATGACCACCCAGGAAATGAGATGTTACCACCAATAAATGAGAGGTAGGACAGTTGAATAAGTGTCACATGGTTTTACACACAGCGTAAAATATTGTGTATTATAATAATATAAACATCACAGACACATGACTATCAATTCAGTAGCAAAGACAAATACAGACACAACAGCAAAGATTGTTAGAGACCTCGAGCAACTAACAACATGGACAATTATCGAGACAAACAAGTATCTTGAGACATTTGAAATCTATGGTAAGTCAATGCAAGACTACAAAGATACTATGAATACAGCAGACTTTACAAAGTTTTTCCAGTATATTGTCAATGACGTCATTGAAGCAGGCATCAAGCAATTAGGTTTAAATGGTGTTAGAGAGGAAGTATCAGGTTATGACTATAAGTTTCATGACACACCAGTTGAGTTTAAACTCATGGGTGGAGAGAGCAAGGCATCATTCGCTACTGGTAACAAGACTTCTCACTTCGGTGGTGCAAAGACTAACTTAGTATGGTCAATCAAATATACTTTCAACAACAATAAGATTGATAACTTTGGTATGGTTGTTATCGATACTGACCTAACAGAGTCTAATGTATGGAAGTCATCATCAGGACGTAAGGATTCATTCTCAACACTTGAGTTACTCAATGATGAAGAGGGTTGCATACTATCTCAGTATGGTAAAATCAAGAAGGCAGTAAAGAAACTACACTTTATACCTCTACCAACTGACCTACTGGTTGCATACTACAAGTAATTGTGGTATAATTCAGAGGATACTAAAGTTTATGGATTTGAATAAGACCTATAATATGAATTGCATTGAGGGATTAAATTCTCTTGATGCAAATTCTATTGACTTATGTGTGACGTCACCACCATATGATGACATGAGGACTTACAACGATAGCAGTAAGTGGGATTTTAATGTATTTAAAGATGTTGCTAAAGCATTAACAAGAGTATTAAAAGACGGTGGTGTCATCATGTGGAATGTTGGAGACGCTACAGTTGATGGTAGTGAAACAGGTAGTAGTTTTAGACAGGCATTATATTTTAAAGATGAATGTGGTTTAAGATTACATGACACTATGATATATGAGAAGACTGGCATAGCATTTGCAAGTGGAGCAAAGTCAGTTAGATATAGTCAAGCGTTTGAGTATTGTTTCATACTATCTAAAGGGAGACCCAANACACATAATATTATTATGGATAAACCTAATAAGTGGGCAGGGTCAACATCATGGGGTAAAGCAAGAAGTAGAGGAAAAGATGGAGAGTTAATAATNAGAGAGAATAAGACCAATGCTATCAAAGAGTTTGGAGCAAGAAATAATATATGGAGAATTAAGAATTGTGGAGGATTTGGACAGACTAACAAAAACTCATACAAACACCCTGCAACAATGCCAGAGGAGTTAGCAAGAGGACATATTCAGACATGGAGCAATGAGGGAGACATAGTTGTTGACCCATTCATGGGTAGTGGCACAACAGCACAAATAAGTATAGAAGAGAATAGACAATTCATAGGATTTGAGATTGACCCAACATATCACAAAATGTGTGAGGATAGAGTCAGACCACTATTGGATAATTTGCTCACTCGATTATGTTAAGACAAAAATGTAGAGTCACACCTAAGAGTGAGAAAGCAAAATACACCTATGCTACATATTTAAACAGTAATTCTATTTGTCACATTGAGCATAAAAGAAGTCATAGGTGGTTTCTAAGTGCTATCCAAAACCCTGATTACTGGTTTTGGGTGGATGTGCCAATAGATAAAAACTGGGATTATCAGGAGATTACATCATGAGAAATGGAGCAGACCTAGATTCACTAGATGGAAAACAACAGCAACAAAGATTTAATTGTTGGCATTGTGGTAGTGAGTTAGTGTGGGGTGGTGACCACGATTTAGATGACTACACACAGGATTATGACATTGTATCTAATTTCCAATGTATGAATTGTGAAACATTTGTAGAGGTATATCACAAATGTCAGTAGAAGGAGAAAATGCAAGAAAGAAAGCAGATAAAATGCTAGAGGCATTGCACAAATATAATAGTCAGATATTAGGAGACGATTTAGAGGATTCTATTATAGAGAGAATTAATAATGCTAAAGAATTAAAGGACATACTCGATAAAGCAAGAGAGCAACAACTCAAAGCAAAAGAGGATTATTTAAACAATGAAACTTAGAGGTATGGATTACAAAGTTATTGATGACTATTTTCCTGAGTGGATAGTCAGTAGTATGTCAACATACTTTGAGAATTTCCCAGTATCATGGTCTAATTCAAGTAGAGAATCATATAAGGAAGGTGGGAGATTCTTTGGTAATATGTGCATACAGCACGAAGACTGGACAATACCAGAAGATTTAAGAATATGGTTTTTCCAATATCTTAATGGGTGTGTTATGAATGACCTATTAAAAGGACAAGTCACGAATGTTAATAGAGTATTGGTCAATGGTCAGGTTAAAGGACAAGATGGAGTTAACCATAAAGATTGTGACATCAAGGACGAGGGATATAAAACATTAATATATCATGCTCATGGACATGAGGGAGACACAGTTATAGGAGTGGATAGAGTGCCATTTAAAGAGGGGAGAATTGTTATATTTGATTCATACTTGACACATAGAGGTGAAGCACCAAAAGATGATAGTTATAGAGTTAGTCTAGGTTGCATCTACACATATATTGAGGAGAATGATATGACAGTTGACAAAGCGTCACAACTATTAGACAAAAACAAATAGTTGTGTTATTATATAAATGGGGAAACAAACCCACTTGACATAAGACTTTCAAGGTAGCGGATACCATAACTGAGTTAGTACTTCCTTTGAGAAGTGAAGCACCTCTTGACCTGTTATGCATACGCTTTTAAATCGAACTTAAGCAGTCCAGTCGGTTTTGTTTCCTCTCACTAATATAATTAAATACTATGAGCAACGTACCATTTTATGACTTTCCACACTCACCTATATTGTTAATAGGTTTCGGTGGTATATTGACAGCACTTGTAGTGTTATTTGTTGCTAACAACAAATACTTTAATTCACCACTTAATAGGGATAGACCTAATGGTAAAGCATAGCACACCTGATGTAGTTTGTTTGAGAGTTGAGAGACTCACAAATATAATTACACAGTTGAAGAAAGCAATGGACATGAATGACAAAGCAACACCAAATGATCTTGGTTGCCAGTCATTACAATTTGCAAATAACTACACTAATCAAGTATTATTAGATGTCATTGCTGATTTAAAGAGAGATTTAGATATTCACGATTTAACATTTAAAGATTATCAATACGATTTATGAAACCTTATTTACTATACATTTTTATAGGAGTTGTATTTTTAACTCTCATTCGCACATCATTTAAAATTGATAGGAGCGAGAGAAATCAGAGATTATCTGATGAGTTATGCAAGATTGATAAAGTATATTGCAAATAGACCAATTCACAAACTGTCACAACCTCTAATGCGTAACAACGTGTTAGGGGTTATTATATTAATAGTTAAAGTTTATTAATGCCAATTAGGTTAAGACCACATCAAGAGAAAGCACTACAGTCAATGCAACTTTCTAATCATGGTCAGATTATTGTGCCTACAGGTGGCGGTAAGACTTTTATAATGATACAGCACGCTAAAGAGTTATTTGAAGCAAACTTCAAAACTGTTGTTGTAGTCGCCCCTCGTATTCTACTAGCAAATCAGTTATCAGCAGATTTCTTAGAGCATATTGATAATGTTGATGTCTTACACGTCCATAGTGGAGAGACACATCACACTAGCACAACTAAAACTGATATGATTGAAGAGTGGCACTTAGGTAGTGTCAAGAATCAAATCATCTTCACAACATATCATTCATTACATAAGATTACATCTAGTCCTAGTATTGAAGTGAGTGTGATGTATTGTGATGAAGCACATAACGCTTGCACTAAAAACTTCTTTAATGCAGTAAGTGATATGACTATGAAGTGTGACCAAAAGTATTTTTTTACAGCAACACCTCGTATATCACATAAGCACGATAGAGGTATGAATAACAGTAAAGTATTCGGTCATGTATTAGAGAGTGTGCCTGCACCAACTCTTATTGATAACGGTAGCATCATACCACCAACTATTGTGCCATTCACAACTTCACATGAAGTTGATAAGAAGAATCCACATTTAGTGCATAGTGATGCAGTCCAAGATATATTAGACGGACTAAGTGTTGAAGCATCATCTAAAGTATTAGTTGCAGTCCCGAGCAGTCGTATCCTTAGAAACATTCTAGTGGAGACTGATATATTGCCCCAACTTGCCGAGCGTGGGTATAACGTATTACACATAACAAGTAAATTTGGAGCATATGTCAATAAGACTAAAGTCAACAGAGAGAAATTCTTTGAGACACTTACAAAATGGGGTAAAGACCCACTTAAGAAGTTTATAGTGTTTCATTACTCTATATTATCTGAAGGTATCAATGTAAGTGGATTGACTCATGCTATATTATTGAGAAATCTAAATGTTGTCGAAATGGCACAAACAGTAGGTAGAGTAATTAGATTACATCCTAAGGATGCAAGAGACATTGCTAGTGGTGTTATACCTAAGGGTCAGTTATCACTCTATCGTAAACCAACTGGTTATGTAACTATACCTATTCATAGGAATCATGGTAAGCACACAGTCAAGAGACTACAGAGAGTTGTAGATGAGATATTTGTTAAAGGTATCCCTGCAACAGCATATGTGGGATAAATGTGTGACAGTTATATTAGTGTCACATCATTCCACACGTTGCACTCAAAATGCAGTATATTAAATATATCAGGTTAATGCTTACATTAACAAGTGCTAAGGGATACCTTTAACCTGATAATCATTCTTAAGGAGACATCAATGTCATCACTACATCACGAAACATTACTAGAAACTTGTTATGATGAGTCATGGGAGGATTTTCGTAAAGAGAATAATCTAACTGATGACCAGTTATATGCAATGGAGCAAAACTCTCAGTATGGTTACTTACCAGTAATTGCAGAGGAAGCAACAAAACGATTTGAGGAGTTATGCCAATGAATAAGTATGAAATCACATGGGATGAGCAATACCAACTCATCAAATTATATGATTTACTTAGGGATAATGGCATGATGAATGAGTTACCTAACGAAATCGAAACATTTTTTGAAAAACTATTGGATTAATTACTATGTTTACTAAGGAAGAATTATTTTACATTATTGATTGTCTTGACCAAGACTATTATAATATCAAGGACATTGAGGACTTAGAGTTACAAAGAGCAGAATTATCCAAAAATGCCCGCATATGCTCTATATTATCTGATTTAATTGATGTTGAAACAGCAAAAGAAGATAAGATAGAAAAGGCAAGAGCGAAGCAACCCCAAGCGGAGTGGTAACTATGGAGCAACTAGCAGTATGGTTAACAAGTGATGAAATAATTGAAATTACTGATTCACTTCAATGGATAGCAGAAGATGAAGACAAAGAAGTCCAAGAGAATAATAAAGACTTAATTAACGCTTATCACAAACTACAAAAACAACTCAAGGATTATCATGAAGCAAGAGCAACTTTCATTAACAAATCAACAACTAAGTGAATTAAGAGATTTATTTGTTGATAGATACGTTGATAATATGTCAACTAAAGATTTAGTTGAATATGTATATAATGATATGAGTCATTATGTTGAAGGTCAATCTGATGAAGCATTTATTAATGATTGTAAGGACTACTGGGGAGATATGCTTCCAGAAATTGTTGAAGAAGTCAAGGAAGTATGTGACAGTATTAATAGTGGCACATTATGATGCACATAGCGTAAACTATCCATTATAATATTAATATAATCACACAGAGAAACATGAAAAAAGGATTAAACATTGAAGTCACATCATCACAGTATAGTTTTCTATACGAAGTATTAATGGAAGCATACTCAAATGATGTTGCAGAGCAAAAAGGTTGGGATGTGCAAACTTTCGATAACCTAGTTGACAATGTTTGCCAAGCAACAGAAACTAACCTATCCAACTCAGTAAAAGGTATTTAATTATGATTTACTCAGATTCATTAGACTTCTTATGTGACCTATATGAAGCATATCTCACTAAGCACTCACTTCCAAAATTGAGTGCTGATGAGCAAGATTTATCAGTAATGACAGTTGAGCAAAGTGAGTGGATTACAAATTTTTCAAATCTATGGGAGAAAGTCCAAAATGCATGACCCTAAAGTTAAAATTCTAGAAGTCAAGGACGATTCTTTCGACATCTATGAATTACTATCTCGAAGAGATAGAGCAACCATTAATGAGATTATTCTTGACACTATAGCATCAAAAGGTTATGATGTTGACAACTTTGATTATGATTTACGAGGTTTTGTATTATGAGGACATACATTTTTAAAGACTATCTTGCAATGGACAATGGCAAGTTTTTACCACTTCAAACAATAGAGAGCGAAGAATTCGGTAGGCACTTTTTTATTGATATTGCATTTGAGTTTATATCCGCCCCAAGTCTCAAATCTGGTGGATATGATGAAACACAGTTGGATTACGTTAGTAACTGGACTGACCTCGAAGGTGTTAACTTAAATGAGTTATTTGACATTAACAGAAAACTATGTTGGAGTCAATGGCAAGAAGATAAAGATAAAGCACACACAGAAATGTGTGAATATATGGAAGCAGTTGAAAATGGAGAAATTGAATACCTATGAGTAAAATTGCAACCGCTCTTGTGACAGTTATATTAGTGTCACACACTTTTACCAGTAGCATTAATTTGCCACTATACTATTAATATAGCAATCAAGGAATTATGACACCTCTTTCAATTCTCACAGCACATAGACAATTAGATGATTTCGTTGACTATGTTGACTCATTCTATGGTCAGAATGACCCACTATACCCACTATACTACGAGGGTGAAGCATTGACTAAGGAAGATATTAGACACGCTAGTATTCTATACTTAGATAGATGTCAGGATGAGTCTTTTGAAAATATCACATGGGGTGATGGTGATTCACTAGACAGAGAGAGAGTAAGAGACATTCTTACAGATAAGTTTAACTACTCTTACTCAGTATTAACATCATATAATAAGGGGAATTGGTAATGACAAGAAAAGAATACGAATTAGTCTTTCAAGCAATTAGACATTATAGATGTTTAATGACTGATGAGCAAGAGGTATTAAGCGAGAAAATTCTAGATGATATTTTCTATCCATCATTTGATTCATTAACACAGGAGGATTTACAAAATGTGCAATAGACAATACCACACAGTTAAACAAATTGGTGTAGGTGACAATGTAACATATAAAAAGAGTCTATGGCAAGTGTTAATCAATTACATATCAGGTGAGACTGATAAGACTGGATACACACCTTTATTCAATCGCACCATTCTCATTGATGAGACTGGACAACGTGTAACCGTCCATAATTACAAACAACTAAGGAGAGTGGACTAAAATGAAATGGAAACAACAAATTGAATTTGATGGATACATCAATTTATGGGAATGCATCCCAGAGGACAAACATTCTAAAATTGCTAATACTATATGGAAAGCACTTGATAAAGAAGGAATTACACTAACACAGGATGCAGAGTTAAGCATTAGGGTGTATGACAGTTTAGAAAGTGGCACATAGTCACCCCAGTAGCATAAACTACCCACTATAATAGTAATATAAGCAATCAAGGTAACACACATGGACAGATTTCAAACAAGAGTTATTGAAGCAATCGACAAGAGAGAATCACCATCACTCAAGAATGACATCACAATTCATAACAGTTATCATACTGGTAACGACTTCACTAGCAACATATTTTGCGGTAATGAAGTAATAGCAACAGTATATTATACTCACTCAATGGAGGATTTAAATTATAATACAAATGGTGGCACGTTGACATACAACAATTTTGACCACAGTAAGGGTAATTTCGTTGATGCTATTCGTAACGATACATGGGCAATAGATGAAATTGTATTCAATGAGAGAGCGATAGCAAGAGTAGGCGGTTATCTAGCAGTTAGATACAGAAATTTCTTGACTAAGCACTATGTTGAGAAAGGAGTAAAAATCGTAAATGAAAGATATGTGACAGTTTAATTACTGTCACACACTCTCACACAGAGCGTAAAAATCCATTATAATAGTAATATAAGCAACAGAGAAACTATGAATCAATTTGAATCAATCTTTGAAGACCTAGTTAACCAACTGAAGGAAGCGGGTTTTGAAATTAATGACAATGCTCTAGAGGTATGTAACATTAGAGCAAATCAAATAGCATGGTCTCAGTATCGTGAAATTGCAAACCAAGTTTATCAGGGAGCATAATCAAATGAAAAAAGTTGAAGCAGTAGCACAATTTCGTCAAATGTGGAAGGAAGCAGTTGCATGGAATCCAAGTCTAAAAAATGACACAGTAGCACGCAGATGTGAATTTAATGATTATGTTGACTACCTACAGAAGGATGGACACATAACAGAGTATCAAGCATACAACTGGAGCAACCCATTTTAGGAGATGTATGTGACAGTTGTATTAGTGTCACATAGTAGCACACACACCTCTTTTAATCCATTATAATATTAGTATAAGCAACAAACACACATGACTCAAACAAAAGTAATCGGTGAATCAGTCAAGCAAACCAATAGGACTTTCGTTAAGTCTTATACTGAAGACTATTGTAAAGCATTAGAAGAGAATTACAAACAACAGCACGTTGCTTCACTCAGAAGAAACAGCGAAATATTCTCAGAAGGACGTCAAGACCTATCAGAGTATGCGAAGGAGCAATTAAGAGAGATAGAGGAAGGCACAGCGAAATTAATGAAATTCAGAGCGATAGAGGGTAAGAAGTATTATAAAGTGGTATCACAAGAGTATCGTAACGGAGCATACACAGATGGGTCAGTAAATACATTTATCGATAAAAATACTGGTGACGTGTATAAAGCAGCATCATGGAAAGCACCTGCAAAGGGAGTAAGATTTACATTTCAAAAACCTGAGCATATCAGATTTCTACTCAACTGGAAAAATATAGCATGGACAGGAGGACATTTATACGTTAGGTAGTCCAGTTGGGAAAGTGGCACAAACTCACACACGTTGCACACTTTCCCCACTATAATAGTAATATAAGCAAACAACTAAGAAACATGAAAAAAGTCAATCCAAACCAAACATACAATGTTACTTTCGTAGAAGGAAGACCAAGCACTCTTATTAAGGGTAGAGTCATAAACAACTGTATTGAGAAGGCATGGGCGGATTTATACTATGGAGTTGATACAGACACCATTGACCCAGTTGAAGCACAACAGAAAATGGAGCAAACCACAGTAGCATACATTTTTCGTCATGTAATGTCAAGAAGGTGACAGTCACCAAAGTGGCACATAGTCACCCCAGTAGCATCAAAACTACACTATAATATTAGTATAAGCAACAAACAGGAGTTTTCCCCAAATGAGAAAAATCGAAAGAGACATGAATTCAGCAATCAGAAACGGAAGCAACTTCTCTTCATCCAATACAATGGTTAAGCAAGGATGGGAAGGCGAAGCGGACGTTTATCTACATGGCAATCATATAGCAACAGTTAAAAGAAATTCAATCATCATCAAAGATGGCGGTTGGCAGTCAAATACAACCAAATCACGCTTAAACGCTCTACTTGATGAATTCTCATATGGTATGAGAGTATTTCAGAAAAACTATGAGTGGTTCGTAGGTTACAAGAATGTTAAAGAGGATTTCGTAAGCGGTATGGAGTTAGCAATAGATTAACACCCATACCCACGCAAGGAGACGCCAAATTTTTTACATAGTGTGGCATCTCGAAATTAATTAACATTGCATTGCATCTAGTTATTAATTCTTTATAAGTCCACACTTCATTTATTAAACAGCATGGAAACAGCAAACCAACTTCCCCAAAAACTCGCAAGTCTCTTAGATTTGTATGATAGCGGAAACTTACCCGCAGACCTCGAAATTGAAATGTGTCAGTATCTAATAGACACAGACCTAAGCGAAGTATTTACCCAGTATCAGCAATTATGCGATAGGTATATACTGGAAGGATTATGTTATGACGTGGGAGTGGGGCAATGAATTAAATGGTTAAATAAATATAGGAGTGAGTCGTATAAGTCTCGCAGTTGTTGTTGTCTTAGAGCGTAACACAGGGACATTTTTTTGTCAAGCAACTGACAGGATATACACACAGACCACAGAAGACCCCTTGCCCCTGCTTGCCTTTGCCCGCCTTTGCTTTCTTTCGCTTTGCCTTTACTTGCCCCATTTCATATGACAGTAAACACAGTTAACAGAGCAATAAGACATACAAAGCAAGAAAAGGACTGTAAGGGAGGAATCACACAGTATAAGAGATATAAGAGAGTTTACCGCACGGAGTTCCAGGATCTCCGCATCCTCTATTATACAGCACTATGCACAACCAAATCACCCTATTGACACCCACCCCTGTAGATGTTATAATATACAGTAAAGGGAGGAAATTCTTTTGGAGATTTAACTACACAGGCATGGAGACGTATGGGGCATTTAAGTCTTATACTCTAGCACTACAGGACGCACGACACCATAGCACACAGGGGAGTGGAGACATACATACGCATGTACTACACTGTTGAAGAGAGTATGGGCAGTTAAAACAGTTAATTCGTGCTATATTAAATTCACTTACTACCCTAACCTACAAAAGTATCCCAAAGCGAGAGTTTTATTCTAATCGTATATAAAAAAATTTCCAATATAAAAAATGCCTCTAGAGGGTCGCGTATATAAATCTAAGGTTGTTTCCGCCAACCATAGAGTAATGGTCAATATATTAGATAACTGTATACCATTCTTTGATGGTGATGACCCTACTTGGTCATATGGAAAATATAATATATTTGGTTTAACCTCTCCTACTCAGGTCTTCTATGACTTATTCACTGAGTTGAGAGGTATTGTTTATGACTATCAGTCTAATAATGTATGGATGCAGTCATGGGTTAACTATCATATGCCTGATGAAGTGTTGAAATGGCATAATCATGAGTGGGATTATCATGGTTATATCTCTATCAGACCTCATAATACAGTTACTGTGTTTGAAGATAAGGAGATTAAGAATGAAATAGGTAATGTTTATATCGGACCTGGGAATAGATATCATGAAGTAAAGGTAATAGAAGACTATGACACTCCTAGAATTACAATAGGTTTTGATTTAACCTTGACACCTACCACTGCATCTGCTAATATAGGGTTAATACCATTTCCAAGATGAATAGAGAAGAAGATTACTTAGCACTTAGAGAAACATATGCACACCTATTAGGTAAGAAATGGACAGGTAATAGACTATTTGGTTGTTATGAGATTATAAGAGATTACTATAGAGAGTTTCTAGGTAGGGATTTGATAGACTTCAATGCTAGGAAGGTATATGCTTTTACTGATGATGCTATTAATGAAGAGGATGGTAAGTGGATATACAAGAAAGAATGGGGAATGGATGATGGTGGAGTAGACTTTACAATACTGGAAAAGAATGATATACTATTGTTTAGACTATACACTAACCCTCTAGGTGGTGGTTATAGTGCACCTAAGGGTAGAGCACCTAATCATGGTGGTGTATACTTAGGTAATGGATTCATGTTGCATCATCCTTATGGTGGTTTATCTGAGATAGAAGACCTTTATGATAAGGGTGTGGTAGCATATCAAATCAGTTGTGTGGGTGCAATTCGTGGAAACACTACATAAGGTGTAATGACTTTAAGCAGTATGAAACGATACACTCTTGATATACTCGAGGATGATGACTTGAATGCCTATGTTAATCTTCCTGAGGAATTGTTAAGGGAGACTGGTTGGTTGGCAGGAGATGTGCTAGAATATGAAGAAGACCTAGATGGAAACATTATCTTAAGGCGGTCAAACTAATGGAGGGACTTACCGACATGATTCACGAAGTAAAACTCTACGTAGCAGGACAAATCTTCTTTGAGGAAGTGCGTGCACGTAACTATGACGAGGCAAGAGAAGTAGCTCTAGCCCGAAACCCTAATGCTACTGTGTTAGGTGTAACTGCTAAATTCTAAAAAAATCGCGATGGAAAAAAATGGCGTCCCTGAGTTTGAGAGTGAGATGGAAGCGGTTGCTTGGTCTTTCAAACAACTAAGTGAAGCAGTAAAAAATTTAGCGTCTCGCATTGCGGTGCTCGAGACTGCTTTTAATAAGTTACCTCCACCTGGGGCGGATATGGTAAAGTATAAGATACCTGGGAATGACGAGTATAGTAATCTTAAGGAGTTATTCGATAATCTATATGAGAGACTAAATAAATTGGAAGAAGACTCCGCAATTAATGGCAACGTACATACAGGAGACAGGTAGAAGTTTTCCCAATCCCATAGGAGGACCTGGGTTTAAGCAAACGTATAAGCGTCCTGCTAGTAGTAAGTATCGTTCTAATGCAAACCATAGCGGACCTGGGACAGATTATCAGATAACATTTAATAATAGTGGAGCAGGGAGTAATCCCTTAGGAGAGGATATAGTCCATTACATAGGAGCAAATGCTACACGTAACTGTGTAGACTACTGTGACTTTAGAAGAAGTCCTATACACCGTTGGTTTCGCCCTAGTAAGAGAGACCACAAGTATAGTGATGACGGAGGTCTAATTAAACTAGACTTCGGTAATGAGAATGAATCATGGCAATCAGTAGTAGAAGGATATAACGCAGAGCCACGTAGTGGTAAACCTGTCTTCTGGACAATGGAGAAACAGGTTACTAATACTCAACCACTCAATCTATATTACTCTTACTGGCCTGATGATACTATGCTTACAGTGGGTAGTGCCACTCCGTCAGCAGTAGGAGAGGGTAGAAACCAATATAAACTAATAAGGACAATAGGATATGTTTTTACATCAGAGTCAGATGCTAATACATTTAAAGACCCTAATGAGAATGTAGCAGCAATCTACCATTACAAGTATCAGAATCCTGATGGAGTGACTTATGGGGAGGATATAGACAACTTCTATACTATCGACCCTGCTAGAGAAGTCAACCTACAAGGTGGGCCCATTGCTCCTGCAAGAGCATTTGACGAAGAGTATGTGTATCAGGGCATCATAGGGTATTGTTTTACTAAGGATAGTCCAGTTGCACCAGTAGAAACTATCAATGATGGTAGTAATATAGGACCTACAGGTCAGTGTATTGATAAAAGTGGGTGGTATGCCTACGATGAAAACAATACAGGTAGCGGAAGATACTCTGGAGGACCTGGATATAGTCTTAATAACTACAGAATGTTTGACCCAGTGGGTTATGCAGGAGGAAATGGAGCAAATCCAGCTACACCTGGGCTAGCAGGATGGGGAAATGGCACGGATGGAGTAGAAATACTTAGTGCAGATGCTAACTTTGAGTGGTTTTACGGACTAAATGGTGCAACGAAGGCTGCGGTACCTCGTTACTTAGGATTTGAAGACTCCTATGACACACAATTCATGTATTATTTGTATGACACGTCATATCCTTGGAATGGTCCTGTCTTCTCATGCCAGTATGTACTCAATGATGCACCTTGTTGTGATGCTGATGATGACCCATGCATCCCTAATCTGTCATTTCACTCACATTTTTACGAAATACGTCAAGATTCATGGCAAACTAACGAAACACGTATCAAAATTAACGATGGAGACGAGGATACTAACGCATGTTTCTTTGAAATAGACACAAAAACGAAAAGAATACTGTTTAGATACACCTCTAACAACGGAAACTTCTTCTCAAGGGGTCAAAAACTCAATGGATGGGACTTAGCTGCTGTTTATTACTTCGGAGATGAGCTAAAATGTGGTATGATGGAGCTAACTGGTAACGGAAATGACTTTTCTTACGGCTCAACCATCACTTCTGAGACAGGAGCAACCGCATTAGTGCTTGCAGGGCGCGGAATTCCCAACAAAGCTGCCTTTTGTGGGGTGTATGAGTTCCCAAAACGCATATCTTACTACAAAGTGGAGATAGACCCTAACGCATTGATACCTCATCGCACACTAGATGAGGCAAAATTGAAGGCAGTAGTCAATAATAAGGGGGAAATCACTAAAATTAAGATTATAAATGGCGGAATAGGTTACAAAGACCCTATTATAAAGGTGATAGACCCGCGTGTCATGGATGATTTCTCCGCATCTGACACTTCTAAGTTTGTAAAGAAGTGGTCACCTAAGATGAATCCCGATTTTCAGAAGGCAATTCCCGCACCATCGTCAAAAGATGAGAATCAAGAGCACATTGAAAACACATATACCGTATTTGACATCAAAGACAGGAAGAAAAAGGGCACAAGTAAGAATAAAGAGAAGGCAGTATTCCGCGAAGCAGTGTTAGAAATCCAAAGAGTCGACTCATATGGGTCTATTAAGTCAATTCGCATCGTAGATGGTGGGTCTGGATACAATCAAGTTAACTTACCAGAGGTTATGGTGACTGACCCAGAGAGTATGAAGTTTACATCACCCCCTGTAGACGATGGTGACGTCACTATTGATGCAATGGGGAAGGAAATGGCAGAGGCATTCAGTGCTGTAGGTGACTATGCACCTTCTATTGCTTCCGAAGACACTGATAATAGGTCTTTTACAACTCAACTATTAGGTGATATTACTAGAGGTAAGGAAGTATCAGTCCCAGACAGTTACATTCGCGTTGCAGAGCAGACACAGGACGAGACTAGGCACTGTTTTAACATCAAACAGGACTGTATTGAAATAGATGCAAGGGGTAATGTATCCTCCGCACTCCCAGATGAGGAAACATTCCAGTATGTGAGTCAGATATCCCCAGGTGTTGCTAAGTTTGAGAAGGATATTATGCCTGGGATATACTCTACTGGTCAAGCGGTAGACAAATATAACGATGACTCATCACATGTATACGGTGCATTCGGTAAAAAGAATTGTATAACAACTGGTCAACCTAAATTATACAATATATCAAGGTGGTTTGATATGCCTTGCGCATACTTAGATGTTGGACAAGAGGAAAACTTAACTAACAACCTACCCAACATCACTAAAGTGAGGAGAGGTGGTAGTAGGACTGCCAGTGATAATGAAAAAGCGTATGGATATCTACCATATAAGTATTGCGCATCGGAAGAGGAGTCTGCATCATATAGAGTATCATTAGAAATTAAGGGTAAGACCATTGGTGCGCAGGGTGAAGCGTTTATGAATTTCTTTAAGAAGCAAACTAAACCTGTGCTTGCGCCAAGACGTGTAGTCCCAAAGAGTAACGCAAGCGGAAATGCGAAAGTATGGAATTGTAATGATGGCACAGTAGATGGACGTTGCTACCGTGACCCTAGTAACTCTGCAAATATTATATTCATCCCTATAGGTGGAGATGAGAATACATATGATTACAATACTGGTGTTGGTTTAAATGAGGTGCAGCAGTTACAACTATGGATGGGTAGTAATGTGTCAGGCACAACTTCCACTAATTACAATTATGGTGGTGGAAATTCTATATCATACAACGCAATGAATGTAAACTGCGGATCATACCCAGGTGCAGAGTGTTGGGATACGTATACTCGCGGAAGCGGTAACACTACAGGACCTCTAGATGTGTATTGTGGATATGATGGAAGCGGAAATAAACTTGCAGGACAAAGATGGTGGGAGATAACTGCGTTTGGTCGCACTAATCCTTGGTGCACAGGTTGCACAGGTGGTGGTGGGACTGGTGTTGGACTAACATTTGTGAATGATGCGTCGATTGCAATCAACCCTCAGCGTGTGGATGAAAACAATAATATGCGTTTAGGACCATATGATGGTAAAATGACTGTAAGAAACTATTTGACTGGTAGTACTGTTGCACTAGGAAGGGCAATGAATAATACAGGTAATCCATTCTTTGATGAGTGTAGTCAAGAAGTGCCTACAGGACGACCATATAATGCAGGAAACGAACTTAACGGAGAATTCACTTAATAATGGCATTTGGATTTCTAAAACCTGTCACATCATTGAATGGATTACCTTGCACTGGTCATGGTCTCTGTTTACCCTCCACTGTACACTCAGTACAGTCTTGCGGTAGTCCACCAATACCTTATACTATAGTAATTAAGAATAAGACTTGTTGGTGGCCACCTACACCACTGATACCTACTTTCCCTATTACGCCAGATCGCGCAATGGTGCAAGTAAACAGAATCCCTGTTATGGTATTTGGTGATACATTCACCTTGCACATTGCCACATGTACGAATATAATAATCTATATGTGTCCGTGTGGCAAATCAGTGTGTCCAATTCCAACTCCTATCCCCTGTAGTAACCTAACTATAGAAGATAATGGTGGAGTTGGTCACATTAGAGTCTGTAATGCAACAACGCTTACAGTCTTTGCACATAAACGTCCACTGGCACGTATCCTAGACCCTCTAGGAGTCGGAGTACCTGGATTTTCTTATCCTTGTTACTCTATGATTGCATTTGGACACCCAACTGTGTTAGCATCTTAGTAAATTAACCTTAAATTATGGCAACTAAAACTGGAATGATGGGTACATCTTATAATACTGATGTAAGACCCAAGAAAACTCGTCAAGGACGAGGTCAACATACCAAATATTCGGCAACAAGTAGGAATAGCGCGAAAAAAAGATATAGAGGTCAAGGAAAATAGTCGGAAAACCCTATAAATAGATTATAGCGATAGTAACCGCCTGTAAAAGTTCTTGTTCATACCCAGGAATAACATGGTGATTAGAGTAGACAGAGCAGAATGGTTTATCGCTGAGGGTAAAACGTTAATAACCGACTACCCAAGTGATAAATATTCCAAAAAAGGATGTAAATGCCGAGTTACAAATTCAGAGCAGAAAAATACGTCAGTAGAGGGTTCAAGGACTTAGCAATTTCGTTAAATGCTAACCCTTCTACTAAAGATTTTGGTGCTGTGAAGAATGAGAGAGCAATTTCTCAATCTGTAAGGAATCTTTTACTGACTATGTTTGGCGAAAGACCATTTCAACCTGAGATTGGGTCTAGAGTCAGAAAACTTTTATTTGAGCAATGGGATGTCTTTGCTGCTGATGCTATTCGTACAGAGATATTCAATACAATGGAAAGACTAGAGCCTCGTATTGAAGTGACAGAGGTTAAAGTTGATGATTCACCAGATAATAATGCTGTTGATATATCAATGGATTATATTATTGTTGGACAAGAGTTAGTCCAAAACGTAGAATTCCTATTAGAGAAGACGTAACATGCCTGCTATACCGTCACAATTAACTTCTCTAGATTTCTTTGAGATAAAAGAATCAATCAGGTCTTACCTAAGAACTAGGAAAGAATTTACTGATTATGATTTTGAAGGTAGTGCTGCCTCATATCTTATTGATATTCTAGCTTACAATACTTACTACACTGCTTTTAATGCTAACATGGCATTGAATGAAGCGTTCTTAGAATCTGCAACTGTAAGAGATAATATTGTAAGAATTGCTAAACAATTAAATTACACTCCTCGCTCAATTAAAGCACCGAAGGCATGTGTCCATATTAAGGTGCAAACTACTACAGCATTAAATGGCACTACATTCCCTGAGTTTTGCATATTAAGTAAAGGAGATGTATTTGTCGCTGATAACGCATTAGACACATTTACGTTTACTTTGACTAGAGATATTCAAGTCCCAGTAAATACAGGCACAGGTATTGCAGACTTTTCTAACGTTGTCATATATCAAGGGAATTTATTAACATATAATTATACAGTTGACTACACTAAGAATCAGGAATTTGTAATTCCTGCAGAAAGTGTTGATACTGAATTGTTAACTGTAGATATTTCACCAAATGCTCAGTCTAGTGAAACTGATACTTACAATCTAGCAGGAAACGTAACAGGACTTGATGAAAACTCTCGTGTTTACTATCTGGAAGAGACTGATGACCAAAGATATAAGGTTATCTTCGGTGATGGTATAATCGGACGTCGTTTAATTGATGGTGAATACATCACTATGAGTTATGTCACCACTTTTGGTGTCGAAGCAAACGGTGCTGACAACTTTGCATTCATAGGACAGATAAGAGACTCTGATGGTCGTGTGATACCTCCACAGAATATCTCCACAATGACAATGGAGAAGGGTCAGCAAGGTGAAGACCAAGAATCATCATTAAGTATTAAGTTTAGAGCACCTAGAGCATATGCAACTCAAAACCGTGCTGTAACAGAATCTGACTATGAGCACATTGTCACTGAAATATACCCACAGGCAGCGTCTGTAACCGCCTACGGTGGCGAGAAACTATCTCCACCTGTATATGGTAAGGTATACGTTGCAATTAGACCAAAAACAGGAAATAAACTGAATGAGTCTACAAAAGCAAAAATTGAAAAAGATTTAAGGAAGTATGCAGTTGCATCTATCCAACCTGAGGTCATTGACCCAACCAGTTTTTACATTATTCCAAAAGTTTACGTTTATTACAACGCAAATGGCACTGCACTTACTGGAAGTCAGTTAGGTACTAAAATTTTACAGTCAATCGACGAATATAACAGAAGCGGACAGACTGACAGATTTAATAATCGAGTTGAGGGGTCAAAATTCGGTGCAATGGTCGATAATAGTGATACATCAATTTCTGGTAACGTTACACAACTTACATTGGGTCAAAATATTGATAAATTCACATTTGGTAACGTATTTACACAATGTTTAAATTTTGGTAACCCACTTTATGACCCAAGTAGCTTTGCAGGAGACCCAGAAGGCAATGGAAGCAATTTAGGTGAAAAATGTAAACCTAATTTCTCTGTTGTTAAGTCTGGCACATTCTATGCAACTGATTATACTGAAGAATTGGTTAATTTGACTACTGGGACAACTACTACTGCTTCTACAACAAGCACAGTCTTCTCTACCGACGACACAACACAAGTTTTAGTGCCTGTAAACATCAGAGACGATGGAATGGGCAATCTTATGTTGGTTACTACTAGAGATGAGACAGAAGTTGTCTTAAATGCTGCTGTAGGCACTGTAAACTATGGAAGTGGAGAAGTTTGTGTAGGTCCTATTGCTATTCAGCAAACACCTGACGGTACAGAGCAACTTCCAATCTCTGTTATGCCAATATCTCCAACTATTGAGATTCCCCCAGGTGTAGACCCAACTTTCTTTAACCCAGTAGTCAATCCTATAGATTATAACACTCAGAGTTTGCCGATTGCGTCTTTTGACCCTAACAATTTCTCTGGTTATAACTTAGGTGACACAAGTGGTCTAAATATCATTGACTACCCCTCCGATACCTTTACGTATCCCGTAGATACCTCTTGTTTCTAGGTAATAATGCAGACTAAGAATATCAACGTATCAGATAGAGTTGAAAATCAACTTCCTGAGTTTATTAGGCAGGAAGATAGACAACTTGTTAATTTTCTTTTTGAGTATTACAAATCTCAAGAGAAAACAGGACGTCCTTATGACATTCTGAATAATCTGTTAAATTATCTCAATCTTGATAACTACAACTCTAAAACGTTGTCAAGTTCTACATTATTGCTTAGTGAAATTAGCACTATTGATACAAAGATAGAAATAGAGAGTATTGATGGATTTGTCGAGAAAAATGGCTCGATAATGATTGATAATGAGGTTATCTACTACGAGTCTGTGACTCGAGGACCTGATGCCATCATTACCCCAGGTGTATCGTATCCACAATTTAATAAAAAGAAACAACAACTAGAAAATCCATTTCTTCTGTTTGATGGTGTAAGAAGAGAGTTTCCTTTATCATTTTTAGGCACTCCTGTAGCACCTCCTAGTGCACAACACCTAATAGTCATAACATACAACGATATGTTGACTCCTGATGTTGATTATACAATCAATGGTAGTAATTTAGTATTTACAGTAGCACCTAGAGCAAGAAGTGGTGCAGACGACTCAGAATTTACTCAAGTTACATATTTGGTCGGTTATGCAGACCAACCTATTATAACATTAGACGATGTTAGCTATACAGAGTGGCAAGGCACAAAAAATTATCCATTACGTGTAAATGATGTTGCATATAGTCCAACATCTGACATTGGACTCGTAATTCAGAAAAATGGTAGATTACAACAACCATATGTTGATTATACTGTTTTTGAGACTACCGTAATCTTCAAAAATCCGATTGGAGCAGCAGACGAGATTGATATTAGGTCTGTTGAGTATATTGCTCCTGTTTTTGGTAGTGGTGCTTCTGCTGTTGTTGCTGTTAACGCTGCAGGGCAAGTTTCCAGAATTATTCCTAAAACAGGTGGTGAGAAGTATCGTTTAGACTTCAACCCTAAAGTAATAATCACTTCTAACGATGGAAGTGGTGCTACTGTTAGGTCTTTGATTGGTGGTATTAAAAATATTAACTTAATTGATGGTGGACAAGGATATAACTCTTATAACCCTCCTATACCTGTTGTAGCAACCCCTACAGACCCTAATGGCACTGCTGCAGTAGTTTCATTAACTGTAGATGATGAAACAGGCACGGTTGATAGTATTACTATAGATGACAGTGGTAGTGGTTATAGTTTTATCCCTTCAATCACATTTAAGAATCCATCAGGTGCTACAATCAGTCCCTGCACGATTGATAGTGAAGGAAGAGTAAATGTTGACAGCATTTCTGTATTAACAATGGGAAGTGGATATTCTAATCCACCAACTGTTTATATTGACCCTGCCCCTGCTGATGGTATCAATGCACAAGCACAGGCAAGAATAAACCAAGATGGTCAAGTATATGAGATACAAATAACCAATAGAGGTAGAGGATATGTAACTGCACCTAGAGTTGCTATCATAGACCCTGTTGGTGCTCAAGTCCTCGATGTTACTGTTGCATCTGGGTCAGTTACCAACATTGAGATGTTGACAGGTGGTAGTGGTTACAATGATGCTCCATCTGTGTATATTGTTGACGATAGAAAGGATGGATTTGGCGAACCTATCGGTGGTATTGGTGCAACTGCTGCAGCAACTATATTCAACGGTGAAATTACTGATATTAATATTACAAACTTTGGTAGTGGATATTCTACTGAGTTTCCTCCTAAAATCTTTATCGCTGAGCCAAAAGCAGCAAGAGCATCTTTAGATGTTGGATTTGATGAAGTTACTGGATATGACGTAATAGAACCTGGAATAGGTTATTCACCTTCTGCCTTTTTAGAGTGCTCTAGAGGCGTTTCTGGTGCTGTTACATACGACAATTATCATAACGAAGTATATGCTAGTGAAGCAAACTTAAGACAGTCAAATCACCTTGCAGGAGCAGTTGTTGCTAATCTTGACAGTCTGTTTATCAAAGAAGTATTTGATAAGTTTAGAAGGCAATATTTACCTACTCTAGATATTGATTTTTCAAAAGTAGACCCTGTACAAGTTATTAAAAATATTAGTGACTTCTATATCTCAAAAGGTACTGAATTAGCAACTCAATATTTGTTTAAAATTCTTTTTGGTGAGAATGTATCACTATTCTACCCAAGAGACGAAATCATCTCACCATCCAACGCTACATGGGTCGTAGACACTGTTTTACGTGCTGAGTTGATATCTGGTGACCCTGCTAACCTAATTGACTCCCAAGTAGTCCAATATGCTGATGCTGTTGACCTAAACATCAAACAAGCAAACGCATTGATTGAAAACGTCATTACTATTATTGAAGGTACTGACACAATCTATGAATTAGCAATATCAGAAGAAACATTAGTAGGTCTCTTTAAGATTCCTTATAAAACGACTCTAGTTGAGCCTTTATCTACAGATGGGCAAATAATTACCGTTGACTCGACTATTGGATGGCCAGAAAGAAATGGTACTATATTAATTAACGATGTAGAGCAAGTCCAGTATAAAGAGAAGTCACTTAACCAGTTTATAGAATGTACTCGTAGTAAAAACAATGTTGTAGAGGATTGGGATCCAGGTACAATTGTCCAATCCGATATCTTCGTATATACCAATTTTGGCACAGATACCGAGTGTAAGATGAGAATTCTTGGTATTGCTGAAGCAGGTACAACAATACTAAACGATACTGGGTCATACTATCTAAAAGGTGATAAATTAAAAGTTGCTAACTTAGGTGCGACTGATATTGACGAAAGATTAACTTCTTGGTTGTATAACGTTAAAAAACTTATTCAAGTTACTTCTGCTACCCCAGGTGGTGTTAATAATCAGACAGCAACTATAGTTTGCGATAATCCACATGGTTTACTTGTTTCTGACCAAGTTACCATCTATGGTGCTAACCCTGTTGTTTATAATGGCACATTTACTGTTACTGCACGTCTAGACGACTTTTCATTCTCATATCAACTAAACGTCCCTACAGAAATTATACCTGAGGGTAATATTCTATTATCTGTTGATTTAAACAGAGGTAAGTCAGATATAACCTCTATTAACAATGTTGTTAGTGAATTTACCACTAATATTCAAAACTCTTTCTTTAATGACCAATATGCTTATATTGCAGCATCAGGATTACCCAACTATAAGATAGGACCTTTTACTGGGTCTGCTCTTATCCCAGGTAACCAAAGAAAGTTACTAAGATTCCCTAGAATTGTTGAAACTATATCTGAGAGACAAGATATTGCTGCCAACAGTCCTATAGGTACATGGATAAACGGTGTATCTATATGGGGATACAAATCTGGTGATTTCGTCCAATTCGGACCATTAACACAGATTACTGTTGACAATTCTGGTGAAGGATATGATGCAGGAGCAAAACCAACTGTAGAAATCAACGGTGGTGGAGGTACAGGTGCTGCTGCTGAAGTTATTGTTAATGGTAGTCTTACAGGATTTGATGTAACTGCAGGAGGTAGTGGATACACAGAATCACCTCTTGTATCGATTGTTGGAGGAAATGGTAGTGGTGCAACTGCACAAGCAGTTATTACTGGTGGTAGAGTAACAAGAATCTTGGTTGAGCAAGGTGGTCAGAATTATACAACTCAACCTACTGTGTCTATTACAGGTGGTGGAGGTACAGGTGCTACTGCTACTGCAAGTGTTAGAGGGTCTATTCAATCTGTTAATATTACTAACTTCGGTACAGGTTATACATCACTTCCCACTATAAAAGTAAATTCGGGTGAAGGTGCACTAGCACAAGCCATTGTTATCAATGGTAGGATTGTATCTATCGCTATTATTAACTCAGGTAGTGGTTATACAACTTCACCAACTGTTATTATCAATGGAGATGGATTTGGTGCGATTGCAAAGGCAACTATAGGTACAATTGGTGAAGATAAAGGACGTGTATTGGGAATTGTTATTTCAAACAGAGGTATAGGATATACACAAGGTAATACAACTATTAGACTAGAGGCAGTTGGTCAACTTGCAGAATTTACTCCAGAAGTCTTTAAATGGAATAAAAACTTAGAATATGAATTAGCATCTAAGTATGATAATGCAAAAGGTTATGTATTTACTGGATATAACAACCAGTTTGGTGGTGAATATGCTCACCTATCTGACCCTAAAGAATTAAGATATGTTGTTGGTGATAACGTATTTTTAAATCCTGTTACACAACAATTCCAAGAATTAGAATCTAATTTCCAACATTCTCCAATATTAGGTTGGGCATTTGATGGTAACCCAATATACGGTCCTTATGGTTACATTGACCCTACTGACCAAAACAGTGGTATTAGAAGATTACGTACATCATACAAATTAAAAGCAAACGTTGTATATGATGAAGCAACTAACCCAAATCCTTCTAGAGTTGACGGACCTTTAATTTCTGAATATGCTGCAGGGACATTTGTTGCTGACTACTTCTATGACTTCCAGTCAGGTGACTTAGACAACTATAATGGACGTTTCTGTAAAACACCTGAGTATCCTGATGGCACATATGCATACTTTATTACTATTGATGCATCAGACACTGGTGTGCCAGAATACCCTTATATTCTAGGACCTCAGTTTAACTCACTTCCTGATAATTGGAATTTCACTCAAGGTGCAACACAAGAGAATATTCCAGATGGTGTTGTAAGATTTAGAGACCCTTATGTAAATGTTGATATTGATGTTGACCGTCAACCTAACCAAGAAGCAGATGTCCTTACAACTGAGATAGAAGGTTATCCTATTATCTTTGAGGTGCAGGATAGTAACAATGACGGTATTATTGATGCTAATGAGCAACAAGAAATACTTGAGATGTCAGAAGAGGCAACTCTACAAATTTATGATTACTTCCCAAGAGTATCTGCAGAATCTAGAGTTGATATTGAAGTTGAGACAACTACACAGTTTGAATCTGCACAGATAGACGGATTTGTTATTGAAAACCCAGGTGAGTCTTATCAGGTTAATGATACTGTATTCTTTGATGATACTGACACTGGTGGTTTTGGTGCATCTGCAATTATCGAATCCGTTAAAGGTAATACTGTTATGCAGTATACTAAGGAGATAATTGGTGACCGTCCTTATGGTGTCATTACAACTGATATTGGTCATGAGTTAAGAGCACAAGATGAAATCATCGTTAACTCAACACCTGTTATCGATAATACTAACAAACTATTCAAAGTAAAAGTTGTTGCGGGTATTGAATCACTAACTGTTGATACATCAGGCACAGGATATAATGCTGATATCCCACCAACATTTGAATTGATTACTGCATCAGGTCAAGATGCTCAACTAAGAATCAATTTACTTAATACTGGTAATATTAATACTGTTGATATTATAAACTCAGGTAATGGATACGATACTGCAAATCCTCCACAGATACGTATTTCACATCCACAACAATTTAATAAAACTCGTTACTGGTTAGCAGAGTATTTTGAAGCGAGTGCTAATGTAGAGATTAATGATATTCAAACAACCGAAGACCGTTTTACATATATCTGTGGTACTATTGTTGAAACTGATGGAGACCAATCTGGATTCCTTGCTAAGTTTGATGACTTAGGTCAAAAGGTTTGGGAAAGATATTACATTCCACAAAACCAAAATCAGAAGAAAGCTGAATTTATAAAGATGTATCTAGATACGTCTTATGAAAACGACTGCATTTATGTTACAGGCCAAACATATGACCCCCAAAACTCAGTCTACAACCCAGACGTCTGGTTAGCAAAATTTGAGTCAGGATTCAATAATGCTAATAATCCTGATGGTATTTTAGAATGGCAGAAAGCAATAGCTGGTATATCTGGTAGCACAAGAAGAGACTATATTACTACTATTGCATTAGACCAAGAGAAACGCATCTACATTGGTGGTTATACAGATAGTAATTCACCTGACCCCAATGATATGTGGATTATTCAGTGTGATATAGATGGTAACTTAGTAGAGAAACGTAAGATTGCATCTGAGGATGGGTCAGAAGAAATGACACAAGTTATGTGGGTGTCAAATGATAGATTCTTCTTTACTGGTGTAAATGATGAGAATAATGATTTAATATTTGGTGAAATCTACTATGATGGAGCAAATATTGAGATTGACTATATTCGTCAGATGCCAGCTATTGGTGGATACGTTAGAAACCCAAAATTTGTTAAAGATAATTATGGTGATATTATCTTAATATTTGATGTCTATAATAATGCTACTTCTAAGACTGATAAAATACAAATTAATAAATTTGCATATGCAACTGCAAAATCATCTTGGGAGTGGGCAAAAACATTAACTCTCAGCAATACAACATTTAGAAACATACACCATTCTGGTATAACTGTTGATGCATTTGGTAATTATACTGTTGTAACTGATGTTGATGAGTCTGAAAATAACAGATATTCCGTTATCACTTACATGAAGTATAATGGCACTATACTTACTGAAACTAAAGTCGATGATACTGCAACTGTTGGATTTAAGTCAAAAGGACATTCTGTAGATAACTCAGGTGACCCTATACTTGCTATAGACCGTCAAGTGCCTAATCAGTTAGCATCTTTCCGTTTCAATGATGATAGTAATCTAACCTTTGACCACACTAAACTTAATAAAGGCACATGGCAGTATGTAAACCAATCTGAGATATCTGTAGATACCAACATCTATAAGTTTGGCACAGGGTCAATGAAGATTAACTCTGCTGCACCTGTTGCTATAACAAACCTCAATACTGTTACTGTAGAGTGGTCTACACAGGCATGGTTTGCTATGGATACAACAACCTATGCAACTAACCATAAACCAATATTATTCCATATTTTACCAACACTTGGCTCAGAATTATTCTGTGAATTAGATGGAGATTCAACATCACCTGGGTATGGTAAAGTTTATATTCATCTTAATAATGTCCAAGTAGCAGGGTCTACTGCAGCAACATACTGGACAGGTTTTGGTGGAGCAGCATGGAATCATGTTTTATTCCAGAAACGTCAAGAATCATTAGGTCTTTATAAGTATGAAGTTTACATCAATGGTAACCTAGCAGTTGAGTATCAGAGCACTACAGATGTATCTCTATCTGCTATAACTGTTGGAGGACCTAGTGCTGCCCCATCATCTGCTAATTGTTATGTTGGTCATGTTGACGATTTAGTAATTGATGATGTAGCACCTTATTCTGCAACATTCTCTGCTCCTGCTGCTGAGATTCCTATTACTATGTCTAATAGTGATGCTGCTCTTCTCAAGTTTGATAGGTTACACAGTAAGGCAGGGACTTACACAATGTCTGGTTTGACTAATCATACAAACTATGCATTTACAGATATAACTGCTAATACACTATGGAGTGATGTTAATATCCCTGCAATCAGTGTATGGGAGGTAGGACCTGGTGGATTACAGATTCTTGATATGTCTCAGACAGTATCAACTCTTACTAATAGCACATATACATTAACAGCAGACAAATATGAGTATGGCACTAAGACATCTACCATACCATCACCACAGGGTAGACAACTACAGATTACTGCAAACGTTGTTAACAAATTCTACTTAAGAGATGCTCTATACCAGAAAATTGATAACGTTAGAGAGTTTACATTTACACAAGGTGTAAAATTAACTAAAGGCAGTATACTACAACAATTTAACGCTGCAGGAATCACATCAGCATATGCTACGATTGTGGATGTCCCAGAAGGCACATTATTGAATCCTGGGTTTGGCACAAAATATAAGATTGGTAAGGCATATGGTAATTTCAATAATACTGATAGATTCCGCACAACTGCTAATGATGTAAACCAGATTACAGGCACTTATTTTGATACTATTGAAGAGGAAGACCCATGGCAGTCTGGTGTTGCATATAACACAGGTGATAGAGTCTACAATGGTAAGAGAATCTATGCAGCACAAGGAGCAGGCACATCAGGTAGTATTTCACCTGTCCACACAACTGGTGTTGTAAGTGATGGAGTTATTAACTGGGCATTCATTGATGATGCGGGTAAATTTACTGTTGACCTAACACAGCATCCATATCCTAGACCTCAATATCTTGGGTCAGACATGCCTGAGTGGGTACCTGGATTGTTATATGCTACTGGACAACGTGTATGGTATAAGTTGAATGTTTATCAAGTAGCAGTCAGTGGTGGTGGTGTTGCAGGCACAACCGCACCTATACACACTACTGGTGATGATACAGATGGTGGTGTAACATGGACATTTGTAGAGACTATAGAAGCAATTAGTCTTTATACAAGGGTGATGCCCTATGATATGGGTAACAACTATTCTGTAAGAATAGAAGCAGTGCAGCCTGGCTCAACATACATTCCTGGGGACGTTGTTTCACTTAATAGTGGTAATATAACTCTTGCTGCTGATGAGAAGAGTGTTGAAATATCTGGATTTGCGGGTGTTAAGAAAATTCGTGTAACTGCTAGATTAGAAAAAGATATTATAAGAGCGAGTGAAGTAAGGACTGAATTTGTATATGCAACTTCAAATAGTCCACATAACTTTAAAGCAGGAGACATCCTATTTACAGAAGGATTCCAAGGTAATCAGTTTAACGGTAGTTTCTTTATCGACCAACTTATAGGGTCTAGAGAATTTACATTTGCTATTAGAGAAACTGCATTAGACGAACCTGCATTTGTTAATAATGCAATCGCTAGAGTCAACATATATGGTAAGCACCCAACCTTAGAATTTACTAGAAATCATCAATATGTTTTTGATGTATCAGATGTTTCTAACTTTGGTTACTACCTATCATTCTCACAAGACAACCAGTATAAACTAGAATACTCATTTAACAATATTGAAAGAGTAGGTACCCCAGGTATTGATGCTACTGGGTCTAATGCACCTTTTGTTAAATTCTCTGTATTAGGTGAAGTTACTAATATTTCATACTACTTTGACCCATCTAGATTAGGAGCAGATTCACCTGTTGGTGAAAACTCATTTATTGATGTTATTACAACTCCATTCCAAGGTACATTTACTATATCAGAAATTGTAACTGATTTCCAATTCAAATTCCCATTATTAAAAGAACCTGAAAGGGCATCTGCAGAAATCATTACAGATGAGTTTGATAATCCATATACATTCTATTCTACAACTTCTACAAGAGCAGTAGGACCTATTAATAGTATTAAACTTGTTAGCCCAGGTGGTTTCTATCAGAGGTTACCTATTATCAGTGACATTGCATCATTTAGACAAATTGAGAAGATTGTTGTTACTGATGGAGGTACAGAATATGCCCCAGGAAACTATTATGATGTGCCTATTAATGGAGATGGAGAAGGTGGTAAAGCATCAATTCTTGTAGAATTAGATGATGAAGTTGGGTCTGGCACAATTAGAAGTGCATCAGTTACAGATCCTGGAAAAGGTTATACAACTGCAACTGTAGATATTGATGCTATCCCAGGTATCTTAGGTAGCACACTTGCAGGTTCTGGTGGTGCAGTTAATGTTATTATTCCTTCTGAAGGTAGTGGTGCATCTGTATTCCTAACTGGTAGAAATATTGGTAAGATTAAGAGATTGAAGAATAATGAATTTGGTTTTGGATATTCACATGACTATACTTTAAAACCAGAAATTACCTTCCCTGTAAACTTACAACTCTTCAACACATCCATACTTGCACAGATTAAGATTACAAATCCAGGTTCAGGATACTCTTCAGTTCCTGCAGTTATAATTGAAGGTGGTGGAGGCACAGGGGCTGCTGCTGAGGCAATAATTAAGAATAATCGTCTTTCTGAGATTATTATTAAAAACCCAGGTGGAGGATATTCATCTGAGCCTACTGTAACTCTAAAATCAGAATTCAACTATGTTGTTAACTTAGACCTTAACTATCTACAGTTTAACTTCCCACATGGTATTACAACTGGTGCAGAAGTGCAATTCCGTGCTGATAATGTTGGTAGCACAACTGGTGAATTACCAAAACCAAGTAGTGCGGGTTTAACAAGTTTAGTTGCAGGACAGACTTACTATGCTATAGCAGGAGAAGCAGCAGGATTAGAAACTGACCAACTACGTTTTGGTTTGACTTTACAATCAGCACAAGGTGGAGATTACATCACATTCTTAACACAAGGTAGTGGTCGTCAGACATTACTTACTGAAGTATTCGGTGGTCAAGCAGTTGCTGTTGTAGAAACATCTAGATTCTTAGAAGGTGAAGAAGTATATCAAGGTAGTAGTCCTGAGAATGCTACTGCAGTCGGCACAGTATCTACTAATACTGGTTGGCAGATAGGTCCTAAGATTCTTAAGATTGTTGATTATACTGGTGATTGGACTGCAGGAGAAAGAGTAACAGGTCAAATATCTAAGGCAGCTGGTGTTATCGATAACCTCAGTATTGCTCGTGGTGTATTGAATATTGGCTCACTAACACGCACCCCAGGTAGGTTTATTGATGATGTTGGTAAACCATCAGAGATTGTCCAGAAGATTCAAGACTCTTACTTCTATCAAAACTTCTCTTATGTTGTTAAGTCTCAAATTCCTATTACAGAGTGGAAAACTCAGGTATTAGAAAATAATCACCCTGCAGGATTCAATATGTTTGGTCAACTTGAGTTGACTGGTGGTAAAGACATTTCTGGAAGAAATATCGGCACAGAATTTACAAAACAGGTTAATATTAACAACTATAGTAATGTAAACGAGATTACATCATTTGGTGCTGCTCAACCAATTTATACTGACTATAACAACACAGAAGTCTTATTCAGAAAGAGAAGATTAACATCTTCCGAAGAAATCTTGACATCTATCGTTAAAAAGATGGATGACATCTCTGGTGCTTTCAATGGTATTGATAAGCAATTCCCAATCACTGTAGAAGGTGAGCAAGTCATCGTACAAAACGACCAGTTACTAATTACGTTAAATGGTGTTGTCCAATCCCCAGGTGAGTCATATCAAGTTGTTGGCGGTAATATCGTTTTTGCTGAGCCACCTAAACCACCATCTAAGGTTAATTACAGGACTTTAGGTGTTACTACAACTCCTATCTACAGAATTGCACTTTATGACTCAAATGGCACAAATGAGTTTGGTATTTTCCCAACTTTAGGTCAACAAGTGCAAGGTGAGTTTTCAGACACCTTTGCAACTGTTATTGATAGTGGATTAGCACATATTGACGTTATTAACGTAACTGGGGGCACATTCCAACTTAATGAAGAAATTGTAAGGGGAGAATTATTCTCAGCACTTATACAGTCTGTAACTCTACTTAATACTGAAACTATCTTTGAATTTGGCGAATCTATCACTAACTTAGAAGGGGATACCGCAATTATTGAAGAAACAAACGTTGATACTCAAGGAGTCATTAGTGACCGTGTTGTTGTAAGTAAAACATCAGGTACTCCAGAATTTGAGACTGGAATCTTTGATTTAAGATTAAACGAATATATTTACTCTGCTAAGTCTAAAATAGCTGGTCAAATCACATTTATCGCTCCATACGAAGACCCTGCTACAAATGACGTTGTAGACGAGTTAATTATCAACCCTGGCTCTACATTCTTCGGATTACTGTTTGAGCGTCTTGTTAGCATCACAAACCCTAACGTAATCGTAGATGACATTTCTAAATCTTCAATTACACCTACAGAGTTATATGATGCTTCTCAAAGAATAAATGACGATTTCTTAGACTTTGAGCAAGTAAGAAGCACGGAAGTTGTATATACTGGATTATCTGGTGGCACAATATCTGCAGGAGATGTAATAATCAATAAGAGAGTTGATTACAATAATCCTAACTCCTCATTCCATGGCACTGCAGAAAACAGATTTAAAGATGCTTCTGCAATGATTCTTGGTAATAAGCAAGAAATTATCGATTTTGCAGATGCACAGATTGCAGTTGAGCATCCATACTTCTATTTCCCAGGTGATGTAATTACAAATCCTTGGTCAAGATATTCTGATGCGTATCGTCTAATTCAACTTAATAAAGATTATATTGCTGCTGTAGCTTACGATGAGATGATTACACAATATCCATCTCTTACAGTATCTGACCCAGGCAAGTGTATCCGTGACCTTCATTATTATATCGATGCAGTCTCTGTTGACATCTTTAGAGGTGGTAACGTTTATACACGTAAATTATCACAAGATTACTTCGATGCAAGTGGTAACTTTGTATATGTAAATAACGAATCTGCTGAAACACGTTATGGTTTCACTAGAGCAAAAGAATGGATGAAGTTAGCAATAATAAACAATATCACTGCTAACTATACTGCATCATCTGGAAGTCTAACTGGCATCACATTTAAACCTCACAATGAGATAGATGAGGGTGGTTATGATGGTCATGGTATTACTGCTGACCCATCACCTAATGATGACTATGGCACAGCAGGAGCTAACACATCAAATAATGGCACAGATAATTGCTCTGATGTGCAAGCTGCAATAACAACATTACATGACATTGTAGATACAACTCTAACCAATGGTAATCTAACAGAGTTGCCTGATGAAACCGTCGGCACATATACTACAGGCCAGACTAAATGTCGTCGTGATATTGGTCTAATGATTGATGCTGTAGCAGAGGATGTTTCTAATGGTGGTAACTACAATACTGTAGAATTTACTAAGAAGTATTTTAATGCCGATGGAAGTCCTATCAGTAATGGTTTAACTGGTGAGGAAGGTCCTTCAATTAGTGCAATTACTAAAGCAAGAGACTTAATGTTTAGAGCAATCAACAACTTGCTCTACTATAAGAGAAATGCTACTGTCTCTGAGACAGGTTACATGTTGAAAGACCCAACAACATATGCAGGACCTTATACTAATGGCTCAACAGAATTAGAAGAGAAAGATGTAACTGGCGCAACTTATAATTCAACAACTGGTATCATGACCCTAACCTTGAGTGGAGGACACTCATGGACTACAGCTGATAGCGTTACTGTTAGACCTTATTCTATAAGGTTTACATGCAGTATGGATAATGATGAGACATTCCATGATTATCCTAGAGCGGGTGACCCTGCATTTAACACTCCTATTACTATTTCTGGTACAGGTGCAACAACTATTGACCTTGACGTTGGCTCATCTCCATTAGTATCTCACACTCCAACAGGTGCAACATACGACCCTTCTACAGGTATGATGGTGTTGACTATTGGTGCTCACAACCTATCAGTCGGTGAGTATGTTAAGTTAGACGATGATTCCATTACATTTACATGTGCAATGGATGATAATGCTACTAACCATTCATATCCTCGTAACACTGACCCTGCATCTAACGTCCCTCTACAAATTATTGCAAGGACTGATACTACAATTAAGTTATTTGTTGCTGCACAAAACAGTGAGCCATTATATACTCATACATTTGTTTCTGCTACAACAGGAGCAGTTAAGTCTGGTGGTGGATATACTCATACATTCATATCTGCATTACCTAATGCAGTATTCTTGGGTGGTGGTAGTAGGGCAGAATACTTTGACCCTAACTATGCATCTGGTAGAAATCAGTCTATACAAAACTGTGCAAACGTCCAAGCATACATTGCAACCTTAGCAGATATAGCAACAACAGCAATCAGTCATGGTGACCTTGATAATGTCAATGCATTAGCATCTATTACTGATGGCACATTTGTTGATGGTGAAACTATCAGGACTATTAAACTTGCTTATCAGAATAAGTCTAGTGGTCTATTTGTAACTGGTGACCAGATTAAGGGTATGACCTCAGGTGCAGTGACATCTGCTATCGGTATTAATACTGGTCTTAAGTGGATATTCTCAGGTGCTATTACAGGCACATTCCAAGCTGGTGAATTTATTACTAACTCAACACTATCAAATACTAATTGCACAACCAGTGTTATAGAAAGAAAAACTACTTTAGTTGGTAGTCAGTCAGTTAGAATTCCTTCTAATGGATATCTTGCTGCAGCAGATAGTTATGATTTCACATGGGGCACTGCAGACTTTACTTTAGAGACATGGTTTAGACCCGATGCAGTATCTGGCACACAGCATATATTTGATTTCAGACGCACATCTGCAGCTACAGGTCTTAGAGTTTACTTAGATGGCTCAACAATTCGCGTTGCGAATGGCACTAGTACATTAGTATCGGGTGGCACAGTCCAAGCAACTGTATGGCAGCATCTTGCAGTTGTTAGGTCAACTGGCGTTATAACACTATATCTTAATGGTAATGTTATTGCTAGTGCTGCTGACACAAACAACTATCTCTATGCTCCTGCATGGGTTGGCACATCATTCCAACAAAGTTTAGGATTTACTGGATATATTGATTTACTTTGTATGAGAAGAGGAGAGGCAGATTATACTGCTACATTTAGTCCTCCATCACAAATTGATTATACTAGACAAAATATTTCACTAGGTATAGATGGTGAGCAACCATTCATACTTTCTACTACAGAATGTTATGCAACATTCACTGGTCAACGCTCATCTAATGCTACTGCTAGAAAGGTAGATTATGGCACAGATGATATTATCATTAAAGACGTTGATTTAGGTAGAGCATCATATCGTGACGCTGCAGGAATTATTTCACTTAACGCTGAGTGGATTGCTGAGGAAGCAGTTGGATATATGCAAGCACAATTCCCAGACTTTACAATTCCTGGGGACACTATGGCGACACAGTCATACGGTGGTACTAGCACATGTATTCGTGATACTAAAGACTATATTTTAAGTGCTTTAGTTAAAGACCTTGCAGATGGTGGTAACTATAATACACTTTATACTGCTAGGACTTATCTAGAAGTTAGTGGTAAATTGAAGCATGTCCAACAAGAGATTTTACAGACTCTGTATACATGGGATTATGCTGCAACTTTATGTAATGAGGTTATTACAACTACAAGCACTGACCTTACAGGTACTTACACACAGAAATTAAGAATACCAAATAACTTTACATCTCCTGCCTCTACTGCAATTCAGAATGAAGTTACAACATTAATGAATGATATCTTAGAAGTCCTTGCACCTACTGGTGATAGATTTAGAGATGGTGGTGTTGCTATCTGGAAGAATAGAGATTACATTGCAGAAGAAACTGTTGGGTATATTCAAAACAAATATACACAAACTATTGATGGCACAGAATATGATTACTTAGTCATGCCTGGCTATGGTGAGCCATATTGTTTAAGAGACCTTAAAGACCATATTCTTCCTGCAGTTATTAGTGACTTAGCAACAGGAGGCACATATAATATTGAGAATGTTGTCGACCAATATCTAGATGGTCAAGAAAATATTCTACATGTAGAGAATGAATTAAATCCAATGCTTGATGCATTTGCATATGCCGAAATGTTGGCAGAAAAAGCAGTGAATCAGTTATTACTTAGCCCAGGTGAGACTGCTTCATCTCTAGGATTCCCTGCACAATATCAAGATGACTACCATTCTCCTGTATATACAGCACGTGGTGCATATAGAGATGATACCGTAACTATTGACACAGAAGGATATCCACAAGTAAATCGTAATGCTAATGATAGATTTGTAGATGCTGTCGATGCAATTCAAGCTAATAAGAGAATAATCGCACAGGAAGCTGTTGAGATTATGAATGATATGTCTAAGTATTCAGCACTTGCAATTACAGGTGGTGCTGTAAATTGTGTAGATGATGTTGTTGATATACTTGATGCTGTATCACATGACCTCCTATTTGATTGTAATGAAAAAATATATGATGCATCTGCATTATATGTTGAGACAGAAAATAATTCTCTAAAACATATTGAGTCAGAATGGGAAGCATCTATTACAACATTTAAGATTGCTAGAGACATTGCTATACTAGCGTTTAGAAATGGTTTTGGTAGAGACTATGTTGAGGGTAATGAGCCTGATACAACACAAGTCCAATCTTATGAGCAAAATCCTAGAACAACAATATACCAAAAATGTGGTGATGCTATAGATGCAAACATTCGTTATATCGCTGAAAATGCTGTAGCGTTAGGTAGAATTCAATACCCATCATTATCAATCCCAGGTGGTCCTATAAATTGCGTCCATGACGTTACTGATTTATTAAGGGCGATGGTATTCAACCTTAAGTATGGTGGTGATAACTACGTCCAGTATGGTGCAGAATTCTATGTTGGTTATGGTGGGTCTGCTTTAATCCATGTTAACAGTCAATCTACTGAAACACTTTGGATATTTAATAAAGCAAAAGACCTTGCTATTCGTGCAATGAAAGACCAGATTATCACAGATAATGCTGGCTATGGATATCAAAGATTCTATAATGCAGTTCTTAATCCAACTACAGCATTAGTAGATGGAGGAGGAATTAATGGAAATGCAAATCTTCTTCTAACTAGAACTATTCATCAGAAGAAAAATAATATTGATGTTTCAGAAAATAGTAGCAGTGGTGTTGACCCAACTGAAGATTCTGTATTCAGTGTTGTAACTGTTATTCCATCAACTGCAGTAGATGCATGTCTATTTGAGTTAGGTGGTGCTGCACAAGGTGTATGGGTTGGATTTAGAGATGGTGGCACATACTTTAGAATTCGTGCAGGAAACAGCAACCAGTCATATTCTGGTGGTGCAACTTACACAACTGATAGTGGTCTTGCAATGCTTGATATCCCCATTGGAGATATTACTGAATATATGGATGACGAAGAGCATGAGATAACTTGGGAAATTAAAATTGGTGGAGACTTAGCAGTTGGTAAAGGAAGCATAAGAGCATGGATTGACGGTAATTATATGGGTCAAGCAACAACACCTGGGGGTATCAATGATGCTACTGGATTAGGTGCAGGGGCTGGTCTAATGTCAGATACTGGTGATGGTGGATTTGCTGCGACAAATGGCACTGTAGCAAACTCAGAACCTACTGCTCTTAACACATTTACAGTTAACGTTGGCTCATCACCTAAGTCAACATATGATGTTAGTGGTGCAACTTATGACCCTGCTACTGGTGAAATGGTGCTTAATATTGGTAACCATGACTTCAGAGACACATCACTGCTAACAACAACAGGTGCGACATATGATCCTGCTACTGGATTAATGGTATTAACATCTAATGGGCATGGCATCAAAAAAGGTGATAGAGTCATTGTTAAAGATATAACATTTACATGTGCTATGGATGGTGGAGCATCTAACCATACATATCCAAGAACTACTGACCCATATTACAACAAGATGATGATTGTATCTGCAGCAGATGCAAATACTTTCACAATCAATGTTGGTGTAGCGGGTGCAACTGGACAGCATGCTCATACATGGGTTTCAAATACAAATAACAATATAATTCACTCAACAGAGACAGTTAGATTCTTAGGTGAGTCAATCAACTTTACATGCACAATGGATAGTAATCAAACTACCCATGCATATCCAAGAGTTACAGATTGGGCGTATAATTCTTCAATCGGTATTACAGGTGTAGGTAGCACAGCACATACTCCATCAACTGCAACATATGACGCTGCAACTGGTGACTTAGGTCTTACATTACCAAGTGTTTCTGGATTCACAGCACCTACTAACATATCACCTACAGGAGCGACATATGATTCTTCCACTGGTGATTTGACTGTGGTTGCAGCAGGTCATGGCGTAACGACTGGTGGTAAAGTTAAGTTTGTCCAGAATGCATTTACATTTACTTGCACAATGGATAATAATGCAACTCAGCATTCATATCCAAGAACAACTGACCCATGGTATGACCAGTGGATTCTTGTTAAGTCTTATACTGCAGATACATTTACTGTCAACGTTGGAGTAGCAGCACAAGACAGCAGATATACACATGCCTTTATTAGTGCTGCATCAAATGGCGTTGCAAGAGCAAATACAATGGTTGAGATTGCTCCAGACGGTGTTACATTTACTTGCACACAAGACGGTAATAATACAAACCATTCATATCCAAGAGCAGATGACCCTGCAATAAAAGAATGGTTACCTGTTGAGTCTGTTGTTGGTAACGTAATTACTGTTGATGTTGGAGCATCACAACAAGGTCAGCAATATCCTCATACATTCGTTTCTGCTTTAACTGGCGCAGTCAAGAAACAAGATGGCACACTTACAGTACATATTGGTGCATCTCCTGCAGGACAACAATATCCTCATACATTTGTAAATGCAACATCAGGTGCATTAATTACTGGTGGTGGATATGTCCATAGATTTGTCAGTGCAGATAGTAATGCAATTCAAATTGTTGGTGGTGCACAGTTAACACCAACCAATGCATACTACACTCCTGAGACTGGTGAGTTAACATTTACAGTTGCAGGACATACATTAACAACTGCTAATAAAATTACTATTGCACCTCAGTCATTGACAATGAGTTGCTCTTCTGACCAGTTTGCATCTCAGCATGTATATCCACGTCCTCATGACCCAGTGATTGATAGTGAGTTAGATGTTATTGAAACCTCTACATGGGCATGGCCTATAAAGGGTGAGCTTGAATACTACCGTAATCGTCTAGTTAGCGAAGAATATACAGGAACTGAGGGTGACGAAGTTGAAACAGAAGTTACCAGTTTGATGGCAATATTCAATGATACATTGACTAACCCAAGTAATATTCTCAACAGGTCTTATACTTTACCATTCGCATGGCCTGTTAAGTATACTCCAGATTTACCAATTCGTGATTTAACTGTTACTTATGATTCAAGTAATGGTGGAGAAGGTAGTAACTCTTCATGGAATCTAACATGCCCTGAGGTTGTATCTGCACTTAATACATTGATGGAAATTCCTATCAATACGATTATAGAAGCAGCAACAAATAATGTAAATTATCTAACTGGTAGTGTTACAAAAACATTCCCTTATAACAGTAATACAAATTATCAGGGAGGCACATGTTATAACGTAACATCTGCTGTAGACACATTGATGGGTCTATTATCTGCAGCACTCGGTGGTGGCACACAAAATGACCAAAGAGTTGCTAATCAACTTCTATTCAATACAAATGCTATTGAGCAAAGAGCATACGACCAAACAGTATCTTACTATGGCACTACAAACGCCACATTACAGTTTGCTACTGATGTGATGAAAGCAGTGCGTTATGACATGATTACTATGGGTAACGCTGGATCATTCCGTTTACTACAAGACTGGTTTGATGGTGAAGGTAACTTTATAGCATATCAAGATGTAACTAGGTCTCATCTAATTTACTATCTAACAAGAATTAGAGAATACATGAAGAGTGTCCTCTATGACAGAGCGGATACAGGTTGGACAGGTTATCCTGTATATATTCCTTCTGAGAGATTGGAGTATAACCAAGAGGCAGCTGAGTTTATTATGGACTCATCTCTAAACCCAATCGAGTATGCTCTAGAATTATCTAAATTCCCAACTGAGGCATCTGTTACATGGATACCTAGCACAGACGCAGAAAATCTTGGTAAGACATATCAAATGGGTATTGACTACAACACAGACCCTGCTCTTGTTGTACTTACACCTACAGTTGATGTTGGATTTGACCGTGCAGAATATAGAGTCAGAGTCAACCGTGCAAACCAATTCCGTCGTGGTGATATCTTAACTTACATTCCTGCATCTCAAACTTCTGTAACTGCATTTACTACCCAACCTTACTGGTATGTTATGACTGCAACTGCACAGTGGTTTGAAATTGGTGCACATTACATTCATGATGGTAGACATAGAAACGTAACTGTAGACACTAATAACTCAGGGTCTCAAATATTCTCGGTTGTTAGAAGGTCTGGTATTACAAGGACTTCTCCTGTATTCCCATCTGACCCATCAGAGACACCAATACAGGGTGGATTTAATCCTGCTGATGTTATCTACGGTTCTACATCAGATGCTACTGCTGAAATTGGCACAGTATTTGCTAATGAATCAAACATCAGAGTGTTGATGAAGTATTATGGATTATCAACTATTACTGCTAACTTTGTTAACGGTGAAAATGTAGTTGTCTCAGGTGCTACATCCAACACAGGTAAGGTAATTCAGACTGTTACTAAGGATGCAGATTCAAATGGATTTGTAAAACTTATAGATGTAGCAGGCACTATAAACGTAGGTGATACAATAGAGGGCACAACTTCTGGTGCTACTGGTGTTGTTACAGCAGACGTTAGTGATAGGATGTTAATCAACGTTGAGAAAGGAGATTTCAACACTGGCGATTATGCATTTAATAAAGAAAATGCTGCTGAAGTATACTTCTCAACTTACACTAATAAGTCTGGTAGTCTAACAGACACAGAGGGTGGACGTATAACAATAGATGTAGAAACTATCTCTAATGCATGGGATGCAGGGGATGTTGTTTACGGTAGTGTTACTGATTATATTTTAGATGTTAAGGGATTGTCTGGCACACAGATTCAACTTAACCAGTATATTCATGGAAGAGCTATTTACGAATTGACTCTAGGACCTCCTATCGTTGATACTGGTGTTAACGATACATTTAACGTTGGTGACCAGATATCATTACTACAAGGTACAACCCAGAAGTCCCCAGGTTGGACAGCAACTGTTACTCAGTATATCAATGGATTGAGTATAACAGATTCTAATGACCCTAACTATCAAGTCCATAAACTTTGGATTGGTAATTTAATACCTGTTGGTGCAGAAACCTCAGACATATCAGAAGTTTCTAATCCTACAAATAATATCGGTAAGATTGAGCTTGGAAGTAACTTCCCAACAATATACACTAACGTTGTTGGATACACTGCTACAGAGTATAGTGCATACGGTAAGGTTGTTGCTATTGAGCAAGCTGGTATTAATGCAACAATTTGGGTTGAGGATGCACAAGGAGAATTCCTTAACAATATGAGTGTGCAGTCTGATTATGGATGGGGTGGTGCGGTATCATCTGCTCGCACCCTTGAGGGTAGAGTTGACAGATACTTTAGAGGATTTGACGGTACACAAACTACATTCGACCTTACTATCAACAATGGTGAAGCATACTTCCCAGACCCTGCAGGACACTTACTTGTATATGTTAATGGTATCTTACAACCCCCAGGTGGTAATGCAAGTTATGTTGCATTCTCTGATAAGATTCAATACAATGAAGCACCTGACATCGGTAGTGAATTTATTGGATACTATGTTGGTAAACTAAGACAGTTAGATGACATATCATTTGAGTTTGATTCATTAAGGTCTTCATTCAACCTTAAGCGTGGTGGACTATTCTACTCATTGACATTGACTGAGGGTGTTTCTTCTAACACTATACTTCCAGAAAACAATATTATTGTTTCACTGAATGGTATTATCCAAGAGCCAGGAACAGCATATGAATTGGTTGGTAGTAGAATAATCTTTGCTGAGACTCCTCGTGCAGGAAGCACATTTGTTGGATTCTCATACATTGGTAGTGACGCTGACGTTATTGCAGCAACAGTTGTGCCACCAATAGAATCTGGTGATAATCTCTTAATAGAGGGTGAAGAATTTGCAAGAGAAGTTGCTCTAATTGAGTCTTCTAACTCTTTGATTACATTTGAATATACAGGTTCAGTCAAAGGTAGAAATGCAGCTGCACTTGCTACTGTTACACGTGGTCAGATAACTAACGCAATCCTCACAAACCCAGGTGACGGTTATGACTCACGTCCTAACGTTGACGTTATATCATCTTCTGGATTCGATGCAAATATCAAGGCATTGACTGGTATTACAAGGATTGATGTTAAGTCAGCTGGTGTTGGATATTCTATGCCTTCAGTTTTAGTTGAAACAGAAGTCCCAGATGATTTCGTAGAACCTACAGGCACACCTGTAAATGGTGGATTTGATATCCTTGCGGGTGAGGGTAGTGAATACACTGGTGGCACTACAATTACTGAGGGTACAATTGCTATTACTCAAGACCCAACTAACGTAACTGTCAATCAAGGTCAGACTGCATCATTCACAGTTGTTTCTACTGTAACTAATACTTCTACTATGAATTATCAGTGGCAGAAGAAGGAGTATGGCACACAAACTTGGAGTAACATTATTGGTGCTAACCAAGCAACATACTTCACTAATGCAACTACACAAGCTGATGATAGTGATGAGTATCGTGTAGCAATAACTGCTGCGGGTGCAACTCCTGTCTACTCACTATCTGCTGTATTATCTGTCCAAACAGGTGCAACTGTAATTACAGGATTCACACCTAACCAAATCTTCGATGACATCTAAATAATATCATGGCAGCAACAGCATCATTTAATAACGCAACAAAGGTTATAACCGTAGCATCAGATGGTCTACCAAGACCAGTATCTTTCGGTACTTTTCCTAATGAGAATAATCCAAACACAGTAACAGAGCAGGACTTTGACCATGATTTCTTATACCGTGGAGGAACATTTGGTATTAGTAGAGTTTTTGATTCTAATCAGTATACCCATGACGGATTTATCAGATCTGTAACACTATCCGTTAACGACATTGCATTATTCACAGGAGTTAATGCAAGCATTAAAGTGGATGATAGAATATTATTTGTTTTTAATGATTATAAGTTAACGTTTATATTCAGAGGAACAACATTCACATCCATTGCAGGAGAATGTTGGTTAGCAGCAGATGATAGATTAGATTTAATCGTAAGTGACCAAGCACTGACTCCTACAACAGGAACATATGAATATTATGACCAAAGAAATGGTAGAGGTCCCACACCATTAGGCACTATCGGAGTTGCTGCAAATGGTGTTGCACTATTCAATCCCAGTGCAGGGACTGGTGGTAACCCACCCCCAGGTTTTAGTTGGAATGCACATTTCCCTAACTCACCTGTAACCTTCGGTCCTGACTCTTGTGGTGGACATCCAGAGCAGTCTGGACAATATCATTATCATGATACACATTTTCTTGACTGTTGGAGAGAGGGGTCTTCAATAGCATCATATAATGATTACTATGGGTCTACTCAGTATAACGGTGATAATATTAGACATCCTGATGGTCATTCTAAAATGATAGGAATATCATTTGATGGATTTCCTATTTACGGTCCGTTTGGTTATACACAACCTTGGGATAGTCTTTCTAGCACTACTACTATGTCTAGCTCATATTCTGCTAGAGATACTGAAGCAGCAGGAAGACCTGATTATGGTAGCACAAGTGAAAATCCACCAGCTGGTGCTTTGATTGTGGATTGGGAATATGTGGAAGGAACTGGAAGCCTTGACTACCATAATGGTAGATTTTGTGTAACTCCAGAATATCCTGATGGGACATATGCTTATTTCTTGTCTGTTGATGACCAAGATGCTCCTGATTTCCCTTATATGATTGGATTGACAACAAGGGAAACTATAGATACAACATTCACAGTGACACCTGTCCAACAGGATCAGGGAGGTGGTGATGATGATGGTGGAGATGCACCTACACCACCAACGTTGCAGTTTACATTGCAACCTCAAAGTGCCACAGTCAATGCGGGTGAAACTGCGACATTCACAGTTAACGCACAAATCTTACCAGAAAACGGAACTATCGCTTATCAGTGGTATAGGTCAACTGATGGTGGATTTGCATTTGCTGCTATCACAGGTGCAACAGCAGCATCATATAGTGTTACTGGTCTGGCATATATGACAGGGTATAAGTATCGTTGTCGAATCATCGGACCTGTACCAGCTAACAATGCCCAAAACTCACCACTTGATTCAAATCAGGCAAATCTGACTGTATCTGGTTCTGGTGGAAGTGGAGATTTGCAGAATAGATTTGATTCTACATCAAGTAACTTTGACTCTACTGCACAATCCTTCGATGGCACATAAATAAACTTGTAGAAAACTACCGAAAATGGCAAAGCAAAATCTTAATATAGGCTCTTCAGCGAATGATGGCACAGGTGACAGCCTGCGAGATGGAGCTATAAAATTAAATTCAGTCATCGATGAGTTATATACCAATCTTGGTAATGACACTAATTTACAGATAAACGTCGGGTCTCCCAGTGCAGGACAATTCCTAAAATGGAATGGGTCTCAGTTTGCTGAGGGTGCTTTAGATTCTTTAACAGCAGACCTTGATGTAGCAGGAAACAAAATTATATCATCTGCTAATGGTGATATAACTGTAATGCCAAATGGCACAGGAGATATTAAATTCTGGGCTGGTGGCACAGGTGCTGCATTAACATATGTTGATGGTGCTGATGGTAAGTTAAAGTATAGCAATGTGTTTGCCACTACAGGAGATTTACCAGATAACACTGTGCATCATGGTATGTTTGCGTATGTGTCTGGTGACACTAAAGCAAGATTTGCAACATCAGGCGGTTGGGTAAACATAATAAGTGAGAGTAGTAGTATAGGTCTTCTTAGTGATGTTGACTTAACTGTAGGTGGTGGTGCATCTGATGGACAAGTATTGAAATGGGATGGCACTAATAGTTACTGGTATCCTGCCAATGATGAGACTGCAACAGGTGGTGGAGGTAGCACACAAAATTTATTTGAAACTGTAAACGCAGATAGTGGAGCAACCACAGCATCTGCTGCAACTGATACTTTAACTATTGCGGGTGGCACAAACATATCCACTTCAATAGCTGGTGACACAGTTACTATCAATATGACAGGGACACTAGGTGCTCCTGACCAAAATGTATTTACTACTATAGGGACAGATAATAATAGTAAGACTGCAAATAGTGCATCTACTTTAATTAATTTTGTAGGTGGCACTGGTATATCAACAGATGTTGCAGGAGATAATTTAACAATTACAAACTCCTCACCTAACGTTGTGCAAAATGCATTGCAATCTGTATCAGGTGACAGTGGAAGTTATACTGCTGTAGCTGCAACATCTGGTGTTGAGGTTTTGGGTGGTACTGGTGTTACAACTGCTTTGGTTTCTAATCAGCTAACGATAACAGCTGAGTTAGGCATGAAGATTGGACAGAATAAAAATGAAAATGGAAAAGTAATATTCTGTGATAACGGTACCTTTGAAAGAGTTGCTTCTTCTGGGATAGGATGGAATATTGGGGCAAATGGTTCTTCAGCATATACTTTCAATGGAGCTGGTGTTGCTACAACTGATGCCAACCCAACTCTCTATTTGTATAGAGGATTTACTTATAGATTTAATAATACAACAGGTGCATCACACCCATTTGAAATCAAAGTATCAGCAGGAGGAGCTTTAATTACTGATGGTGTAAGTGGTGATACCGAAGGAATTCAGTATTACACTGTGCCTATGGATTTGGCAGCAGGCACAACTTACAAATACCAATGTGGAGTTCCTTCACACGTCAACATGATAGGTGACTTAGTAATCGTATGACACGTACAGTTCCTGGCTCTGGTGCACAAATCGTCCCGATGTTTAACAGCGTCTACGGTGTTAGAGAGGTGTACGTTACTGCCAATGGAAGTGGATATGATTCAAATGACCCACCCAGACTTCGTATAGGAAACTGTGGCACACCTATTAGAGAGGCAGTGTTAAGACCAGTTATAGCAGGAGTTGCAGGAGAAATTATAGCAGTAGAGGTATTAGACCCAGGTGAGGGATATGACCCTTTACGTTTAAAGATTGAGGATGAAAATTCTAATGGATATGCTACTGGTAATGTATATTTAAAGGATGATGGTGCTATAGACTTTATCCAGATGACTGGATTTGGTGATAATTATTTTGATTCTACTGCAGTTATAGAAGGTGGTGGAGGTAGTGGTGCAGAATTAGTCCCTATCACAGGACTGCTAACAGGTTTATCAATTCAGCAGCAAGGTAGAAACTATACAGAAGAAGATGTAAATATTATTATTTCTGGTGGAGGTGGACAGGGTGCAACTGGTGTTGCTTCTGTAAACCAGTTTGGTGAGGTATCTTCTATATCTTTGACCAATGCAGGAGAATTCTTTGAGACACCACCACTCATACAAATCATAGGTGGTGGTGGAAGTGGTGCATCTGCTGCAGCATTTATTGACTTAGGTGTTATCACAAACATCGACCTTATATCAGGAGGTGGCGGATATCAGGGAACACCGAGTATTATCTTCACAAGAGACACTGACCTGATCCGTACTGCAAGAAATCGTCAATCTTTAAACAGTGTCCTATACAATCTGTCTGGTATACTTACAAACGTTGACTCGAATGACACAACTATCCACATAGAAACTACTGACCCATATCCAGGATCAGGTAAGTTTTTGGTTGGAAGAGAAGTTATTAGATATACAGGTAAAACTGCAACATCATTTACTGGATGTGATAGAGGTGTAAATTTCCGTTTTGACCAGAAGGTTACATTAGATAGTTTACAAGATGATGCAAATACAGGTATCACACAGTATGATTTCTCTGTTACTGATAAGGTAAGACGTGTTGTTGAATCATCTAATAACAGAGTTGCTATTGTATATGACTGGGATCCTACTACTAGGTCACTATATCTAACATTCCAAGTTGATGAATTAGCATTCATTGATGGTGGTAGGTCTAATGAGAAATCTCAAATCATAGCATTTGTAGGAGGCACATCTGGGTCTACTGGCACTGGTGTTCCTCCACATAACTTATTAGAATTAGAGGGAAATGATATTGTCACATTTACAGATCCCTTAGGATTAATTCTTAATAGAAAATTTGAAGATGATGATGAATTGGATGGAGCTGGTGATGGAATTATTGACCTTATTAATACTGGCACTGAATATGAAAACCAAATTAATCTAGATGGTGGCATCGCCTCGTCTAAATATGGTATTGAGGAAACATTAGGTGGACAAAACACCACTCTATTCCAAATTGGAGACCAGATATATGATGGTAATGCAACACCTCTAACCGCAACTATCCAAGCTGCGGGTGAATTGGGAGACGGTGATACTCATACATCAACCGCAACTATTATCATTACATATAACACTACTACCCTGTTTAACATAGGAGAGGTAGTAGAAGGATTAACATCAGGTTTAACTGCAACAACAACCACTCGTGTAACAGGTCCTAAATCAGGACAATTTACACTAACAGTTGAAAATATTGTAGATAATGACCCAACTTATAAGTTTACAGTCGGTGAAATCTTGAGAGGAAACTCCTCAGGAGCACAAGCCGACATCATTTCTGTTGAATATACAACGTTTATCAGAAATGAAGAAGACTAACCCCTATAAATATAAAGAAGGCAATCGCTAGACATGGCACTATTAACCGACCAATTTAGAATCTTTACTGCCGAACGTTTCAGAAGTGCACTTGAGGGTCCCGACCCAACACAGTCCGACCTCTTAGCTGGAGCTGACCGTGACCGTTTGTACGTATTCATTGGTCGTCCACAGACATGGGATAACGAAAATGCACCACCTGACCCAGTAGATTCTTTCCAAGAATTTTCCGACGACTATGCGGATATGATATCCCTTAAGAGGGTCTTGGCAAATGATACTATTCAAGTTATCAGACGTACTGACTGGATTCCCCCAGAGCAAACTACTGGTGGATTGGGTTATGTGTATGACATGTATAGACATGACTATAGTGCTACAAAGACTGCATCTTCTGGTGCAACTAAATTATATGATGCAGATTTCTATGTTGTAAACTCAAGTTATCAAGTATATAAGTGCATCTATAACGGTACATCACCTAGCGACCCTAACGGTAAACCTTCAACTGTTGAGCCTACAGGTACTTCTACATCTATCATCACAACTGCTGATGGTTATCGTTGGAAGTATATGTATACCATTCCAGTTGGACAGGTTTTGAAGTTTTTCTCTAACGAATATATGCCAGTGCTGTTTGATACAGCAGTTGTAGCAGATGCTATTGGTGGAGAAATTGATACAGTTATTATCGCTTCTTCTGGTAGTGGATATAATAACGGTACATACGAAAACGTCCCTATTAAAGGAGATGGTATTGGTGGTCGTGTATCACTCGTTGTTGATGGTGGTAGAATTGTATCTGCTACTGTAACATCTGGTGGTAGTGGATATACATTCGGTAAAGTAATTATCGATGAAGTTAATGGTATTGGAGCAGGTACAGGAACAGGCGGTAGTGTTGAAGTTGTTATTGCCCCAGTAGAAGGACATGGAGCATCCCCTGCAACTGAGTTAGGTGGATTCCGAGTCATGATTAATACCAAGTTTACATACGCTGAAGGTAGTGGTGACTTCCCAACTGATAACGACTATCGTCGTATTGGTTTGGTTATCAATCCTAACAAGTATGGCACAGAAGAATTAACTTCTGACCTTACATTATCAGCAACAAAGGCAGTTATCTTTTCACCAACCTTTACAGGTAACTTCCAGACTGACGAAATTATTACACAATCCAGAACTATTGGTGGTCAACAGGTGACTGCACGTGGTCGTGTAATATCATGGAATAACACAACTAAAGTGTTAAAATATTATCAAAATAGAATTGACGGTGTATTCCCAGAATTCACTGGAAATCTAATTGAGTTTGAAGGTGGAAACCCTGTTGTAGGTGCAACATCTGGTGCATCTGCTGACCCTGATATCAACTTCCCGATTGTATCAGGTGCTAGTACTAGAATCATAAACAACACAGAATATGATTTAGGTATGGCATTCACCAACGGCTATGCTAAACCCGAAGTTGAGCCTAACTCTGGTGAAGTTATCTACATAGATAACAGAGGAGCAATTACTCGTGCGGGTGACCAAATCGAGGATATAAAAATCGTAATCGAGTTCTAAGATGCCACAGAATACTAATCTGAATATTTCTCCTTATTTCGACGATTTCGATAAGGACAACAATTTTTACAGAGTCCTTTTCCGCCCAGGATATCCAATCCAAGCAAGAGAATTGACTACTATGCAGTCAATTCTGCAGAATCAAATGGAGTCCATAGGTCAGCACTTCTTCAAAGAAGGTGCTATGGTTATCCCAGGTCAGGTAGGATATGACCTTCAAGTGCAAGCAATTATATTACAGCAGTCTTTCTTAGGTGTTGACGTTGAGACATATAGGACACAGTTAAATGGACAAATAATTGAGGGTATCACCACTGGCATCAAGGCGAAAGTCCTCTATTCAATTCCATCAACTGAGTCATCTCGTGGGTATGTAACGTTATATGTCAAATATGTTGAGTCAGGTGACACCACTTCTGATACAACTCTTAAAACTTTCCAACCAAATGAGCAGTTATTAGCAGAGAATGAAATAACTTTCGGCACAACTTTGATTGAAGTTGGGTCACCATTCGGACAGTTGTTACCAGTTGAATCAAGTGCAGTGGCATCTGTTGCTTATATTAATTCTGGTGTATATTTTATTAGAGGACACTTTGTAGATATTCCATCTTCATATTTAATCCTTGACCAGTATACTAACACACCATCATATCGTGTTGGTTTGGAAGTTAGTGAATCTATTGTAACTCCAGAAGATGACCCTAATCTAAATGACAACGCTGCAGGCACATCTAACTATTCTGCCCCAGGTGGTCATAGATTTAGAATCAGGACAAGTCTTGTAAAGAAAGCAATAAACGATACTACAGATAAAAACTTTATTGAATTACTACGTCTTAATAATTCTAAGGTAGAGGAATTTGTTACTTCTACAGCATACTCTGAATTAGAGAAATCATTAGCACGTAGGACATATGAAGAATCAGGTGACTATGTAATTGATACATTTACTATTACACCTAGAGAAAATTTAGATGATGGTTTTAACAACGGTGTGTATCGTGCAGGGTCAACATCTGCAAATGGTAATTTAGCATCAGATGATTTAATGTCATTTGAGATATCCCCAGGTCGTGCTTACGTTAAAGGATATAGGACTGAGTTTTTAGTCCCAGAATTTGTAGATGCTCCTAAACCTAGAGATTTTGAATGTGTGCAGAATGGTATTATATCATTCCGTCTAGGTCAATTCATGAAAGTGTATGACATATATGGGTGGCCTGACCTAACTGGTGAAGGTGTTACTTCCGCATATCAAACATTAGAATTGTATGATGACTGGACACTAAACAATACATCTTCTATTGTTGGTAGACAGATTGGTAGATGTCGCACAATTCAGTTACAGGATGATAATGCGGGTATCTACGATATGTGGATATTTGATGCACAAATGTGGACAGGTATTAACTTTGCTGCAGGAAACAATGCAGTAGTTATTGGTGATGTATTAAAAGGTAGGACATCTAACGCTAGAGGTTTCGTTGCTGATGCAGGAAGTGGCACACATTGTTTTGTTGAGCAAGTATCAGGTGACTTTATTAACGGTGAAGTTATAGAAAGAGATGGTCGTGTTATAGGTACATTAGAAGCAGCACATTCATTTAACTTGACTGATGCAAGGACAGTTAGAGGTAGAAACGCAAGTAATGCAGTTACATTTGGTGCAAACTTATTACTAAATGACCAAGCAATTATTGAAGGTGTTAGTGTAACTATTGACCAAGCAGGAAATACAAATATTATAGGTAACAATACCAAGATGGCAGCAGACCTTCGCCCAGGTGATGTTGTTACACCTGTAAACTCCACAGGAGAAGGTGAAAGGACTCTAAGAATTGCAAGAGTAGATACATCTAGTGGTATCAATACAGTATCAACAAATGCTGCAACAGGACAGTCAAGTTATATCTTTGACTTTCAAACACAGACAGCATTACTAGAGACAGGATTAACTAAGGGTAGTATCACTGATGGTGACTACACCAATCTATTAAGAATGCGTCCTTTCGTATTCCAGAAAGACTACCAGAATGGTGAGATGACCATTGATACACCTCGCACATCGATGAAGTCAATCGCTGACGAATCATTCTTTGTGTTTAGGACATTTAATAATAAGACAGTTGTATCTGGTGGTGTTACTGTATCTCTACCAGAATCTGAGCAGTTTGCTACATTAGATAATGAAAATTATTTCCTAACAGTATTAGCAGAATCAGGGTCAGCATACTCCCCAGGTGATAACCTTGACATAGATGCATTAAATGATGCAGGCACATTGACAGTTACATTTGGTGCTGACAGACAGTCAGTTACTATTGACGGACTAGCAAATGTATCCACTGTTAAATTAACCGCGTTGGTATCTAAAAATATTGTTACCAAGAAAATTAAGACTGCTGCAAAAATGCGTGCACTTAAAGTTAGTCGCACACGTGTACAGCAAGACCAACAGAGATATGGTCTAGCATATGGTAACTTATATGGGTCACGTATTGAAGACGAAGAAATATCATTTGCACTGAATGACGTTTATAAAATTCAAGCAGTATACGAATCAGAGAATGATGCTGATGCTACAGCACCTTATCTTGTATTAACAGAATCTAGATTCTTTGACAATGGTAGTGTTGTTGTAGGTAAGACATCTGGTGCTCGTGGTAGAGTTATTCAGTTTATCAACTCCACATTAAGACTATACTTTGTTGCTCTTAATGAAATTCCATTCATCCCAGGTGAAACTATTGACGGTGTTGATGATGATAACGTTGTATTATCTGGTATTATTGATGACGCAGAAGGGTCTGTAACTAAAGGTAGTAAAGTTGTTACCAGTCAGTTTGAATTAGATGCAGGACAGAAAGCACATTATTATGATGTGTCTAAGATGACTAGACTACCACAGTTCACACCACCTATTAGAAAGATTCTTGTTATCTTTGATTACTTCGTCCATGAATCATCAGGTGATTATTTCAGTAACCAATCATATACTGGTATTACCTTCAAAGAGATTCCTAAATACAAACTGGATGGTTCTATTAACTTCCTAAGAGACCAAATTGACTTCCGCCCAGGTGTGGGTGAATTAGCGTCAGGTAGTGGTCTTATTACTGCACCTTATTATGTAAACTGTGCATCATTAGATTTCGCTGCGAGGACTTTTGATACCAGTGGTGGCTCGGGAGGGTCTACTATATTTGACATACCCAAAGTTAATAGCGAATTTAGATGCGACTATTGTTACTACTTACCTAGAGCAGATAAGTTATTCTTAACTCACGATAACCAATTAAAAATTGTCAAAGGTGTATCTTCGGAAGACCTTCCACCTCCTGACAACATTGACAACGCTATGTTGTTAGCACAAATTGAATATCGTCCATACGTTTATGATGTAGAAAGAGACATTTTAATCAACCCTGAGATTATTCGTCGTTATACGATGAAGGATATTGGTGACATTGAAACAAGATTGTCACATGTTGAGTACTATACGTCTCTAACTATGCTAGAATCGCAGGCAGAGAACACTAAATCTTATGACGATAATGGATTTGATAGACTTAAGAATGGATACATTGTTGATGACTTTACAGACCATACTATTGGTGACGTCCTTAATGTTGACTATAAATGCAGCATGGACTTTAGCCAAGGTCATTTACGTCCTTCTCATTATACAACCAATGTCCCGCTCGAATTAAACTTAGCAGACTCAACCAATGTAATTAAAACTCAGGGTAACATGGTTATGTTACCTTACGTTGATGCTCCTATTGTTACACAACCATATGCATCTAGAGTAGAGAATGTAAACCCATTCAACGTGTTTACTTTCATTGGTCGTATTGACTTAACTCCTGCATCTGATGACTGGATTGACATCGAGCGTAAACCCGCAAGAATTGAAAACGTAGAAGGTGACTTCTCTGCTGTAGCAAGAGATTTACAGGTTGACCAAAACGGTTTTGCTCCTATTCAGTGGGGTGGTTGGAGAACCAACTGGACTGGTGAATCATTAATTTCTAGCACTAGATTTAGAAATAGGTCTGGTAGTTTCTCAGCTGGTGGTCGTAGACTTGGTAGATTAGGTCACGGACAGGGAAGACAACCACTATTCGTACATGAAAGAAGGACTTGGAGGGTTGTTAATAACCAAGCAAGACAAGGTATCAGGACACGTATTATACCGAAGATTGAAAGAAAATCACTTGGTGATACAATATTATCACAATCAGTAGTACCTTGGATTCGCTCAAGAAATATTGGATTTAACGTTGACAGACTAAAACCACGCACAAGAATGTATGCATTCTTCGATGGTGTGGATGTTACTGGTTACATGTTACCTAAGGTCATTGAGATTACTAAGTCATCTACACAAGACCCTAATACAAACGAAACACCTTTCGTTGTTGGTGAGACAGTTATTGGTCAAACATCTAAGTGTCAATTAAAAGTTGCTCCTGCAAATGATGGATTAAAGACTGACCCATACGGTGTCGGACAAGCAGGATTAGCAGAGTCATATGCATCACAAACTAACTTCTTGAATATTGATATCACTGCAATGGCAGAAAGTGTCAATCCAAACTTCTTTGGTAACGCTAACGTTGGTGAGGTATTAGTAGGACAGACATCAGGTGCACGTGCTGTTGTTAGAGACAGACGTCTATTGTCAGATAACATTGGTAACCTACAAGGTACATTGTTTATCCCATCACCTAAGAATGATTCAAACCCACGTTGGGCAACAGGTACTCGCTCAGTTAGATTTACAACATCTAATACTAACAGTAAGGCATCAGGTGACGTAGATTCTTCTGCAGATACCACATATCAGGCAACAGGTACATTGAGGGTTGTTAGAGAGAATATCCTAGCAATTAGAAACGCTGAGGTTGTTAGAGATACGGTTAATGACACAAGGACTGTTACAACTACTAGGACATCTACACGTCAGATTGGTTGGTATGACCCTCTTGCACAATCATTCCTTGTTGCAGAAGAAGGTGGTGTATTCTTAAGTAGTGTTGATATCTACTTCAAGACTAAGGATAGTAATATTCCTATCTCTATGCAGATAAGGACTATGGAAAATGGTTATCCAAGTAAAGAGATTCTACCTTTCTCTGACTGCACAGTTGATTCCGACCAGATTGAATTATCAGACAACGCAGCAATACCATCAAGATTTGTCTTTAGGTCTCCTGTATACATCAAGGCAGATACAGAATATTGTGTTGTGCTTCTATCTGACTCTAATGAATATCAAGTTTGGATATCCAGAATGGGTGACATTGATGTGTCAGGCACAAGGACTATATCTGAGCAACCATACTCAGGTGTGTTATTCAAATCACAAAACGCATCTACATGGACTGCTGACCAGTATGAAGATTTGAAGTTTACAATATACCGTGCAAGTTTCACACAACCTACTGGCACAGTTATTCTTAATAACGCTGAGTTAGGACGTGGTAATAGAGGTATTCATCAACTTATTGAAAACCCAATCCAAACAATCAAACCATCACAACAGTTATTAATGCCTGCGGGTAATAATTATAACTTTACAGTTGGTGCAAGAATAGTACAGCAACCATCAGGTGCTGCAGGTACTATTAAAGAATACGATGCAGTATCTGACCCAGAGAAAATGACATTGACAGATATCAGTGGAATATTCTCAGCTGGTTTCCTCGATACTAACGGTGACCCATTCCAAGGTTTAACTTCATCACAATCTACAGCGACGATTGTATTATCTGCAATCTTCAACGGTGTGTTTGAAGTCGGTGACCAAGTAACAGGGTCAACATCAGGTGCAGTAGGTACATGCACATCTTATGATTCAGGTACTTCAACATTAATATTGAATTTCATTACTAAGGCATTCGATACATCTGATACACTAAACGAACCTGGTGGCACAAGTGCTACTATCACATCCATTAACTATGCAGGAGATTCATATACTGCATATCCAACTCAAGCACCATCATTCCCATCTGATGATAAGGAAGTACTTATCTATCATAGAAATCATGGTATGCATCAACGCACAAACAACGTTGAGTTAATGGGTATTGTATCTGAGGTACCTGACACAACATTAACTACTACACTTGCACAATCAAGTACAAGTATACAGGTGCAGGATGCATCACAATTCCATAACATCATTGGTGGTGCTGCAATAGGAAACTTAAATCCTGGGTATCTTAAAATTGGCGATGAAATTATAACATATTCTTCAATATCATCTAATGGTCAAGTTATAACTGTTGCTACTTCTGGTAGAGGTAGTAATGGTACTGCAGATGTAGAGCATCCATCTGGCACAGTAGTTGAATGTTATAACTTAGATGGTATACCACTAACAGAAATCAATAAAGTCCACTCTAGCATTGAGTGTCCTTGGATTGATACTTACATGTTAGCAGTAGACCACGTTGCTTCTAATGGTATTCGTGGTGGTGGTGCTGAAGTATGGGGCACACAAAACGTCCAGTTTGAGTGCTTGACTCCTACTGTTTCCACAATGCAAATTCCAGAAACTGAGATTATTGCTCGTGTAAATACTACCACTGCTACATCGGTTGGTGATGGTGGTGGTGAAGGAGGGTCATCTCCTAGAGACCAGTCTTCATTCATTAATAATGGCACATATTATGATGTCGTGCTTAATGAAGAAAACTCATTTACATCACCTCAGATGATTGCATCTAAGGTTAATGAGCAAAACAAACTGGATGGTAATAAGTCTCTAACTATGGCAATAACTCTGAGCACAGAAAAAGAAACTGTGTCTCCATGTATTGACCTAGATAGAATGTCGCTTATTACGACTACAAACAGAGTCAACATATGGCCTGGTGGTCCTTCACCATACGGACAACAAGGTGATATTGATAGGACTCAGGACGTATCGACGTTACCTACAGGTGACCAAAACGACGCGGTTTATATTACTCGTCTTGCAAGATTGGGTAGTGAAGCGCGAGCAATTAAGGTTGATTTCCAAATCACTAGACACCCACAAACGGAAGTAAGAATTTATTATCGTGCTTTCAAAACAGGTGACAACGCTGACCCCAATAACGTTGGATGGTCACCGATTGGAGACCCAATTACAACCTTGAATCAAGACTATGATACAAGTCCAACAGATGAATATCTTTGGAAGGATTATGCATACGAGAAGAAAGGATTGAGTTTCAATGCTTTCCAATTAAAAATCGTAATGCGCTCTAAGAATCAGGCACGAGTACCACTCATTGCTGACCTAAGGGCAATAGCTCTTGCAACCTAACACGGTTGATTGTACACATAATGATGACCTATGTCAAGTCCAGACAAAACCACAGACCATATAGAGCCATACTCAAACGACCTAATCCCTGTTAAGGGAAAGGATGGATGGTACAGAGACCCAGATTCAAATGCTGTTGTAAACTGTAACAAAACAGAGTATGATGATTATATGACAGCTTATAATAAGAGGAAGGCAAAGGAAGAAAGTTTCAAAGCTTTACAAACCGATGTCGATGCTGTAAAATTAGATTTGAGTGAAATCAAATCTCTTCTTAAACAAATTATCGTAAATGGAGAAAACCATGCCAGTTGATGTGAAGGAAACTGCTACACAAGAAGAATTGTTAGAGCAATTTCAAACTCGCTATAGCAGTCTTATTTCAGAAAACCAAGAGTTAGCAAAAAAAATCAAGGATAATGAGGCAACTGCTCTCAAATTACTTGGTGCTATCGAGACACTACAATATCTGAATCCTGCTCCCCCAGAACCTACTGAGGTAGAGGAACCTGCAGAAGTGCCTGCAGCATAACAGAAACGTGGGGTCTCTTCGTTATTGCATAAATAAATCAGACGGAATCGTCTGCAGCCCAAAATAAAAGGTAATGGCAAATAGACTACAACTACGACGTGACGGTGCACAGCAATGGGCTAACGTCAATCCGATACTTGCTCAGGGTGAGTTGGGTATTGAGATTGATACTTCACGTATTAAAATAGGAGACGGTGTTACAGCATGGAACTCTCTAAAGTATGAGAGACCTATTGAAACCGAATCAAACACCGCTAACACTCTTGTTAAAAGGGATGCTGACGGTAACTTTGAAGCGGGTGCAATTACTGCATCTGTAATTGGTAATGCTGCAACTGCTACACGTCTTGCTAACGCTCGTCAGATATCACTTGGTGGTGATATGTCTGGAGCAGGTACTTTTGATGGGTCTGCAAACTTAACCATCACAGCAGAATTAAACTATGTGGTCGCACTACCACATTACGATGCAAATAACTTAGACGCACAAGGCACATATTCTCAGGTAACTATCGACTCTAGAGGTCGTATTGTAGATGCTACAACTCCTACATCTTTAGCAGCGTATGGAATTGCTGACGCTCAACCATTAGATAGCGACTTAACATCTCTATCTAACATGACCACATTCGGTCTGATATCACGTCAGGCAGAAGGCACAATAGTTAGTAGGACAATCACTGGTGGTAGTGGACGTGTTATTGTCCAGAATGGTAATGGTCAATCATCTAACCCATTCTTAGACCTTGCTGATACAACAGTTGTTGTTGATAACTACAACCCAATAGGTAATGCAGATACACCTCTTATCTCTGCTACCACAGGTACTGAAACTGTTAACACAACCAACTTCAACGTTGATAGATATGGTCGTTTAACATTCGCACAGACTTCTCCTATTGCAACTGCAACACAGGGAAGTTTTGCTGCAGCATATAGTAACTCTTCAGCATATCCAAGATATTCTAAGATAAAGAATAGTTCTGACGTTTTATATGAAGCAATATTAGATATCGGTGCAGGAGTAGGAGAGCCTACTCATACAGATTCATCTGATGCAGGAAGTTGGAGATACTTAGGGACTGCTATAGCACCACAAAAAGGTATAGCAGCATTTAACCAAGAAGATTTTGATGTAACTGCATGGGATGCAGGAAACAGTATAGAAGGTGGTTTCGTAACCATCGCTGCTGCGGGTGTAGATAATACTCAACTACAAAATAATCGCGTTTCGTTTGCTGATGGTAACTCACATGAGCATTTTGAATTAGACCAAGAATTAACTCCTGTTACTGGTTATAGAGGATTTAATTACCTTAACTATACGAAGGTAAATGATACAACTGGTAACTTACTCTTTAGTGTTAATAATACAGGTGATGGTAGTGGTGGGACTCAACAGTTAGTTACTAACAAAACAGTCACAGTTGGTGTAGATACTGTTGGAGGACAATCAACTGGTGTATTCTATATTGATGGTGTAGAAACACCTGTCTTGAATGTCAAGAGAGGAGTAACATACGTCTTCAATCAGAATGATTCCACTAATGCTACCTATGGTGGTGGTCAACCTCACCCATTAATGTTTAGTCTTACAGAAGATGGAGACTTAGTTCCTGGTGGTGCTCACTACATGCCAGGGATTGTCTACACATTAGATGGTGTTGAGAAAACTATGGCAGAGTATACTGCTGAGTTTGCTTCTGCTACAGTTCGCACAGTAACATGGATAGTGCAGGCTGATGCACCCGCAACTCTCTACTACTGGTGTCATCATCATACAGGACAAGGTAACAGTATATCTCTCACTGATGGTGGTGCAGGAGAAGTTGATATTAATGTAAGGACTTACTTCTCTGATACAGACATCACTTTAGATGGTGCAATCGACCAGATACTAGACAAGACTGGTGATGGTAATCTAGACTTTAAACTCACCCAGAATACTACGATGCCTAGAGCACTTAGTATTTCATCTACTAACTCAGGTAGTGGTGACGCTAACATCAATATAACATCTGATAATGATATCACTATTAGTGCAACTAATGTTTCTAATAGAGTAAACGTAGAAGGTTATCAATTCCAAGATAATACCTTATCTACAACTAATGCCACAATGGTATTAGACCCTAATGATGACGATGCAGTCACAGGTCTAGTCCAAATTCGTGGTGATTTACAAGTTGATGGCACAACCACGACTGTCAACTCCACAACTATTACTGTGCAAGACCCTATCATCACACTTGGTGGTGAGGATACTTTAGTAGTTGACGATAACAAGGATCGTGGTGTAGAATTTAGGTACTATGATACACAGGAAAGATTTGGTTTCTTCGGTTGGGATGAGAATTACGCGGACTCTAACATGTGGTCTGGCACTGGCGGCTATCGCTTCCTCTACGACGCGACCAATGTCAGCGAAGTTTACTCTGGCACTGACGCTCCTGTTATTGCAGGGAATCTCCGTCTAACAACCAATACGTCTTCTACTTGGAAGACACCTACAACTGGCACACTGGTAGTAACTGGTGGTGCAGGCATTTCTGAAAACCTTAACGTTGGTGGCACAACTCACTTGAATGGTGACGTTGAAATAGATGGTGCTGTTGACATAGATGCCAACTTCGCAATTAGAGATAATACTACTGATAAGTTTACTGTTGCAAGTGCGACAGGTAACACAGTTATTCAAGGTACAGTTGACATTCAGTTACAGACAAATATAACTGATGGTCTTCTTATACAAGCAGACAATAAAAAATTCGAGATTCAAACTGCGGGTGGCACTAGCGTATTTGATATTGATACAGATAATGGTAATACACATACAGATGGCACACTGGATGTGGATAGTGGAGTAACATTTAACAGCACTCTTGATGTAGATTCTGCTGTTACATTCAATTCAACCTTAGACGTTGATAATGATTCAGTATTCCACGATGATATTACACTCGATACTACTGGTAAATTCTTCACGATAACCAATGGTAGTGGCCAGACATTTAAAGTGTCTTCTACAAATGGTAATACAGACATAGAAGGTAGTCTAAATGTCGGTGGTGTCAATACTTTTGAAAGGACAAATAATATAGTTGTTGACTCTACAACATCAGAATCTGCAATCACATTGACCAGTGGTGGTAACGCAACATATGCGGGTGGTGTTAATATTGATAAAGATGTCAGAGTGGGCACTGACTTATATGTTTCTGATAGAATCGTAGTTAAGGACGCAGGCACTGCTCGCACACGTCCTTCTCTACTTAATAACGTTGATATAAAATATCGTCAGTATGTTGGAGCATCAGCAGCACACAATGCTTCATTTGCTAATGATGCAGATGCTAACTTAAGAGTTGCGGGTGGTGCAGGAATAGTTGCAGACTTACATGTTGGTGATGACTTCTACGTTGGTAAAGTAGCAACTAATGACACTGTTGAATTCTCTATCTTAGGAGAATCAGGTGCTACCACAATAGGACGTGTCGGTCAAGGAAATGCCACAGATGGCTCGCTAACTGTGCATGGATTTGTTACAATGAATGAGCGGGTAACAATCAACGCTCCTTTGACGACGATTGGCGATGCTAACACAGATGTCCTAACAGTAAATGCAGTCTCTCAATTTACAGATGATGTAACTGTCGACGGTAGTTTAACTGTTAATACAAATGCTTTAATAGAGGGTAACCTCACTGTTAATGGCACAACTACAACTGTAAATTCTACAGTAACCACTATCGATGACCCTATCATCACAGTTGGTGGTGACACTGCTCCTTCATCAGATGATGCTAAGGATAGAGGTGTTGAGTTTAGATACTATGATTCACAAGCACGTCTTGGATTCTTTGGTTGGGATAACTCAGCAGAAAGATTTGCAGTTTATCATGCAGCAACTAACAGTAGTGAAGCATTTAGTGGCACTAGGTCTGGTATCGACGCAGGCTCTATAAAATTATTTGATACAACAAATGCAACGAATTCTGCTACAGGTACTCTCATCGTTGGTGGTGGCGCGGGTATTGGTCTTGACTTACACGTCGGTGACGACCTCATCGTCGTTGACGATGGAAGCTTTGGTGGAAATGTCGACATCACTGGCACGCTCGATGTAACTGATGACTTTGCTGTTGCTGCTACATTCACAGTAGATGCACAGACAGGTAATACATTTACTGCAGGGACATTCCAAGTCAATGGTAATACAACGATTGGTAATGCTGGCTCTGATGCACATAGCGTATCAGGTACTGTCCAGTTTAACCATGCGATAACTTCTACAGATATTACTGCGGATAACATTAAGATTGGTGTAGATGGAGCAACAGAAATTTCTACTACCTCTGGAAATCTAATTCTAGATTCACAAGGTGGCACAGTTAATATTACAGATGATGCTGACGTAGACGGAGACTTGAATGTTGATGGTAATCAGCAACTAGATGGCACATTAACTGTTGATAGCACATCAACCTTTAAAGACCATGTATTAATAGAAGATAATAAGTATTTAAAATTAGGAACTGATACTGATTACAGTATAGGATATGTTACTGCTATTAATTCAGTTTTTGAAACTGTTGCTACTGGGAATCAGAAAATTACCCAAGCAGATGGCATCACTTTACAAGACAATAGTGGTAATAAATTCTTTAAAGGAGGAAGTACTAATACTAAATTATATCATGTAGGAAGCTCAAAACTTACCACAACTGCGACTGGTGTTACTGTAACTGGTCTAACAACCACTGATACTCTCTTAGTCAACACAACTTCTACATTTAGCGGTGCGATAACTTCAACCGATATCACTGCTGACAGTATTAAGATTGGTGTTGATGCTGCAAACGAAATCAGCACTACTGCGGGTAACTTAGTATTAGACTCTCAGGCAGGCACAGTTTCAATTACGGATGACGTAGATATTAGCGGTGAGCTAGAAGTTACTGGCCAAACAAAAATCACTGACACCCTAATCATAGACTCAACCAATGAGCAGTTTATTGTTAGGTCTTCTCTAGTTGATAGGTTTACTGTTGACACAGATAATGGTAATACTTTCATTGCAGGCACTGCGACAATAGAAGGTCTTACAACTATCAATGATGACTTAGGTGTAACAGGTGCTGTTGACTTTGACACTACATTAAACGTAGATGGTCAAGCAGTATTCCAAGATAACTTAATTCTTAATGCAGATAATAAAGCATTCAAGGTACAAAATAATTCTAACGTTGACCAGTTTACAGTTGACTCTGACAACGGTAATACTGTAATAGGTGGCACAGCGACTGTTGATGAATCAATATCAGTCGGCACAACTTCTCTACTAAGTGGCAACGTAACTGCTGATGCAAACACAACTGCAACTCGTCTTGCAGGAAGTGCAGCAATCATGGTACCTAACGGTGGTATCACAGTATTTGAAGATTCATTCTTCGGAGAGGATATATTTGTAGGACCTGACCAAGCACAGACAATTACATTGTTTGGTGCTACAGGTAACATCACAGCAGATGGCACAGTTTCTGCATCAACATTTAGTGGCACAACTGGTAACATCTCCACAATAACCACTACATCTAACATCAACGTTGGTGGTAGTGTTATCGTCAACACTAACAAGTTTATTGTTACAGGGTCAAGTGGTAACACTGATATTGCAGGTACTCTAGACGTTGGTGGTAGGACTATTATTGATGATACTCTTAACGTCACTAATGATGTTGACTTTGATGCTAACTTAAATGTTGATGGTAATCAGCAACTAGATGGCACACTGACTGTAGATAGCACATCAATATTCAAAGATAGTATGGTAATTAAGGGGTCTACTAAGACACTTAAATTACAAAATGGTAGTAACACAACTAAAGTTGAATTGCAATCTACTTCTGGTAATGCAACATTCGCAGGATTAACAACAACAAATACTTTAGATGTAACTTCTAACTCAACTATCGGTGGCACACTTGGTGTGACAGGACAGATAACTGGTAACATCACTGGTGAGGTAACTGGTAATGCTTCTTCTGCATCATTGGTTGATGTATCTGAGACTGCATCTTCAAACCTAACATACTTCCCAACATTCGTTTCTGCTTCATCTGGAAACACTGAGATAAGGACTGACTCACAAAACTTACAATACAATCCATTTGAAAACAGACTTACTGTTACTAACTTCAAATCAACAACTGACTTTGAGATTCAAGGTAACTTAAACGTTACTGGAGCATTAACATTCTTCCAGTCACAGGTTGGTAGTATTGCAAACCATGATACTGATGCATTAACAGAAGGCACAACTAATCTATACTTTACTGATGAAAGAGTTGATGATAGAGTTAACGCTCTAATCACAGGTGGCACAGGTATTACTGCTACTTACGATGATGCAGGAAATATCTTAACATTGAGTGCAACTCAGGCAGATATCAACACTGATAATATTACTGAGGGTAGCA
>NHFO01000064.1 GCA_002170235.1 Flavobacteriales bacterium TMED113
TTTTATTTTAGGGTCTTTTTTAAAAAAGTCATCATCAATATATGTTTGATCAGGTACTTCAGTAACATGAATTGTTTGTACTTTTTTATTTTCAACTAGTGCTCCTGCTATTTCTGTTAACATTTCAGGTGACCTTTCATTTCCTAAAAGTGGAACTATTGCTCCCGCATCAGATAATATTTCTTCTTCTAATCTTTCTTTTTTTCTATTTTTTTCAAATTCACTTTGCATTTGAGTATAATCTTTTCTTCTTCCGTAAAGCATATAAAGAGCAGGTCTGTTACCATATTTTGTTAAAATACCCTCCCTAATACTATTTTTTTTCCCGTATGTAAAATATAAGATTCCACCTAAAATGAAAATAGTTAAAATTGCAATAAATGGCATCAAGCCTAAATAAAATAAAAGAATAATTCCTGAAACTATTCCAATTATTTGGGTTAATGGATACAGTGGTGATTTGTAAGATGGTTTATACCATTGAACACCTGTTTCCCTCAGTAAAATTACACATGCGTTTACTGAAATAAACATCATTATTTTAAATGCACTAGCTAGTTTTGCTATACTTACTACATCAACAAAAAGAACAACTATTACCATCATTATACACGTAAGTGCAATGGCGATAGTTGGTGTTAAATATTTCGGATGAAGATGTGTCATGTAGTTTGGTAATAGTTTGTCTTTTGCCATAGCAAAGGGAAATCTAGAAGATGCTAGTACTCCAGAGTTAACCAATGAAACTAAAGTTAAAATCCCTAGAATTGCAGCAACATATGCAAAACTAGTATTAGTTAATGTTTCTGTTAAACTATGTATTGGGGCATAGTTTCCATGTAAATTTATATCTACAGAGTTTGTTAAGACATAAGAAACAGCAACATAAATAATCGCCATAATTAATAATGAAGATATCATTGCTAATGGCAGGTTTCTTGATGGGTTTTTCACTTCTCCACCTATAGCTGCAATTTTAGTCACTCCAGCATAAGATAAATAAACGAATGCGATTGTTTTGATAAAATTATTTTCATCATCATAAATATTTATATTAATATCACTTACGTAGATATCCGTAGAAAAAAAAGCTATAATTAGTAAGATAATTAGAAATAAAATACTTGAAGCAATAATTACAATTTGAACTTTCCCAACCTTTTTTATCCCTAAAATATTTAGAAAGAAAATTAATATTAAAAATAAAATTGATAAATATTTTATATCTAAATTAATATTAGCAATAGCTAATAAATACCAACCAAAACCAATTAATGCAAATGAACTTTTAAGAATTAAAGATGCCCAAAGTCCAATACCGGAGATTGTTCCAAATAAAGGGCCAAAAGCTCTTTCAATGTAAACATAGGTGCCGCCAGATTGAGGCATTGCTGTTGCTAGTTCAGATTTTGAAACAACACTTGGTAAAATTAAAATAGCAGCTACTAGGTATGCAAGCCATAATAAATGATCTTGATTACCCATCATCTCTGCAGCAGGCCCGGGCAAAACAAAGATACCAGTGCCAAGCATTCCAGCGATACTAATTGCAATAATTGGCCAAATTGATAATTTTCTTTGTAATTTTCGCATTACTATTTCAATTTAATTTATCTATTTTTTTAATTATAATTAGTAATATTTTTTTAATATAGTAAAATATTATTTACTTATTTATAATGACTAGCTACGAAATACTCAATTTAGTTTTATTATTGTTTATTACCATATTAGAGTTTGTTGCATTTGGCTGGCTAATAATACAAATGAAAAAATCAAGATCAGAGAGAGATAAAATTTTAAGATTAGAAGAAAGTCAAATAGCGATGGAAAGGAGAATTCTTAAAGCGTTAGATATTAATCAACTTGTAAGTACTCCTGACTTGATAGATTTTTTAGATCACATTTCGGTTGAAGGTGATGGTGATGTAAATCTAGAAGAAGTGCGTATTGATAGTTTTCCGGAATCTATGAGAAAAAAAACATTAGGGGATATGAAAATGAGGTTTCACACTGGATGTACAATAATTGGATTGAAAAAATCAGACGGTTCATATGTAATAAATCCAGGGCCTAATGTGATTTTAAATGAAAATTCAAAATTATTTGTTTTGGGAAATCCTGATCAGATAAAAAGTTTTAATAAAATGTTAGGTATATCCTAAATTATGAAGAAAGTTTTAATAACAGGTGGTAATGGTTTGTTAGGTAAAAGATTAAGGCAGTTATTAGAGTCTAAAGGTTTTTTCATAATTGCTAGTGGTTTAGGTAAAGATAGATTAGAAGAGCATAATCACTCTTACATAGAGCTGGATGTAACAAATAAAGCTCAGTGCTTGCAAGTAATTCAAGAAAATAATCCGGATGTAATTGTCAATGCAGCTGCTATGACAAATGTTGATAGTTGTGAAATCAAACAAAAAGAATGTTTACAAATTAATACGGATTCCATTAGTAATTTGAATATTTCAAAAAATAGGCACTTTATTCAAATCTCTACTGATTTTGTTTTTGATGGAAAAAATGGACCTTACTTAGAAAATAGCAAGCCTAAGCCTATTAATTATTATGGATTCAGTAAATATTTGGCTGAACAAAAAATAATTAACACTAATTGGAATTATGCAATTATTAGAACTTGTTTAGTGTTTGGTGAAGATAGAGATTCAAATAATATTTATATGTGGGTAAATAAAGCATTAAAAGAAAATAAATCTTTAAATATTGTTGATGATCAATTTAGAACTCCAACTTATGTAGATGATTTATGTAAAGGAGTATTTAGTATCATTGAAACTAGTTCTTCAGGTATATATAATATTTCAGGAGAAAAATATTTATCTATTTTTGATTTTGTTTGTAATATTGCAAGAAGAAATGGATTTGATTTATCATTAATAAAAAGATCAAATTCATCTAAAATAAACCAGGTAGCTTTGAGGCCAATAAAGTCAGGTTTTTTAATTGATAAGGCTAAAAAAGATTTAGATTTTAATCCTATATATGATTTTAAAAATTAAGAAAATGAAAAAAAACAACTTAAATATAGTTATAACTTTATTATTATTTTTTTCAAACTACATTCTCGCTAGTAATTTATCAGAAGATGTAATTAGTAATTTGATATGTAAAGAGTATTCATATGTTAATATTCAAGGTAAAGATTTAAATTTAAATCCAGATGATTATTTATTAATAAAAAAGGATGGAACCTTTGATTATCAAGTTGACTCACTAAATAAAGACGGAGACTGGACATTAAATGGTACGACTTTAACATTTAATTATAAAAATGGAAGTGATATAATTAAGGATTCAAAGAATTTTAAAGTTGAATCAATTTCAGAAGAAAGTTTAGTTATTTCATTGAATAATATAAAGTTTGAGTTTGAGCATAATTTTTCAAATAAAATAAGCATGTTTTCTACTACCATGGATAATGCGTTTAAACCTATTGTTGAAAAAATGGCTAGTGTGATATTTTGGGATGTTTCAAGTATAAATATTTCAATGGATATAGAGGAGAATTTAGAAGATGGTACAGTTGTAAGCAAAAATGTAAAATACTATCCTTTAGGTATAAAAAAAGGTATGCCATTTATAGTAATTTGGCTAATACTAGGAGCTTTATTTTTTACTTGGAAAATGAATTTTATTAATATTAGAGGATTTAGACACGCTATATCATTAGTTAAAGGTGATTATAGTAATCCAAATAACAAAGGAGAAGTTTCGCATTTTCAAGCTCTTACGACAGCTCTTTCTGGTACAGTTGGTCTGGGTAATATTGCCGGAGTTGCCATTGCAATCAGTTTAGGTGGTCCTGGGGCAACATTTTGGATGATAGTTGCAGGATTAATAGGTATGTCTTCGAAATTTGTAGAATGTACTTTAGGAGTAAAGTATAGAAAGATAGATAAAAATGGTGTTGTTTCTGGTGGTCCTATGTATTATTTAAGGGATGGTTTAGCTAAAAAGAATCTACCTAAACTAGGAAAAGTACTTGCAGTTTTATTTGCAATTCTTTGTGTGGGTGGATCTATAGGCGGAGGAAATATGTTTCAGGCAAATCAGGCGTTTGCTGCTGTAAAATCAATTTTTCCATCACTTGCTAATTTTGGTCCTGTATTTGGCATTATTTTAGCATTAGTTGTTGGTTTTGTAATTATAGGTGGAATAAAAAGTATAGCAAGGGTTACAGAAAAGATAGTTCCTTTTATGGCGGCAATTTATGTGGGAGCAGCTTTAATAATTATAGGTTACCATTTTTCTGAGTTAGGTATGGTTTTTCAAAAAATAATTAACGGAGCGTTTTCTCCAGAGGCGGGCCTTGGAGGATTTATAGGTGTTTTAATTGTTGGTTTTAAAAGAGCTGCTTTTTCAAATGAAGCTGGTGTTGGTTCAGCATCCATTGCTCACTCAGCTGCAAAGACAAAAGAGCCAGTTTCTGAGGGGATGGTTGCACTATTAGAACCTTTTATTGACACTATTGTGATTTGTACTATGACCGCAATAGTTATTATAATTACGGGTTCCTATGATAATGTTTCTGGCTTAGGAGGCTCTGAGTTGACGTCAGAAGCATTTGGTAGTGTAATAAGCTGGTTTCCGTATATTTTAACTATAGCTATATTGCTTTTTGCTTTTTCTACAATTATTTCATGGTCTTATTATGGTTTAAAATCTTGGACTTTTTTATTTGGTCAGAGTAAGACAACAGAAATGGTTTATAAAATTATGTTGATGTTTTTTGTAGTTGTAGGGTCTACAGTTAATTTAGGATCTGTCTTAGATTTCTCTGATATGATGATATTAGCTATGGCTTTCCCTAATATAATTGGACTTGTAATTCTTTCTTCTGAAGTGAAATTAGATTTGAAAAATTATATGAAAAAAATTAAGGATGGAACAATAAAAAAATATAAATAAAAATGAATTTAGATTACTCTGAAAACCAAAAAATTATTTCTGAAACTATAAGTGCTTTTGTAAAAAGAGAGATCATACCATTTATGTATGATTGGGATGAAAAACAATTTTTCCCGAAAGATTTATTTAAAAAATTTGGCGAGTTAGGAATGATGGGAATTTTAGTTCCAGAAGAATATGGTGGATCAGCTNTANCATACGATGAATATGTCACTATAATTTCAGAAGTATCTCAAACTTGTGGAAGCATAGGGCTTTCTTTAGCAGCTCATAANTCATTATGTACAGGNCATATATTGAAGTTTGGTAATGAAGAACAAAAGAAAAAGTATTTACCTAACCTTGCATCTGGTAAACATCTTGGTGCATGGGGATTAACAGAACCTTCAACAGGGTCAGATGCTATGCGAATGCGTACTGTTGCTAAAAAAGAAGGNGATTACTGGATAATTAATGGTACTAAAAACTTTATTACCCATGCCATTAGTGGTGATGTTATTGTAGTAGTGGCTCGAACAGGTGATTTAGGTGACTCTAGAGGAATTAGTTCTTTTATTGTTGATTCTAATAACCCCGGTGTATCCTCTGGAAAAAAAGAAAATAAACTTGGTATGCGAGCATCAGAAACTGCAGAATTAATATTTGAAAATTGTAAAGTTCATGAATCTAACGTTCTAGGTAATATAGGAGAAGGCTTTCTTCAGGCAATGAAGATTCTAGATGGAGGAAGAATTTCTATAGCTGCACTTTCTTTAGGAATTGCCAAAGGAGCTTATAACGCTTCTCTCAAATACTCAAAAGAAAGAAGTCAATTTGGAAAAAGTATCTCATCTTTCCAGGCAATTTCTTTTAAACTTGCTGACATGGCAACAGACATAACAGCTGCTGAACTACTAATTTATCGAGCTTGTGAGCTAATCAATAAAGGANTTGAAATAAATAAAGAAAGCGCAATGGCAAAGTATTTTACATCAGAACTTGCTGTAAAAATTTCTTCTGAAGCAGTACAGATATTCGGTGGATATGGTTTTGTTAAAGACTTCCCGGTTGAAAAATTTTATAGAGACTCAAAGTTATGTACTATTGGAGAAGGAACTTCTGAGATACAAAAATTAGTTATTTCAAAAAAAATTATTAATTAAGAATGATTTTTTTATATTTGCCCTTCAAAATTNAAAATTATTATGATTATAATTCCAGTAAAGGAAGGTGAATCGATTGATAGACCNTTAAAAAGATTTAAAAGAAAATTTGATAAAACACGTGGTTTAAANAATTTACGAGANAGAAGGTACTTTACTAAAAAATCTGAAACACGAAGAGCCCAACTTCTAAAGGCAGCATATGTTCAGACCATAAAAAACAATGATAATATGTAAATAATTTATCTTTTATACATATATTATATTAATATGTATACTGATGAGTTTTCTAATTATCTAAATAACGAGAGAAATTTTTCTTTTAACACAATAAAATCTTACACTAAAGATATTGATCAATTTTTNTTTTTCTTAAAAAATAAATCNATAAAAGTAGATATTGTTTCTTCTAAAAATATTCGAGATTGGATAATTGAAAACAAAGAAAAAGGATTAGAGTCCTCTACTATTAATAGAAAGATTAGTTGTTTGCGCACGTATTATATGTTTCTAAAAAGAGAGTCCCTTATTTCATATAACCCTTTAAATAATATCAATTTTTTAAGAATAAAAAAAAGATTACCTGTTTTTGTCTCTGAAAATTCTATGTATAATTTATTCTCAAGTGTTGATTTTTCTGAAGATTTTTCAGGAAAAAGAGATAGGTTTATAATTGATTTATTTTATCAAACAGGCATACGTTTGTCTGAACTAATTAATATTAAAACAACGGATATTAATATTAAAAGTAAGACATTAAGAGTTTATGGAAAAGGTAATAAAGAGAGGGTTGTTCCAGTTTTAGATTCATTAATTATAAGTTTTAATGAATATATGGACTTAAGAAATCATATGAAATCTAAATTCATCTTTGTTACTTCCAAGGGCAAAAAGGCTTACCCAAAATTAATATATAGAATTGTAAATAAGTATTTAGGATCTATAAGTACCGTTACAAAAAAAAGTCCTCATATATTGCGTCATACATTTGCAACGCATATGTTAAATAGAGGTGCGGATTTAAATACAATTAAGGAATTATTAGGCCATAAAACTTTATCTTCAACTCAAGTTTATACGCATAATTCTCTTGAAAAAATTAAAAAAATATATAACAAATCACACCCAAGAGGTGTTTGATGAATAAAAAAAATAAAAAAAATAACATTTATTGTTTGTAAAAGATAAATGTTTTGTTAAATTTGCCAACCTTATAACTGAGGGAGATGATGTAGGGAAGATTGGTAACAGAGGAATTTGCCGATGTAGCTCAGCTGGCTAGAGCAGCTGATTTGTAATCAGCAGGTCGTGGGTTCGAGTCCCTCCATCGGCTCTAGTTCTTTATTTTTTGAATAACTAGGTATTCCACAAATGCATGGGGGAATACTCAAGCGGTCAACGAGGGCAGACTGTAAATCTGCTGGCTACGCCTTCAGAGGTTCGAATCCTCTTTCCCCCACATAATGGGAATTATATAAGCGGGAGTAGCTCAGTTGGTAGAGCATCAGCCTTCCAAGCTGAGGGTCGCGGGTTCGAGTCTCGTCTTCCGCTCAAAAAAATAAAGTAAAATATAATCTATAGCTTCCATTTTATAGATTTTGTTTATTAATGTAATTTGAAAAAATAGTAATAATTTAAATATATAAGTCATGGCAAAAGAAAATTTTCAACGAAGTAAGCCGCATCTTAATATTGGTACAATTGGTCACGTAGATCACGGTAAAACAACATTAACTGCAGCAATTACAAAAGTTCTTTCTAAAAAAGGTCTTGCTCAAGTTAGCGACTTTGAGGCAATTGATAATGCGCCTGAAGAGAAAGAAAGAGGTATCACAATCAATACTTCACATGTTGAGTATGAAACAGAAAACAGACACTATGCTCACGTAGATTGTCCTGGTCACGCTGACTATGTAAAAAATATGGTTACTGGGGCGGCTCAAATGGATGGAGCAATTATGGTTGTTGCAGCTACTGACGGTCCTATGCCTCAAACTAGAGAGCATATACTATTAGCTAGACAGGTAGGGGTTCCAAGAATGGTAGTTTTTATGAACAAAGCTGATATGGTAGATGATGCTGAGCTTTTAGAGTTAGTTGAAATGGAGATAAGAGAGTTGTTATCTTTTTACGAGTTTGATGGAGATAATACTCCTATTGTAACTGGTTCTGCTCTTGGGGGACTTAATGGGGAAGCACAGTGGGAAGAAAAAATAATGGAACTTATGGCAGGAGTAGATTCTTGGATTGAAATGCCTAAAAGAGATGTAGACTTAGACTTCTTAATGCCTATTGAAGATGTTTTTACAATTACTGGTAGGGGAACTGTTGCAACTGGAAGAATAGAATCAGGTGTTATAAATTCAGGTGACCCAGTTGATCTTATTGGTATGGGTGCTGAAAAACTTGCTTC
>NHFO01000065.1 GCA_002170235.1 Flavobacteriales bacterium TMED113
GAGAAAAAGATAAAGAGCCTAAAAGTATAGTTATTAATATTAATTTATTCATCTTAAAATAATTATTATTAACAAAGTTTATCAAATAAGTAATCAATTATAATTATAATGATAATAGATACAAACAAAGTTCTGTTAATAGTAAAAAAAAAAGGGAGGTTAAAAACCTCCCTTTTTTATTTTTAAAAAGATCTATTTAGAAACAAAATCTAAAAGATGTTCCTAAACCTAAATGACCATCCATGTCATTTCCAGGCATTGTCATTCCAACGTAAGGCTCAAACCATAGTTTTCCTTCAAACCCTAATTCTTTTGAGCAACCTACATTAAATGCTAATGATGGGTCCATATCAGTCATACCGTGAACATGTGCTTCAGCAAACATATCTCCAGTAACATAATATCTTGCACCTAAATCCCAGTTAGTGTGACCATCGTCCCCCATTTCCATGTGGAAACCAGCACTTACCATCATTCCATCCATAACAAAGTACCCAACAGAAGCTTCAGGGAATCCAGCAGTAGTAGTAAAATCTGTACCAATACCAAATGACCATTGACCCTTATCTTGAGCAAATGAAAATGTTGCAACCATAATTGCAACTAATAAAGTTAACTTTTTCATAATTTATTTTTTTTATAGTTTAACTGTTCGCAAGTAAATCATATTTATAAGTTTTAAGAAACAAAAAAAACCATTTTTGTACACATTAGTATGTTGAAAAGATATACAAAAAAAAGAGGGAAGCATTACACTCCCCTCTAATAATTACAAAATATTTATATTGTATTTTACAAAGTAAATCTTAAGGCCCAGCCAACTCTAGGATTAAAATCTCTAATATCATCAACTATTAACATGGGTTCAAACGCTAATTTCCAAATACCTAAAGCTTTTGTCCAACCTACAGCAGCACCAACAGTATAATTACCATGACCACTAGAGTGAGTTGTAGCTTGTATAAATTTATCTAAACAACAATAGTACCTAGTTGACATTGAGTAATTACTCCAATTATCCATTGATAATGAGACCATTACATCATCAGTTAAAAAATAACCTATATTAGACTCTGAATTTAGTGGTTTTCTTACATCAAAATCACTTAATCCAAAGGAAAAATCGCCTTGGTTTTGAGAAAATGAAACATTTGCAATTAAAATAGCTGCAAAAAATAATATTAATTTTTTCATAGTTAAATTTTATTGATTAATTCTTCAAATAAACAAAGTAATTAATAAGTTAACTATATATAAAATGCTTTTCTTTGAACAGAAGTATGTTTACAATATCAAGATTTATCTCTTAAAAAAGGGACAAATTTAAAATCATTATACTCAATTTTCTTAAAATCAGAATTTGATTTTTTAATATAAACAGTCATAATATGAGATTCATCCCCAAGTGGGATAACTAATATTCCCCCAATTGATAATTGATTTAATAAGGGCTTCGGAACATATGAAGCACCTGCTGTAACAATAATCCTATCAAAAGGAACTTCATTAGGCAAGCCAAGATAGCCGTCACCATGGAAAAGCTTAACAGAATAATATAATGAAGATAATTGCCTTTTAGCCTTTTGGTATAAACCTTTAAATCTTTCAATTGAGTATACATTACACCCTATTTTAAATAAAATAGCAGCTTGATATCCTGATCCAGTTCCTATTTCTAAAACTTTATGTCCAGGCTTAAGGTCTAATAACTCAGATTGGAATGCAACTGTATAAGGATGGGAAATTGTTTGATTATTACCAATTGGAAAAGCATTGTCCTCATATGCAAACTGCAAGAAAGAAGAATCAAGAAAAAAATGTCGAGGCACCTCAAGCATAGCGTTTAAAACATTAGGATCCGTAATGTCTCTAGACTTAAGGTTTTCTATCATTTTAAGCCTCATTCCCTTATGTCTAAAATCATCAATTTTTTTCAAAACTTTTAGCTTTTTAATTTAAATGGTTCAACAAATAAATTTATTTTTGACAAAATAAAAAAAAAATGGTAAAAATTGGAATAATTGGAGTTGGATACTTTGGAGAAATACATTTAAAAAATCTACTTAATTTATCTGAAAAATTTAATGTAATCGGAATTTACGATATAAATAAAGAAAGAGCCTCTGAAATTTCAAAAAAATATAAAATAGACCAGTTTGATTCATTAAACTCACTAATTAAAAATTGTGAAGCAGTTAATATTACCTGTGCAACAAGTAGCCATTTTGAAGTTATAAAAAAATGCATTAAAAATAACAAGCATATTTTTATTGAGAAACCATTATCAGAAAATTTAGAAAATTCTAAAGAAATCTTAAAACTATCTAAAAACTATAAACCAATTATTCAAATTGGATTTATAGAAAGATTTAATGATGTTTTTTTAAATCTTACAAAATTCAATTTTTCAATAAAAGAGATTTATGCAATAAGAACAGGAATGCTTAGCGAAAGAAATAAAAGTAGCTGTATTATTCAAGATATGATGATTCATGATTTAGATATAATAAATTACTTAATACAAAGTTCTATAAAGAATATTTCTATAAATAAAAAGTCAACTAAAGATAAAGTAATGTGCCAAATTAAATTTAATAACAATTGTATGGCAAATATTGAAACAGAGAGATCCAAAAAAATTTGCAAAGATAAATCTGAAAGAAAAATATTAATTAAAACTAACAGTAATAAAAAAATAACATTGGATTTTTTAAATAAAAAAATATGCATCAACAAAAAAGAGGGAAAAGAAATTAAAAAAACAAACGCCCTATCAAATGAATTAATTTATTTTTATGAATGTATTAGTAACAAAANAATAAANAAACTTTCTATTGAATCTGCATATNGTGTAGAGCTNATATCCCACCAGATTAAAAAACAACTAAATGAAATACTATAAATTTTTAATATTTACATTAATTATTATTACACTAANAAATTGCACAAAAGAACTTGAAGCAGAAAGAGTNTCCTATGTAACAATTGAGAGTTTTAAATTTAANTCTAATAATATTAATGAAACGATCCCTTTCTCCAATGAATATCAATCAACCAATATAAGTGATTGTTGGGTAACATTTAATGGATTATTCTTAGGAGCATATGAAATGCCATCAAATATACCTGTTCAAATGAGCGGTGATATAAATGCAAGAATATCACCTGGAATTAAAGTAAACGGAGTGTCTTCTAACAGAATTATATATCCATTTTATAAAGAGTTTGAAATTTCAACTGAAATAAATTTAGACGAAAATATCGAAATACAACCTNTAACAGAATACAAAGACAATGTTGATTTAGACGATCTAGCTGGAGGGAATTTTGAAATCGGAAACATATTAGTAGCTACAGAATTAAGCGATACATTACCTATTACGCAATCGGAAGATGTTTTTCAAGGCAATAAATCTTCTGCTATTCATTTAGATGTTGAAAATCAGTATTTTCTTATCAAAACTATAGAGCATTTAACTTATCANAATTACATTAATGATATTTTTTTAGAATTAAACTTTAAATCAACAATACCATTTAGAGTTGGTTTAATTATTAATAATGACATAAGTACAAGGCAAGAACATATGATTATTTTTGAATCTAGTGATTGGAAAAAACTATACTTAGACATAAGCCCTATTATCGGTTTAGGTGGCAATCTTAATACNTATAATATATATTTTGAAGCTAGTCTTCCTGAGGGNTTAGACTCTGGATTTGTTTATTTAGATAATCTTAAAATTGTTCATTAAATGTCAAAAAAAACTGAAACATTAAAATATATTTTTTTTGATTTAATAGCCGCTATTTTATCCTGGAGTTTCTTTTTTTATTTTAGAAAAAAAATAGAGGAAAAAAGTTTTGAGATTGATGATTCAAATTTTTTATTTGGGATATTATTTGTTTTGACTCTATGGTTAGTAATTTATATTTGTAACGGAAGGTATAATAATGTTTTTAGGGCCTCTAGATTACAAACTTTTTACTCAACTTTTATTGAAACATTTATAGGGTGTATAATAATATTTTTCGCNATTATAATTGATGACATAAAACAACAGGGTGATAATTACTTTTACTATTATTATTCAATAAGTATATTATTTACAATTCATTTCTCAATAACATTCTCATTTAGATACATATTTAACACAATAATTATTTCTAAAATAAANTCTAGAAAAATAGGATTTAATACATTATTAATTGGAAGTTCTGAAAAAGCTTATAAAATATATAAGTATATAAATAATATGCCNACTTCTACTGGAACAAATATTGTAGGATATATTCAGACAAAATTCGATGAAAAGGATAATTTTGATAGAGAAACTAAAAAAATTGATAGCAATAAAAAATTTGAAGAAATACTAATAGATAATAAAATTGAAGAGGCAATAATTGCAATTAATACTAAAAATAGTNAACATATTAATAACTTTCTATATGAGCTAAATTACAATAATATAATTACTAAAATTGTTCCTGAAAACTCTGACATGATTTCAGGAAAAATAAAAATGGAGTCAATCTTATCACCAGATTTTATAGAAATTTTACCTGATTCAATGAAAAATTGGGAAAAAATCACAAAACGTTTAATTGATTTTTTCGGCTCATTATTTCTTTTAATTATACTTTTTCCATTTTTTGTAATTATATCAATTCTAGTAAAAATGTCATCAAAAGGACCAATATTCTATTCACAAGAAAGAATAGGATTAAACAAAAAACCATTTAATATAATAAAATTCAGATCCATGTATTTAGATTCCGAGAAACAAGGAATACCAATGCTTACTAAAGAAAATGATACAAGAATAACTAAATGGGGAAAAATTATGAGAAAATATAGAATTGATGAATTACCACAATTTTATAATGTTCTAATTGGTGAAATGTCTTTTGTAGGACCGAGGCCTGAAAGAAAATATTTTATTGAAAAAATTTTACCATTAGCTCCTCACTATAAACTTATTTTTAAATTTAAACCGGGAATCACTTCTTGGGGAATGGTCAAATATGGATATGCTGATGATGTTAATAAAATGATAGATAGGCTTAAGTTTGACATTATTTATATTAAAAATCTATCTATATTTAATGACATAAAAGTTATTGCGTACACTATAATAATCATCCTTCAAGGAAGAGGAAAATAAATAAATATGAAAAATATATCTGTNATAGGAGCGGGAACAATGGGAAANGGAATTGCTCACTGCTTTGCACAAAAAGGTTATAATGTGAANCTNATTGATCTGTCAATTGAGAGTTTAGAAAAGGCTAAAATTAAAATCTCTAAAAATCTTGATAGGATGATTAAGAAAAACATTATAACTGAAAAGGAAAAAAATGAGACTTTAGAAAAAATAACATTTGATACAAAATTAAATGAAAATGTTAAAAATAGTGACTTAATTATTGAAGCTGCTACTGAGTCAAAACCAATTAAAATTCAAATATTTAAACAATTAGATTTGTTATGTAGCCCTAAAACAATATTAGCCAGCAACACCTCTTCAATATCAATTACTGAAATAGCAAATTCTACTAACAGGCCAGAAAAAGTTATTGGGATGCACTTTATGAATCCAGTGCCAATCATGAAATTGGTTGAAGTAATTAAAGGAAAAACTTCTTCAAAAGAAACAATTGATAATATTATTGAATTGTCAAAAAAATTAAATAAAAAATCTGTTCTTGTTAATGACGCACCTGGTTTTGTAGCAAATAGGATTTTAATGCCAATGATAAATGAGGCAATTGAAACTTTAGAACAAAAAATATCTGGAGTAAAAGAAATTGATACAGTCATGATATTAGGAATGTCTCATCCAATGGGTCCGCTACATTTAGCAGACTTTATAGGACTTGATGTTTGCCTCTCAATCTTAAATGTAATGTACGATGGTTTTAAAAACCCGAAATACAAACCCAATTCTTTGCTAGAGAAAATGGTGAAAGATGGAGAATTAGGAGTAAAATCAGGCAAGGGATTCTATAAGTACAATGGGAAAGAAAAAAATGTTTCTGAAAGATTTGATTAAAAAATATGTTATCTAAATTAATTGAACAAAGCAAACTAATTAGCTTAGAAGAAGAAACACATACTTATTCTCTTCAGAATTCTGATATAGAATTTCAAAGCGTCACAGAATTTATTCATACTTTTTTTAGAGAATTTGATGAAGTTAAAATTGCAAATAAATTAACTTCTAGCCACCCTAAATATGTTGGATTGGATCCTAAAGAGTTAATTAAAATTTGGAACGGAAATAGAGACAGAGGAACTAAAGTTCATAAACAGATTGAAGATTTTATTCTTAAAAAAGATAGTGATATATATGATCCTAAATCTCAACAAGCAATACAATTTTTAATTAAAAAATGTATTAAAAATTCAAATATTTTATTACCAGAGCTAATTATATACTCAAAAGAATTAAAACTAGCTGGAACTATTGATTTAGTCATTTACAATAAATTAACAGATCAAATATCATTAATTGACTGGAAAACAAATAAAAAAATAAACAAAAGGTCTTTTAGAGCTTCAGAAACAGGAATTAAGTGGCCCACTCAAAATTTACCAGACTGTAATTTCACTCACTATACGCTTCAATTATCTTTATATAAATATGTTTTACAAAATCATTACAATATTAAAGTAAATGGAACCTTTTTGATGCACCTAAGAGATGATACATATGAATTACACAAATGTAATTACAAAGAAAACATAATTTCTGACATGTTAAAAGAAAAAAAATATTAATATAGTTTTTCTATATTTTTTTAGTAAAAGATTTATTATTTTAAGCAACATAAATATTCAAAATGTCTAAAAAAACAAATCTTAATTTCATAAATAACCTAACAAATGATATTGAAATATTAGAAAAATTAATTTCTAATAATATATTGGAAAGTTTTGATAGAATTGGAGCTGAGCAAGAATTTTGTATTGTTGACAATAATTTTAGAGCAAATCCAATAAATAAAAAATTACTAAATGAGTTGAAATCAAATGATTTTGTTACTGAAATTGCAAAATTTAACATGGAACTCAATATCAAGCCAATTGATATTGACAAAAACTGTTTAAATCAACTTCACAAAGTACTTTTAAATAAAATGAAACTAGCGTCTTCTAAAGCTAAGAAACTAGATTCAGGAATAATAATGACAGGTATTTTACCTACTGTTAGAAAATACGATTTAAGATTTGAAAATATTACAAATAATAAAAGATATTTTGACCTGTGCGATGCTATTAATACAATTAGAGGAGATTATTATAAACTTAGAATCAGAGGGCTTGATGAATTAGTATTTCAACATGATTCACCATTAGTTGAAGGTTGTAATACAGGTTACCAATTTCATTTACAGATTGGACCAAAGGATTTTAAAAAAATGTATAATATTTCCCAATTAATCGCTGCCCCAGTTCTAGCTATTAGCACAAATTCTCCTATGTTATTTGGAAAACGACTATGGAACGAAACTCGAATTGCAGTTTTTCAACAGTCTACAGACACTAGAATTATTGGAAATTATCATCCAGAAACACTTCCAAGAGTTACATTTGGAAATGAATGGATAAATAAATCAATTATTGAAATTTTTAAAGAAGATATAATTAGATATAAAATCTTACTTAAAAAACTTACCCAATCAAAAGAAAATAATAAAATACCTAAGATGAAGGCATTATCTCTTCATAACTCTACAGTATACAGATGGAATAGACCTTGTTATGGTATATATAAAGGAAAACCTAGTTTAAGAATTGAAGCTAGAATGTTTCCAGCTGGACCAACAATAATTGACCAAGTTGCTAATTCTTCATTTTGGTTAGGATTAATGAATTTCTATAAATATAATTTATCAGAAGATATATCTAAATTAATGGATTTTAAGGATGCTAGATCTAATTTTTATGCCTCAGCTCAACAAGGAATAGATTCTACATTTAAATGGATCAATGGGGAAAGAATTGGTGCAAGAAAACTAATATTAAATGAACTTATTCCAAAAGCCGCTATTGGATTAGCAAGACTTAAAATTAATGCAGAAGATATTGATAAATATCTAAATATTATAAAAGAAAGAACAATTTCAAGACAAACAGGATCTAGGTGGATAATAGACTCATTTGATGAATTATCAAAAAAAGTTTCAGTACAAAATTCATTATCAAGTATCACATCAGATATTATTGAACACCAAAATTCTGACATCCCAGTTCACAAATGGCCTATTAGTAAGGAAACCACAGTTATAAACAATCCCTCAAGTTTACTTGCTGAAGAGTGTATGGATAGATACATATATTCTGTATATGAAAATGAGCCAATAAACCTTGCATTGAAAATAAATGAATGGAAAAAACATGATTATATAGTTGTTGTTAATAGACGAGGCGAAATAACAGGTGAAATAACAGAAAAAGAATTAATACAAGCTAAAAAACAAAAATTAAATCTTGTAAAAGATATAATGAACAAAAACGTAATTTATATTCAACCAGATACAAAAATTTCTAAAGCACTTAAAATAATTAATGAAAATAATTTAAAAATGCTTCCAGTTTGTGAAAATAAATTATTTATTGGCATGCTTCAAAAAGAATTATTAATTAAATATGAACTAGTCAAAAAAAATGATGATAAAGTAGAATTAAAAAATTTAGACTCAAGAGTCCTAGGTAATTATCATTTAGAAAAAAGTAAAAAAACAATTTTGTTTGTTTGTGGAGTACATGGTAATGAACTTTCAGGTAAAATTGCATTAAGAAATATATTTAAGTATTTAGAAGATAATTCAATAGAAGTTAATGGCAATGTTATTGGACTACAAGCCAACATGAAAGCTATTAAACAAAAAGAAAGATATATTGATTATGATTTAAATAGAATTTGGAATAAAAAATATATACAAATGTCAATTAAAAATAATCAAAAAGCCTCTGAACTAACTGAATTAAAAAAAATTCACTTTATTATTGAAAAAATAATACAAAAAAAGAAAAAAAATAATATTACGATAATAGACTTACACAATACATCATCCCCTGATGGTTTATTTACTATCGTTAACAATAAAAATGAAGAAAAAATAGCATCGTATATTGAAATTCCATGCATTACAAAATTATTTTCAAAAGTTAAAGGATCATTAGTTCAATATTATAACTCAAAAGGAATTACAAGCTTAGTCTTTGAAGGAGGAGCAATTAAT
>NHFO01000066.1 GCA_002170235.1 Flavobacteriales bacterium TMED113
TTACTACTAGTTTTGAATTTATTGAAGGTACTCCGCCAAGAAACGTTATTGATATTCAAAATTTATGGTCTGGAAGTAATTCGTATGCTGATATTCAATCTATTTTATCAGAGACATTGGTAAACATTCCCTCTGAAGTTAAAAATTCTATGTTAAGAATTACCATTAGTGGTCATGGTCAAGATGGTGAGTTCACACCAGGAGTTAATTATTTTGTAGATGTTAATGGTTCCAATGTCTATACACAAGAAATATGGAGGGATGATTGTGGAGAAGTTGCTTTATATCCTCAAGGTGGTACTTGGGTATATGATAGAGCTAATTGGTGTCCAGGCGATAAGGCAACTACTAGAAATCATGAATTAACATCATTCATTAATAATGGCGAGGATAATTTTATTGATTTTGATATATATAGACCTAATTGGAATCCTTCTGAAGCAAGTTATATTTATGATGTTCAATTATTTACTTATGAAGAACCAAATTTTCAAATTGATGCTGTTTTAGAAGATATTATATCTCCTTCTTCAAAACAAGAGTATTTTAGATTTAACCCTACTTGTTCTAATCCAATTATAGAAATAAAAAATAATGGTTCAGATATTTTAAGTAGTGCTGAAATTTACTATGGATTTGAAGGTTACCCAGAAAATTTTTTCTATTGGGAAGGTTCATTAGAATTTGGTGAAACAGAAATTATTGAACTTCAACCAATAAGCTTTTATTCTTGGACAGAAAACATCCCTTTTAAAGCTCGAATAGCTAAACCTAATGGATCGCAGGATCTACATAATGTTAATGATATTTTATTTTCTGATTATGAACTAGTTGAAGAATATCCAAATACTTTTTGTTTATGGTTAAAAACAAATGATGTTCCTGGTGAAACATCATATGAAGTGAAAGATAACTTTGGAAACATTGTGTACAGTAGAAATAATATGGATGCAAATACATTATATAAGGATACTATGGTATTTGAACCTGGATGTTATAGTTTACAATTATTAGATACAGGAGGAAATCAAAACTTTAATGAAGATGGCCTATCATGGTGGGCTAATAATGATGGAAATGGTTATGCTAGATTAAGAGAAGTACCTGGTGGATATTTTAAATATTATCAAGCAGATTTTGGAACGGAACTAACAGACTATTTTAGAGTTGGTAACTATTCATTATCTACAAATAATGATAATAATTTATTTTGTGATATATATCCAAATCCATCAACAGATAACATAAATGTACATTTAGAATTTTCTAAAGCAGAAGATTTATTGATTGAATTAATTGATTATAATGGTAAAATAATTAAAACTGTTGAAAGGACTAATTTTACAAATGATATTATTAATATAAATACTAATAAATTTAAATCAGGTATTTATTTTATATTAATTAAAACAAATGAAAATTTTATTAATAAAAAAATAATTATACATTAATTAGTTTCCAGTATATATATATCCATTTTTTTTGAATAATACTTGGCCAAGTGATTTATCATTATGCCATTGTCCCTCTTTAATAACATTTTTTAGATTATCTTCATTATTTGAGCTATATTTTAATACTCCAAAACCACTCATACTTCCTTCTTTAAATTCACCAACATATACATTACCATTTTTAAAAACCTTTGTACCAAAACCATCTGGCACTTCTTCAAAAAAATCACCTGTATAAAGTGTCATATCTTCAGAGTCAGATTTTGAATAATAAGTTCCATTTCCATGGTACATTCCATGCTTAAATTGTCCAGTATATACAGATCCATCAGGCCAAATCATTGTTCCTTCTCCGTTCATTTCTCCATTCCACCATTCACCAATATATACAGCTCCATTTTTATACTTCATTATTCCAATTCCCATTTCACAATCTCCAGAAACACATTGAGATTTTGCGTTATTAGAAAATATAAAGAAACATAATATTGTAAATAAATATTTTTTCATGATTAAATTATTTAATTTGAACAAATATATAAAATTAATGTTTAGACTTAATTTTATATTTTTTTTTAAGATATGAATTAATTAAAATAGATATCAATATAATCATACCACCAGCGTAGAATAAAAATGACATTTTTTCATTCTTTGGAAATAGAATTAAAGCCATAATAATAGCATAAATAGGTTCTAAATTCACACTTATATTCATTGTAAAAGGTTTAATTTTTTTCATTATCTCAACACTAACTAAGTAAGCAAACGCTGTACATATTATACTTAAAAATAATATATATGGCAAATCATTTCCTGATGGAACAACACTGTAATCTAAATCATTTTTTAAAATCAAATATATTAAGCAAAAGAATGTGCCACCTAGCATTTCATATTTGGTAATTGTATATGATGAATTACCATTATTTATAAATATAGAATTTAATGATGTAAATACTGATGCACAAAATGCTGAAAAAATTGATAATAATATAGCTTGATTTTTTAATGATTTAAATATTTCATTATTATTTTTTAAATCAGGAGATTTGAAAATTAAAAATACGCCTAGTATTACAAAAAGTGATAGAAATAATTCATGTTTTTTAATTTTTACTTTATTAAAAATTGGGTCAATTATTGCTGTAAATAAAGCAGTTGTTGAAAGACAAGTAACTGCTAATGAAACATTATATATTTTAATTGCTTCAAAAAAACAAATCCAATGGATTGCAATTATAAAACCAGTTAAAAAGAATTTTTTCTTATTCTTATAACTCACGAAATTTTCTTCAACAACAATTTCAAGAAATAAATAAGCAATTAACATTCTATTAAATACTAGTCCTAAGGAATTCATTTCAATTAATTCACCAAGAATTCCAGTAAATCCCCATATAAATATTATTATATGTAGAGTAATTAAACTAGATTTTTTTGATAGATTTTTTGGTATCATAATTTCTTTTAATGAGATATATAAATCCTAGTAATCCAATAATAAATAATGTTATTGCAATAATTTGAGCTTGTGTATTACTATTTAAAACCGTATCACCTTTATTATAAAAACCAATTCCTTCATTTATATAGGATGTATTAGGTACATCTTTGTATGAAATTGGTGGATTTACTCTTATTTTTTCAATAAAAAACCTTTCGATACCATTAAGCATGAAATAAATACTAAAAAGTAGACCTGGTACTTGTATTTTTTTTCTAATAAACCATAAGAAAAGGAAAAAAGCTAAACATAATATTGTTTCATATATTGGTGTTGGGAAAACTGAAATATTAGGTTGGTAATTTGAAAAATCATAAAACTCTATAGGTTGACCATGTATTGCACCAATGTATTTATTACTCCATATCCAATCAGGTAAAAATGAGTGACTATGGTTATTTTTAATTCCCCAACATCCATCACCAGCAAGTTGGCAACCCATACGACCAATAGAATATGCTAACATTAAAATTGGAGCAAAACAATCAGCAATATTTAATACNGGTAATTTTAATTGTTTCGAATAAATAATCACACTCATTGCACCTCCTATTAATCCTCCATAAAAGGTTAGTCCACTTGTAGAAAATAGCTTATCAAAAAAATTACCTTCTTCAGTGAAAACAAATAGAAGTTTAGCACCTAAAATACCCCCAATAAATGCAGCTACTGCAAAATTAAATATAAGCTCATTTGGGAAGATTAGTTTTTTTTCATTTTTATCTTCTGATGATTTATTTTTTTTATCGTAAGATAAAATAATTGATATAATTACAAAAAGTAGTCCATAAAATGGATATAATAAATTAAATTCAGATAGGTGAAGTGAGAAGATAACATTTGCAGGATTTTCAACTAAATCAGCATAATGTCCATTTATTACATATGCAATTTGATAACCAATATAAAATGAANTAATATGATTAAAAATTAAAGATATTTTTTCATTCTTTTTACCTGTATTTTTTCTTTTAATAGGTTTTAATATATTTTTTTTTTCTAATCTTTTAAACTCCTCTTTTAAAAAAAGCCCACCAAATAAAAACCCTGTTCCAATGCATATTCCATAAACTCCTGCAAANCCAATTCTAGGATAGCATTGTTCTAATGAGTAGATGTAAAAAATAATTACATAAAATATAATTAGTATTCCAAATAATATTTGTTGTGTATATTTNTTGTAAAAAGTATTATCCATTTAATTAATATTATTTATAACATCTCCATTTACAATACCATTTTCATTTATTTTTTTAATATCAATATTTATTATATTGTTTTCAAGTTTCTGACTGTAAGGTATTTCAACTTTAATATAATTATCTGTAAATCCATATAAATAATTGTTTTTATTATTTTTTTCAATTAGCGCTGGACGTATTGTATTTAAATTATTTAGATAAAATAAATTTTTCTTTTTATTAGATAAATTCCGTAAAATCTTACTTCTTATTTTTCTTTCTCTAATAGGGACAATATTTTNAAATTTTTTTGCCGGAGTATTTTCTCTCTCCGAGTAAGAAAATACATGTAAATAAGAAATATCAAGAGATTTAATAAATTCAACAGTTTCATTAAACAAATCATTTGTTTCTCCTGGAAAACCTACCATTACATCTGCCCCAATACATGCGTGTGACATTTTATTTTTTATTGATTTAATTAAATTNGAATAAGTATTAGTTAANTATCTTCTTTTCATTAATTTTAAAATAGTATCACTTCCTGATTGTAAAGGAATATGAAAATGTGGAACTATAGTTNTTGATTTTGATACTAAGTCAATAATATTATNTGATAATAAATTTGGCTCAATAGAAGATATACGAATNCGAATATTTTTAATTTTATCAATTTCTTTTAATAAAAAATAAAAATCTTCTTTACCTTTTTTACCAAAATCTCCAATATTTACACCAGTTAAAACTATTTCTTTTGTCTTTTCTTTTTTTAATTTATTAATGTTATTAATTATATCATTAATATTATTACTTCTACTTTTCCCTCTAGCTAGTGGTATAGTNCAAAAAGTACATTTATAATTGCAGCCATCTTGAATTTTTAAAAATGATCTAGTCCTTTCTTCAGATGAGTAGGCGCTATNAAATTTTTCAATTGATTTTATATCAGAAACTTTAATTATATTTTTTTTTGTTTTAATAAACTCTTTTATATAATTTTTTAATTTAAATTTTTCATTTGACCCTATAACTAAATTAACACCTTTTATTTTACTTATTTTCTCAGGCTTTAATTGAGCATAACAACCCATTATTGCAACAATAGAATGTGGAGATTTTTTTTTAATTTTTTTTACAATTTGGTTGCATTCTTTATCAGCATTTTCCGTTACAGAGCAAGTATTTATTACGTATATATCTGCTTCTTCAGAGAAATTTGTTATTTTCATTCCATCATTTTGAAAGTCTTTAATTATAAAAGATGTTTCAGAATAATTAAGTTTGCATCCTAATGTGTGAAAAGCAATTTTCATCCTGCTAAAATACATAAAAGGAAACATTCAATAATATTTATATTAATTAAATATAAAATGATACAATTATTAACTTACATATGGAGTTTTTGGTGTTATTTAGTATTAACTATAATATTTATAATTTGCGCCCCAATAGGAATATTTATATCATTTTTTTCTACATCTATTTTTTCCATATATACTTTCTATCTTGCCAAACTAATTCTATTATTAATTGGAGTTAGAGTTAAAGTATATGGTGATTTTCCTATAAAAAATAATAATCCATACATCTACGTAGCTAATCATTCCTCATATTTAGATCCAGTTTTAAATTGTTATTTAATTAATAAAAAATATAAATATTTAGCTAAATCTGAAGTTTTAGATTGGCCACTTTTTGGTTCATTAGTAAAAAAACATTTGGTAGCAGTAAAAAGAGAAAAAAAGGAATCTAGATCAAATTCTATGACTTCAATGAAAAAAAATATTTTAAATGGATATTCGATAGTAATTTATCCTGAAGGCGGATGGAAGGATGAAAATAGTAATCATCCTTATGATATAAAAGCAAATGAATTACTAAATCAGTTTAGAAATGGTTCATTTAGATTGGCTATTAGCACTAATACTGATATAGTCCCTGTAAGTATGATTAATGCGAAAAATATACATTCATCAGATACAATGTTGTTTAAACCAGGAAAAGTTATTATTCACATCCATAATCCTATAAATGTTGAGAAATATTCAGATGATGAAGAAGGAATAAATGATCTAAATAATAAATGTTACTCTGTGATTTATAAAGATTTATTAAATTATGAAAATAGAAAGTAAAGAATTTATTGATTTAAGTATTTATGAACTTTATTCAATTTTAAAATTAAGACAGGAGGTTTTTATAGTTGAACAAAAATGTAACTATTTAGATTGTGATGATTTTGATTTAAATGCTATTCATGTTTCTGCAAGAAAAGATTTAAATTTAATTGGTTATTTGAGAGTTATAAAACCAAATATTATATCTGAAAATGCAGTTTTAGGAAGAATTTTGGTTAATATTAAAAATAGAAAAAATAGTATTGGAAAAAAGATTATTCTACATTCAATAAAATTAATTGAAGATGAATTTCCAAATACAAACATTGAGATGTCTGCGCAATCATATTTAATAAAATACTATAAAAAATTTGGTTTTGAAACATATGGAAATGAATATTTAGAAGATAATATTCCTCATATAAAAATGATAAAAAAAATATAACTTGATTTGCTTTAACGGAGAAATAATTAATAGTAAAGAATTTTCTTTAAATCATAATAATAGATATTTATTATATGGTGATGGTTTTTTTGAAACCATAAAATATATACCTAATAAAATTTTATTTTGGGAAGAACATTATTTTCGTATAATGGGTTCATTATGCATGTTAAGATTTAATATTCCTGATTATTTCAATGAAAGTTATTTTATAAAAAATATTAATAAAACTATACTCTCAAATAAATTAGAAAAATATCCAGTTAGAATAAAAATATTATTTTACAGAGAGTCTAAAGGACTATATAGACCTAAAGAGAATAAGTTATCATTTTTAATTTCTTGTGAGCCACTTAATATTATAGATTATAGCTTAAATAAAAAAGGTTTGTCAGTTGATATTTTCAATGACTATAAGCTGGGTTTAAATTCCTTAAATAATTTAAAAACTTCTAATAAAATTGTTAATGTTTTATCTTCATTTTATAATGATGATAAAAATATTGATGATTGTTTATTTATTAATGAAAAAAATAATATTGTTGAATCATCTTCTGGAAATATTTTTATTTTACTAAATAATTATTTAATAACTCCTCCATTAGAATCTGGCTGTATTAACGGTGTTATGAGAAAATTTCTAATTAATAATTCAAAGAAATTTAACTTAAAAATTAAAGAAGAAAACATTTCTTCATCAGATTTATTTAATGCTGAAGAAATATTTTTTACAAATGTTATATCGTGTGTAAATTGGGTAAAGAATTTTAGAAAGAAAGAATATAATAATTCTTATTCAATAAAAATTATTAATCAAATTAATGAAATTATTTAATTAAGATGAAAGTTGTCTTGAGCATTTACCCATATTTTGTATTTTTCGTCATACTGAATTAATAAATCTTTCCAATTAAGATTGGAATCTAGAAAATCAATCTTTTTATTATATACTAACCAACAATTATCATTTAATTCGTCTTCTAATTGATTTTTTTTCCAACCACAATAACCTAAAAAAAAGTATATATCATTTTCTTTGATTATACCTGTTTTTAAATATTCCTTTATTTGATTAAAATCTCCGCCAATAAATATATCATTAAATATTTTTCTAGAATTATTTATTATGTTGCCATTTTTATGNAAATAGAACAAGTTATTATTATCAACNGGTCCACCTAAATANCAGTAATTATTTANTTTATTCAAATCATTTAATAAATCACAAATTTTAATTTTTGTTNTTTTATTTATTATAAAACCTAGTGTNCCNTGTTTGTTATGCTCNGTTATTAAAATTATTTTTTTTTCAAATCTTTTGTCATCTATAAGAGGTTGAGATATTATAAAAGATCCACTTTTAATTTTTTTTTCTTTCATATATTCAATATATAATAAATTAATTACAAATTTGTTTAATGATTTTGAAGTTACTATGAAAAATAATAAAATTGATTTAAAGAATTTAAGAATAAATTATAGTTTAAATAAAATAAATTATAACGATTTAAGTGAAAACCCATTTAATCAATTTAAAATTTGGTTAAAGGATGCAATGAACAATAAAATTAGAGATTGTAATGCAATGGTTTTATCTACTTTTGACTCAATTAATGGGGTAACTTCAAGAGTAGTTTTATTAAAGGAAATTAAGGAAAATAAGTTTATATTTTTTACAAATTATAATAGTTTAAAAGCTAAGCAAATTAAAAATAACAATATAGTTTCTTTGTGTTTTTATTGGAATGACTTAGAAAGACAAATAAGAATTAGAGGAATTGCTAACAAATTACCAAATGATGAATCTACATCATATTTTAATTTAAGACCAGAGGAGTCTAAAATAGCTGCAATTATTTCTAATCAAAGTAGTTATATTAATATTGATGAAAAATTAGAGGATAAATTATTAGAATTTAATAAAAACAAAATTTCAAAACCTGATCACTGGGGTGGGTATGCTATAGAGCCTCACTATTTTGAATTTTGGCAAGGTAGAGAGAATAGATTGCATGATAGATTTGAATATGATAAGAAAGGATTATGTTGGAAAATTAAAAGATTATCTCCTTAATTTTTCTTTTTTTTTGTACATTTTCCTTTAGAACCAGCAAATCTTTTTCCTTTTCTTGATTTAATATCACCTTTTCCCATATTTATTTTTTTTTCTAAGATATAAAATTGAAATTAAATCAATTGATAATCCTTAATATTTTTAAGAAAACCATTATTAAATTCTAATCCACTCATTTCTTTTTTACCTGCAATTTTTAATTTATTTATTTTAAAACATCCATCTGTATTTATTAAATAAAGATTTTTTTCTATTAACTTAAATTTAATTTTAGTTTCATTTGACTTATTTAAATTGTTATAATTACCTACATCTGTTAGAATTAAATCAAATATGTTATTATTAATTTTTAATTTTCCTCTAGCTCCTGGATATGGTGACATTCCTCTTATGAAGTTATATATCTTTATAATATCTAATCTCCAATTAATAAAAGTATCTTTTTTAAAAATTTTTGGTGCTTTTTTAAATTCTTTTAGTTTATTCTGTTTTATTATTTTAATATTTTTTTAAAATATAGATTCAATTGTTTTTAATGTAATTTTTTTACTTATTTCCATTAATTTATCATGCAATGTTTTAAAATTATCATTTTTATCGATTAATATTTTATCCTGAAAAAGAATGTCGCCTTGGTCAATATTTTCATTTATAAAAAAAGTAGTTAAACCTGTTTCTTCCTCTCCATTAATTATTGCCCAATTAATTGGTGCTGCTCCTCTGTATTTTGGTAAAATAGATGCATGTAAATTAAATGTCCCATATTTAGGAATTTCCCAAATAGATTTTGGTAGTTTTTTAAATGCTATTACAATAATTAAATCTGGATTTATAAAATTTATTGTATTAATAAAATCTAAATCATTTAGACTTTCCGGTTGATAGATTTTTAAATTATTTGATTTCGCTAATATTTTAACATCAGATTCTTTAATTTTCAATCCTCTTCCTGCTGGTTTGTCAGGCGTTGTTACTACTCCAATTAAATTCATCTTTCTTTTAATTATTTCGCTTAATGCTGCAGTAGCAAATTTTGATGTTCCAAAAAATAATATTGTTTGTTTTTTCATATGTTATCTAAAATAAATTCAACCCTTTCATTGATAGATTTTTTTGGTATTTCAATTATATTATAATTTAATTCTTTATATAATTTTCTCATATTTTTATCAATATTAATTGTTTCATCATATTCCTCTAATCTCATTTTATTTTTTACATATATTTCACTCCATAATGGACAATAAAAAACTTTATTATAATAATATTTTAAATTAATATAATTAGTCCACTCCTTTGGGAAGGATTTATTATATGTTTTAAGATATGATATTATATCAATTAAACTTCTATCGTAAAAAATTATCTTTTTTTTAAAATTTGATTCAATTTCATTTATTTCGAAATGTTTTTTTCTTTCATCAAATAAAAATCTACTAAAATCAATTATTTGATTAGAATCTTTGTTTGTTGATGGATTTTTAAAATTTTCATCCCATACTTCATTAAAACACTTGTAATTATTTTCTTTAAGTTTATTTATTATTGAAGATTTTCCTGTTCCAGGTGCCCCAGTAAGTATTATTTTTTTTATTTTTTTCATATAAGCTAATTTACATTATATTTATAACCATTACTTAATTTTTTATATGTTGATAGTTAGCGAAACATTTGAATCAATTCAAGGAGAAGGTTTTTATAGCGGATCTAGGTCTTTTTTTGTTAGACTAGCTGGTTGTGATATAGGTTGTCATTGGTGTGATGAAAAAAAAAGTTGGCCTAATGATGGTTTTCCAAGATTTAAAGTAAATCAGTTAGTTAAATTATGCTCTGATAGTTCATCTGAAATAGTAATTGTTACGGGGGGAGAACCTCTTATGCAAGATTTAACAGAGTTTACAAATAAATTATATGGAAATAAAAAAATTCATCTAGAAACATCTGGTGCTTACCCTTTATCAGGAAAATGGGATTGGATTACTCTATCACCAAAAAAAAATAAATTACCAAGAAAAGATATTTATTCTTATGTTAATGAATTAAAAATAATAATTTATAATGATTCAGATTTTAATTTTGCTTTAGAAGAGAGTAAAAAAGTTAATGAAAATTGTTTATTGTATTTACAGCCCGAATGGAGTAAAAAAGAAAAAAATTTAGAGAAAATATTATCTTTTA
>NHFO01000067.1 GCA_002170235.1 Flavobacteriales bacterium TMED113
ATCATACAACTTATTTATGGTAGCAATCCGATCCTTCCATGGCTCTGCGGTGTGGTAATCCCTTCCTACAGTTGGACTACAGATAGTGCCATCAATATCCACACAATATCTCATGTTATTTCATCTCCCTCTACTTCTTCCATTTCAAAACTTTCAATAGCATCTACAGGAACTTCATGTTCACCTATTCTATAGAAGTGTTCCATCTCTCCTGATTTAAAACTTTCCCTCTCACCAATATAAGATATATCTTCACAGGTATGTTCTCTTAACCATGCTTGTAATCTATGATGTAATAGATCTTTTGAACTAATTTTTTCCATTCTATTCTCCTATTGATTTTATGTCTTGTTTATTCAGATGATAAGCGCCAGGGTGTGTGACAGATATTGCAGCAGCTTTATTTGCAAATTCTATAGATGAACTCATGTCCTTTGTTTTTAAGAATTTATACACGAGAGATGCCATAAATGTATCTCCAGCACCACACACATCAAATACCTTAACAGGTTCTGGTTTAAAAATTAAACCATTCCAGCTTGCACCATCAGACCCCAAAGTAACAATGAGATGGCTGTCGTTAGGTAGATGGTCTTGTACAAGGTCATCGTATTCCTTTTTGTTTATTTTCCAGTATACATTATCTTTCTGAAAAAGGCGACGTTTCTTAGTATCCACGAACACTGGTCTGTTTATATTATTACATAGTAACCATAAATTTTCATCCGAAATGTATCCTTTATCATAATCTGAAATAACAATCGCATCAGGATTTATGTGCATCAATGCCATCTTGACTTCAGCAGAAGTTATTGGAGTCACTTCTGGTGTTTCATCTAGACGCATAAACTGATAACCACTATTTGTATCTACAAATCTGGTTTTAGTTATGACTTCTCTTTGTGAAAGTAGAAGAGTGTTAACACCAAATGATCTTAAATTCATCTCAGTGTTAGCAGCCATGCCTGGTCTCTCTTCTATCCTAGTTTGATCTAAAACAGGAACAGGTTGTTCTGGACTCAGACGCTTACATTCACCATAAACATATTTGTCTGTGCATTTGTCACCTACTACTAATACATTAATCACGAATCTTCTCTATAATATTAGTTGTTGAATAATTTAGTCGAGGAAGAAATCTAACTTCTTTAGCATACTGTCTGCCAACTACATCTCCACCTTTCCAATCATCGCCTAACAATAGTATATCAGGAGAATATAATTCTATCAACCCCTCTAATTGTTTTCTGTTACCAAAATACAATACATCATCAATATACTTTATCGCCTGTAACATACAAATTCTGTCACATAGACTGTTGACGGGCTTAGACGCACCTTTATCTTGACGTATCTTTTCATCAGTATCCGTAGCGACTATGAGTTTATTTCCTAAAGACTTTCCAACTTTGAACAGTTCAATATGGCCTGGATGCAGTATATCAAATGTTCCGTTGCACCATACTATTTTATCCATACCACTCTTTTAATAATATTTTTTGTGGGGTTGCCTCCTTGACATTATTATCTAGTGTTTGAATATATTTCTCAAATCTAGAAAGAATATCAACTGTGTCGGGATACCAATATGTCTTCTTAGTAATCTCTGGCATCAACTGTAACAACCATATATGCCAGTTAGTGCCTCCAAAGAAAGAACTAATTTTATCAGTCTGTAGTGTTTCATTATTTGGATCTAGTATTTGATTTTCCATCAATATCTGCATACCAGATTTCTCATGAGATAATCTCACATAATCCCAGAACTTACCTTTCCGTTCACTATAAGAATAGTGCATATTTACATAATCAACAGCAGTTTCAAATGAAGCTTTCATTCTAATATTGTAGATATCTGGTTCAAATACTGGATTGTAAATACATCCATATAATGATTCTTCTAAGTATTCACAACCTCTTATCATCATTGCAAGACCAGTGCTTTCTAATGGTTCTATGAATCCAGCACTCAATCCTATAGAAACTACATTACCTTTCCAAAACTTATCAATCATCTGTGGTTTCCAATCTAACAATCTCATGTCTTCTGGTTTGATTCTGCCATTCCAATGTTCTGAAAATTGTTTTGCTACCTCATCTGGACTTGTTATATTTTTATTGAAACAATATCCTGTTCCTATTCTAGATCTTGTAGGTATTCGCCATCTCCAACCATGTTCCATGGCCTGACAATCTGTATATGGGTGCATCTCTTTATCTGGATTTTCATATTTAACTCTAGCAGCAAGTGCAGAGTCTATAAACAATCTATCACTCAAATCTACATTATCTTCTTTACCAATTAGTAGTTGATTCCAACCAGTACAGTCTATGAATAAATCTGCTTTTATTTCAGATCCATCTTCTAAAATAATTTTCTCAACATCGTCATCTACTTTCACTACTGTCTTGACATCTGATTGAATATAATTACAGATCTTATTACAGTTGTCATGTAAGAATGTAACCAGTTTTCCACAATCTATCTGGTAGGCATAGGTATCTTTTATATAATCTAGTTCTATTTTATTTCCCATTGCGGTTCTATACAATGGGGATATTTCTTTTACATCATATTTACTCTGATAATTACTCCAGATATCATACATTGGAACTTTATTGTCACCAATGCTAGTAAATCCAAAAGGATGCCAAATAACTTTATCTTCTCTACCCCAGCCTGGAAATAATATACCAGCCTTAAATGTTGCATCAATTCTTTTTACCCAATCTTCAACTCTGAATCCCATCTTTTGCATCACACTTGGGAAACTAAGAAGTGTAGCCTCTCCTACACCCACTCTTTCTGGTTGGTACTTATCAATGATAGTAACGTCAATCTTTGATCCCCACCTTCTACTAAACCAAGATGCTGTTATCCATCCAGCAGTTCCGCCACCAACTATGACTAATTTATTTACTTTTTTCATAAAAATTTATCCGCAAATTCATTGTGTCCCATGAGGTCAGTTCCAAGTTCAATCTTCTTATCTTCACATTCTATAAGATGATTTAAGGATTCGTCCATCTTATCGTGTTTCATCCATGACCTTGGTTCAAGTGGATAACCAGCCTGTATCAACCAGTGTATCCAATTACCTACTCCAAATATAAATCCCTTTCCGCCAGGCATAATAGTTTTATTTTCTGATGACATTTCATCTAAAAATACTTCCTGTGCCTCAGACATTTTATAATTGTCTCTAACATAATCCCAGAAAGGACTTTTTATATTTGATTTTGAATAATGACAATTAACATAATCTACACATTGTTCATAAGCTAATGTCATATGGTTGTTGTAATAATTTACATCATATTCGTTACAGAATCCATCATTCAATAATTTACTTAAAGTCTTTATACCTTCTATGATTAAACCCAGACCTGTGCTCTCTAGTGGTTCTATAAAACCAGCACTCAATCCAATAGATACTACCTTTCCTTCCCACTGGTTTGTATCATAGTATGGAGTCCAATCAATTACTTTTAGTTTATCGGGAGTTGTTCTTTGATCCCAGAAACTACAGAAATATTCTTTTGCTTGATCTATCGGAGTTATATTTCTATTGAAAACCAATCCAGTTCCTATTCTAGATTGTAAAGGAGTATTCCATATCCAACCATCATACACAGCAGTTGTTGTGGTATATGGCCTAAATTCATTATGTTTATCTTCATACTCTATAGGCCCTGCGACTGCCGTATCCACATACAAACGATCTGAAAGATTTACTCTATCTCTTTTCCTTTTAAGAATACTCTTAAATCCAGTACAATCTACAAATAAATCTGCTTCAATTTTATCTCCATTCTCAAGATATAAAGTATTACCACCAAGATATGCTTTTACAGAAGAATTAACGTAAGTAATTCTATCAGATATTTTTTCTTTAATATATTTTATTAACTTTATACAATCAATATGTACAGCATATCCTTCACCTATCTGTGTTCTATCAATTATATTATCCATAGAACATTGATATAGAACTTCCAACTTCTTAAAGTCTATGTCCTGAGAAGTAGACCATGCATCAACCATCGATACAGGAGGATCAGTAAAAGGATAATTCAACCAATAAAATGGAAGCCAAATTTCATTTCCTTTATGTCCCCAATCTTTAAATAATATCCCTGCCTTCAATCCAGCATCTAATTCTCCAAGAAATTCATTTGGATTAAAACCACATTGTTCTACCATGAATTTTTCAAAACTTAGAAGAGTCGCTTCTCCTACTCCTAGAGGAGTTGGCACTTCTTTATCTACTAAGGTTACTTTGACATCATTACATCTCGATATTGCTGCAGCTGCCATCCATCCTGATGATCCGCCACCTACTATAACTATATCTTTTACTTTCATAGATTATTATAATACAGGTATTTAGCTAGACCAATAGCAGTCCCTGCATCACCACTAACAGGTTCAATATACAGTTTAACACCTTTTGGTAAATATTTCAAGTATTCATAATTTGCAACACAATTTAAAGCACACCCACCAGTTAAAACAATATTTTTATGATCACATCTAAGAATAAACTCAGTCATCCATTTCTCAAAATCCTTTTGCAATCTATAAGCTAGATTAGCTATCTTTTGTACATTATCATCCCACTTAGGATAGTACCAATCTTCGGGAAGATAATCATATGGTATGAAATTAGCACCATACTGTGTTCTATAAAATAACTTAGAATTAACCAAACCATCATCTAGTACAAAGGGTTTTATATTAGGATCTTCTTTACCATAAGGAGCAAGACCCATAACTTTACCTGATCCTAAACATCCAAACCCAAGATATGATGATATTGCAGAGTATGCCATACCTATACCCATAGGAAAAGTGCCATGAATATCTTTATCTTGTAGTTTCTCACAATCAAATCTTACTGTTCCCTGTTTTTCTATCAAGTGAACTACATCTGGTTTTGATATATGCCATCTACTAGCACATTCATGATAATTCTCATCAATATAATTACCCATACCATCTACCACAACCACATCAGCTTCATCAAATTCTGAATTATAAAAACCACATAAGGCATGAAGTAAATGATGTTCTTTGTATATGTTGAATTCTTGTTTTTTTATTGTCTTTCTAATTGCAACATCTATAAATGCTGCAGTATCTTTTAAATCATAGTCACTATATTCTAATCCAGTTAATCCCAAATTAGCTTTTTCTAAATGTTCAAAAATTACCTTAATAGGCATCGTATCATGTTTTTTTCTACTTAGTCTTTCTTCTTCAATAAACAAATCTATTTCTCCGTTTACACACTGACAGAGAGAAGCATCATGAGTTACGTTTATACCAACTGTCTTCATTAGTTCTTTACTTCGATCATGAGACCGTATTCAGGCAAATAGAGGTATTCTATCAAACTATTTGCAAGAGTCCTTAGAGCGTCGTCTAGAGTCTCTACAAGAGGTTCTCCTCCTAAGTTGAATGAAGTATTGAATATAATTGGACATTCTGTCTTTTCATAAAACTTTTTGATTAAATTATAATAATGTGGGTTTACATCTTCTTCAACTGTTTGTATTCTGCATGTATCATCAACATGAATAATAGCTGGAATCTTTTCTTTTATTCCTTCTTGACATTTAACAGCATACATCATGAATGGAGTATCATCCATACCACGAAGATCAAACCATTCATGTACATGTTCTTTGAGAATAGATCCAGCAAAAGGTCTAAAGTATTCACGACGTTTGATTGCATTTACATGATCTTTTCCTTTTGGATCACGAGGATCATACATGATAGATCTGTTACCCAACGCACGAGGGCCCGCCTCTGATCTGCCTTGGAACATTGCAACAATATTTTTATCAATTATAAGATCTACTGCATCTTCATGATCTGCTTCGTAAATTCTTGTTGCATCATAGTAATTTGCTAGGTCTGTAATGTATTCTTTATCGTATTCATACTTAGGCCCATAATATAAGTCTTTAATCATTGGTTTTACCTCCTTACTTTTACTTACTCTTTGGTACTGTAAATATGCTGCACCAATGGCAGTTCCAGCATCGTTACTTACTGGTTCTACAAATAGATCGATACCCTCGTCTTTCAACTGTTCAAGATACCAATAGTTTGCAACACAGTTTAATCCATATCCACCTGATAGAACAACNTTTTTCTTTCCAGTCATCTTAACTGCCTTACGNATCAAGTCCANTACCATTTGTTCAGACTCAGTTTGAATGGCATATGCCAAGTCTCTACGACTTTGTAATTTAGTTANATCATCTTCTGGTTTTAAATCTACAGGATCTCTNAGTTCNGTAAATCTACCTTTGTTTACAACTGCACCATTAGGATATGTTGGTACAATCAAATCTCTATTNGTAGTAGACCAATCACTCATACCATCATANTTTGTATAGATGTCNGGTATTTTTAAGATTNTGNNTNCCNTATGGAAATAGTCCCATAGTTTTACCAGCTTCAATAGGAGCCCATCCNCAATACTGTGTNACTGCCTCATATGCTTTCACAATNCCAGCAGTCTCATCTAAAACTAATTCATGAGTTCCNTCTTCTCCGTAAAATTCAGAACTAAACTNTGGTAATCTAACAGAAGCCCATGGCCCTCTACCACCNTGATGTTTGTATAGAGTGGTGAATTTATCTGGATAATCACAATCAATTATAGTTTCTAATTCCCATGTTAAAACNTCTTCTCCTTCAATANNCATTGGAATNAATGTTCCAGCNCCATCTACAATTACAGAAACTGCACTCTTAAATCCTGATCTAAANAANGCACANGATGANTGNAGTTTATGATGATAACGACTCATATCAATCACCTGTGGATGANTATAGAGATCTGCCTTTCTATCAATTAAACCCAGTTTTCTAGCGATACCAGTGTACATATTCTCACCAGTAAAGTCTATAGTACCTGATTGATCTAATGGTTGTGTGTGTGCAATCACAAGATAATCTAAGGTATCAGTATATTCCAATATCTTAACTATAGAAGCTAGAGGGCCTCCATCATATTTTTTTCTGGAAAATCTTTCTTCTTCTATTGAGAGAACTAATTCACCATCTTTTAAAAGGCAGATACCAGAGTTATGACCTCTAGCAATTGCTGCAATCCATTGAGTCATTATTTTTGTTCTATTTTTATACCTTGCCCATCTGATTTTAACAGATTTTTAATTTCTTGTTTAAATCCTTTGGTTGACTTGGGTTTTGGTTTTGTTGGTTGATTTAGTGTGAAACTGGGTTTAGGAGCTCCTGAGAATGGTGTTAGATCTTGTCCTCCTGTTGGAGACATTTTATTACCACCCGCTAACTGAAATGCGTCTTGTTGTTGAGGCATTGATGGTTGTTGAGTCGGTGAACAAGATTGTTCCTGTTGTTGTGGAGGAACAAATGTACCAGTATAGGCTCTTGGTTTACCTAATCTTTTCTTACATGAATCTACAATTTCTTTAATTTGATCTTTACTCAACTCCATTGCTTGATCGTTGAATCTATCAACTGTCTCGTCCTGAGTAATTCTAATAGGTGCATACTCTCTACGTCCATTTCCAGCATCAATAATATCAAAATCTTTATGGCCAGGATAACTAATATTCTCTGGATATGTAGAACCAACTACTACAGTAGCAGTCTTATTGAGAGCTCTTGCAATATGCTGACCCATACTATCGCATCCTAAGAAGTGATCTGCAACGTCAATGACAGCAGACCATACTCTCATATCACTAATTTGTGGTCTAGCTACTTGATTTTTAGCACTTTGTTCTTTTTCCTCAAGTGGAAAATGAAATTCACTCATTATGATTACTGCATAATCTTTTTTAAGTTGATTTATAATATCAACAATTCCAGTGAGAGACATACTTCTTGATGATGCATCTGCCATAAACTCACCAACTTGTTCAATCGATCTACCAAATGGTTGAACTACAATGACCTTATCTTTTTTAGTTACTGATTTTACTTCTTCTACAATATTATATCCAGAAATAACTTCCATCTTGTTAAGTTCTATCGTAGGTGCAGGCAACTCTCTAGGTTCATCTAAACCATTGATTGCAATATCATATGCCTGTGATAGATTACACTTTTGATTATAGTAATGCCATACTCTGTATGGTTCTGGACTCTCGCAGTCTCTTTGTTTTATATGTTCTTGGAAAAGATTTTTGTGCCAGTGATCATATACCTTATGATCTAGTTTTGGGTGTCCTTTGAAGAAGTCTGTTCCACCCTCACACACAATAATAAAGTCGTCATGTGTCTCTGCATATTTCTCAAATGCAGGGATTGAACTTATTACTCTGCCTGCACCACCATTAACAAAAAACGCTTTCGATCTCATAGTTTTCATAATTCCTGTACTATATAGTCACATAAAGAATACCTGTGCCAGACGAGGATTTTCCTTAAACATTGTCCTACTTAACTCAGCACCGTGAGTTTGTCTGGACTCATATAACACCATTCTATTATATTTCATCTTACTTGTAAACATTATATCCTTTTTCATGTCGTAATTGTGACCATAGGGATGATCTTCAAAAAATTTATAGAACTGTGTACCCCCTTCACACTCATCATCTTTGTTTAAGTATACTAATGCAGCCCACTTAGATCCAATGTTATCTTTATGGTGAGTATAAGTATAAACAGTTTTAGTAAATTTTTTCATTATGTCATCATGTGTCGTATGATTGACCATGAACTTCATCTTGTCCCACTTCTCTTGAAACTCAGCATCATCATATTCTAGATTTTTCCACTCTGAATTTTGGCATAATTTAGAAAATACTGGTCGAAGAATGTCAATCATATCTTGCCTATCTTCTACAACTCTCGATCCTATTAAACCACCACAAATTGATTCATCAGTTGTTCTTTCACAGGACAAAGCATAGTCTCTCACTTCATCGGGATTCTTGTAGAAATCATCTATGATGAATACTTTTCTGTAAATATAACCATAATCATTGTGTTTCCAATGATCGTATACTCTATTGATACCTACGAAATCTGTGGGGTTTACTTCAAACATAATTTTAGGTAATAAAAAAGATGACCTTACGATCATCTTATTAATTTATATATGAAATTTAAATTTAGGTTGCAGGTGGCTTCCATGCTGGAGTTAGACTAGCATCACCATCAGCAGGGTCTGTTGGAGGATCTACATGTAATGGGTTCATTGGGAACATCATATCTGCAATGTTTGGTTCAACACTTGCTGCTTGCATTTTAGCTGGTAGATCTCTTAGGACTTGACGATATGCTTTTAGTTGAGTCTTCATGGAATCAGGCATGTCTTCTGCAATCATAGAGTCACTACGTTCTAGTTCGTCATTTCTATGCTTTCTAACCATGTCCCAAGTCTTGTCTTCATCTGCACCATTCAACTTTTCTTTAGCTGTAAATGCACTAATAGTAATGTCATCAGGGCCAGCACTGCCTGGATTTGTAACTTTGACACTCTCAAAATTGTAAATATCATCTGGGAATAACACTGAAGAATATGTGAATCTATCATATCCATCAGCTGACATATCAGGTGAGCCTGGATGATTTACTACTAAAGAAGGGTCAACGTTTCTGTCTTCTTCTTTTTCGTCAACAACAGGAGCTCTGAGTTGACAAATGAGTGTGTGTAGATTTGATCTTGCACAATCTACTTCGTACCACTGAACTACGTCAACTGGTTTCGGACGACCATCTGCGATGTCGTCTTCTGTAAGAGGGCCATACTTTTCTGTTCCATCTGCACCAATTTGTAGATAGATTTTGTCTGGGCCATCGTATGTTTGATCTCTCTGTTTACCATCACTAAATGAGTGGTCTACGAGAAAACTGTTAGGTAATGGTAATTGCCATCCCTGTGAAATAATTTTTGTTGCCATTTCGGATTTATTCGGGTTTACTCCTTCGGCACTATTTATAAAAAAAGAGGGTCTATAACCCTCTTTTGACAAATTTTCTTGTTCGGTTTAGACGTAAGTGATCTTAACAAGTCCTGATCCACCCTGTCCACCCTGTCCACAGTGACCATCTCCACAGTAAGAAGTAGTAGCACCCTGTCCACCATGTGCGTATGGAACAGTCCAGCAACCACAACGAATCCAACACTGTCTAACACCGTAACTAACACCTAGAGTTCCGATGAATGGAGCTCCAGTTGGAGTGGCGTCATTGTTGAAGAAACAGTGACAGTTGAAACCGCCAGGTCTGTATGAAGTACCAGCGTGGTTGCCCATCGCAAAGTCTCCACCCCATGCACCAGGCTGAACACAACAATCTTCGTAATGTGAGTAACAATGTGCAGACCAGTCGTTAGTGTAACAACCTCTAGGGCCTCCAGTAGCACAGAAATTGGAAAGGTTATATCCATTTACATAGGAAGAACATCCTTTACATCCTGTACATTCTCTTGAACAACATCTATATGTACCACCAGCACAGACTGAATATACACATCCACCAGTAGTATCATGAGTTTTTGTATTATAGTATCCTCCACCAGCAGCGTGCCAGTTTCCACAACGGTTACAGTTACATTCTCCGTGCCCGTTTCCTCCAGCACCCCATACTTCCCATGTAATTCTTGTTACGTTACTTGGAACAGTCCAAGCACAGCAACAACCAGTGCTACAAACACTGCCTGGAGCTCCATGAACCCACTTAACACACCAGTTTGAAAACGTTCCAGAAGAAATAGCACTGGAAGGTATAGTACCAGAAACAATCTGATCGTTATTAACCTGTTTATAGGATGAATAATTTGCCATTTCTTCTTAGAAGTAAGTAATTTTGACTAGACCGCCGCCACCAGTTCCGCCTTGTCCACAGTGACCATCACCACAATATGTGGTCATAGCGTTCATTCCACCGTGTCCATAAGGAACGACCCAGCAACCACAACGAATCCAACACTCTCTGGTTGACTGCATTGCAGTAGTACCAATCAAAGGTGCAGAAGTCGGAGATTGACCATAATGATAACAGTGACACCAACCTCTGTAGGTATCATGTCTGGAGTTTGACCATGCGGAAGTATGGTTTCCCATTCCGAAGTCTCCTCCGTTATTTCCAGGCGCTCTACAACATGCGTTGTCTGAAGTACAAGCCTCAGTCCAACTTGGGTTAGCGTTTCCTCTCTGTCCACCGATAGCACAGAAGTTTGATAAGTTGTATCCATTTACATAAGAAGTACAACCCATACATCCATAACACTCTCTAGAGAGACATGGATAAACACCAGCAGCACAAACGGTATATTGACAATTACCATTTGTTTCAATCATTTTGGAGTTATAGTATCCACCCTGAGCAGCTTCGTAGTGATGACATCTACTACAAGAACAAGCACCAGTACCGTTTCCTCCAGCACCCCAAGCCTGAAACCACATGTTCTGCACGTTACTTGGTGCAGTCCAAAGGCAACAACAGCCAGGTGAACATCTACACATAGTTCCGAAGAACCATTTAACACCGTAGGATGAGTTAGGTGAACTACTGAAACTAGCAGCGTTTAAACTGTCAGATTGAAGTTGATCTCCATTGACTATTTTGTATGATGAATAATTTGCCATTAGTATCCTAGACGTAAGTAATTCGTACCATTCCAGAGCCGCCTTGACCGCCCTGTCCACAGTGACCATCTCCACAATATGTAGTCATGGCACTCATTCCACCTGTTGCATATGGAGCAGTCCAACAACCGCAACGTATCCAACACTGGTCTAACTGATTTTCTGTACTTGCTACCAAGAATGGAGCACCAGTACTACATGTGTTATTAATATCACCAGTACAGTGACAGTTCCAGTGACCTGAGAAACCGTCTTGGTGTCCCGCCATTGCGAAGTCTCCTCCCCAAGTTCCAGGCGATACACAACACCATGCTCTAGATGTACATACAACAGACCAGTCAGCGTTTGCACAACCTCTTGCACCACCATGAGCACAGAAGTTACTTAAGTTATAACCGTTAACGTAGGAAGAACATCCTTCGCAACCATTACATTCTCTAGAACAACATCTATAAACACCACCAGCACATACAGAATAAGAACAACCCCCAGTTGTGGAGATTGTTTTAGTGTTATATGTACCACCAGCAGCACCTTGGAAATGTTGACATCTGTTACATGAACATGCACCTGATCCATTACCACCAGCACCCCAGAGTTCAAAAGTTACCTTTTCAACCCCAGTGGGAACTTGCCAGTTGCAACAACAACCTGGCGTACAATAGCAAGGATGGCCATAGATATGTTTTACACAGTATCTTGGAGCCACACCAGATTGCAGTTTGTCAACACCGACCACACCAGATGGAATCTGGTCTGATCTTACTTGTCTATATGCTCTATAATTGGCCATTTACGATCTCGAAATGAGTAGAATAAAAATCATAATGTAGATAATCAAACATTAGATGGAGAAGATTCTCCAACCATATGAATCACCTGAGAACACTAAACTAAATGCAGCAGATTCAGTTGTAACTGATAGATCTGATGAATCACCTTGAATTAGTTTTCCATTACGAGCGACTGTCAATGCGTTAGAATCAAATGTCTTCGCGATATCATAGAATGTAATTGTAGCACCTAAGTTAGGAGATGCAGGGAGTGTAGCAGTTACTCCACCACCGTTTGTATTAACGAAGTAGTTAGTTCCATCAACAACAGATGTGTTTGTGTTGATTGTACTGTATGACTGAACACCTGGCTGAATCCATGCAGTACCGTTGTAGTATTCAAGAGCACCTAATGAGGTGTTGAATCTTAAACAACCAGTGTTGAATTCGTCATCAACGCCGCCAGGTCTTTGAGCGGTTGTACCTACTGGAGGTGTCATCGCTTTAGTACCCATTGAACCACGAGTTACAAATCCCTTAACAGCAAATTCTGTAGGACATGCACTGTTTGAGTTACCAGACATTGCAGGGTCAGCAGAGAATTCAGAGATCGCCTCACCGACCTGACCTCCAAGAGAACCAAGTC
>NHFO01000068.1 GCA_002170235.1 Flavobacteriales bacterium TMED113
AGATAACGTTCAGAATATAATGGATTATTCTAATTGCGCTCATATGTTTACAGAGGGTCAAAAATCAAGAGTTCATGCAGCCTTGAACTCTAATGCTGGTGGAAGAAAAAACTTGTGGCAAATTGAAAATTTGTGGGCAACAGGAGTTCACGATGAATATGAGCCTCAAATTTGCCCCCCGATTGCAGATTTTAAATCAAATACGCAATCTGGTTGTAGTAATACCACTGTTTTTTTTGAGGACATGAGTTATAATACATCTGAAATAGATACTTATTATTGGTATTTTGGAGAAAGTGCTGACCCCATAGAATCCTCACTTAAAAATCCAATTGTAACTTATAATCAACCAGGATCACATACAGTAAGATTAGTTGTCACTAACACTGGGGGAACTAATGAATTGGTAAAAGAAGAATACATAACAATTTTAGATGGTGATGTAGCTCCTCATATAGAGCAATTTGAAAGCAAAAACTTCCCTTTCAATAATAATTCTTCAAATTGGTATGTAAAACCTATTGATTCAGAGGCAACATGGGAAAGAAATCAGGTAGCTTCGTATGATGGTATCGGATCTCTTAGATTAAGTAGTCAATTTTTTAATTCAAGTGACATAATTCATGAGCTAACAACACCTGAACTAGATTTTACTAATCAATTTTCTGAGCAGGGTAACCCACTTGCTTTGTACTTTAATTTAGCTTACGCCATGAGGGTTCCATACACTATAGATGGAAAAAGTATAATTACAGATAAATTAGATGTTTTTCTATCAAAGGACTGTGGCGAAACATGGATTCAAAGGGCTAGTTTTGAATCAGTAGAGTTAAACACGAAGGGTGATAGTATTGTATTTAACAATTATGTTCCAGAAGCATCTGATTGGGAAGAAAGGTATGTAAATATTCAAACTGCTTCAAACGAACCTAGTGTAATTATTAAATTTCAATTTACAGGTAGTGGAAGGTTAAATGAAGAAGAAGCTTTTATTGTTGACAATGGAACTATAATTACTGATAACATAGGTGGAAATTGGTTGTATTTAGACAATATACGTATTGGAAACGGGGAATGGGAAACATTGGAAAATAATATAAAAGAAATAGATTTTGATATTTTCCCTAACCCAGCATCTAAAAACTCTTACTTGCGTTTTAATATTATAAATGATCAAGAATTATATATTAAAATTTACAATATATTAGGCGAACAAGTTTTTTATAAAGAAAAGTTATTTTATAGAGGAAATAACACTGTACTATTATCATCATTTGTAAAAGACAATAAATCAGGTTTATATTTTATAGAAGTGTCATCAAAAAATTATTATGGAAAAGACATCATTATACTTAGTAAATAAAAAAAAGGTATTATTTATTTATTTGCTTTCCTTTTTATTTATTAATTCATTTTACATTATTGCTCAAGACAATATATTGCCTTGCGGGACAACACAGATGGTTAAAAAAGAATTTGATAAAAACCCAGAGATATATTTAAAAAATAAAGCAATACTAGATTCTTTATCAATACTTTATGAAAATAAACCTAGAATGAATGTTCAAAAAACAATTCCTGTTGTATTTCATATTTTACATGAAGGATGGCCAATAGGAGTTGCTGAAAATATTTCTAAGGAACAAGTAGAAGATGCTATAAGATTGATGAATGAGGATTTTAATGCTGAAAATGAAGATTTATCCAATGTAATTTCTGAATTCCAAAATATTGTAGGTGATGTACAACTTACATTTGTATTAGCAAAAATTGACCCTAATGGTAATTGTACAGAGGGAATAACAAGAACCTATTGGGCTGAAACAGGAAGCGCAGATGATGATGCAAAACAGATTGTTTTTTGGGATGATGAGTCATATTTAAATATTTGGGTTGTAAAAGAAATTGATTCATCAATTGGTGCAGCAGCTTATACTTACCTACCCTCAACAGGGGGACCAAACTTTAGACATGGAATTATTGCTAATAATGAGTATGTTGGTAGTATAGGCACTGGTAGTAATAGTAATTATGTAAGACATACATTAAGCCATGAATGCGGACACTTTTTTAATTTAGAGCACACGTGGGCCGAGTGGGCAGATGTTGGTTTAAGCTCAAATTGTAATGAGGATGATTTTGTTAATGATACTCCAAATTGTATAGGGTCTTATAGTAGTTGTAATTTATCTTCTTCAAGTTGTAGCACACTAGATAATGTTCAAAATATTATGGATTACTCTAGTTGTACTTGTATGTTTACTCAAGGCCAAGTAAATAGGATGGAGGCATCATTAAATTCTAATGTAGGAGCCAGAGTTGATTTATGGCAAGATGATAATTTATGGGAGACCGGAACTCACCCAAGTTATTTGGCTGAAGAATGTTTAGCTAGTGTAGATTTTTATGTACCAAACGGTATAACTTGTTCGGGTGAAGAAACACAATTTTATAATAATAGTTACAATTTAGGTCAAAACCCCACATATTACTGGTCATTTCCAGGTGGGAATCCTAGTAATTCTACAGAAGAAAACCCTGTTGTAGTTTATAATAACTCGGGATCCTTTAATGTCTCTCTTAGTATTACTACCGATGCTGGTAATAATTATCTTACACAAGATGACTATATAACTGTATTGGATCAAAGTAGTATTACTACAGAAATAGTTGAAAGTTTTGAAAATAATTCATTTCCAAATCAGTCTAATTCTGGTTTACCGTGGTCTATAATGGAACAAGAAACTGAAACTACGTGGAATAGAACTGAAACAGCATATAGTGATGGGGGTGCCTCAATGAGAATAAGAAGCAGGTTTTTTTCAGGAGAAAATTTACATAATTTATATACACCATTTATTGATTTAAGCTCTTTTACAACTCCAGTTAGAATGTATTTTGATTATGCATATGCTAAAAGAAATAATCAAGTTGAAGATCTATTAAGAATCTTAGTATCAGATGATTGTGGTTTAACATGGACAGAGCGTAAAGATATGGACACAGATAATCTAATTACAAATGGCGGATCGTATATTTCAACAACGTTTGTGCCAAACTTAAGTCAATGGGAGGAAGAATTTGTTAATTTAAATCCTTGGGCTGGAAATTCTAATATTCAAATAAAATTTGAATTCAGTGGAGAAAATGGTAATTATTTATACTTAGATAATCTAAGATTACAATCACAAAATTCAGAAATGATTGACTTACAAAAACCTAATAAAGGAGATTTAGTTAAAATTGTTGATATACTAGGAAGGGAGGTTTCAATATTCTCAAAAAATAAAATTTTATTTTATATCTATGAAAACGGTTATGTAGAAAAAAAACAAATTATACAATGAGGCAACTTTACTTTTTAATAATTTTTCCATTACTTACCTTTTCTCAAAAGGTATACTCGGTTGATTATTCTTCTCAAGCTGATGTGAAAGTTTATGTTGTGGATTATTCTTCTCAAGCTGATTTAAATGTATTTAAAGTTGATTATTCTTCTCAAGCTTCCGGGAATGAAGGAAATTGGTTTTTTGTTGATTACTCTTCTCAAGCTGATGTCAAGGTATTTTTTGTGGATTATTCCTCTCAAGCTGATGTTAAAATATATTTTGTGGATTATTCATCCCAAAGCGGATGGAGAGATAAAAGTAAAAAACATTTATTTTATTAGTTTTTATTTTGCAAAACTAGACTTATTGGACAATGGTCTGAAAAATTGATATCACTTAATATAGAGCTACAACTTACTCTTTTTTCTAAATCAGAACTTATCATAAAATAATCAATTCGCCAACCTTTATTCCTTTGTTTTGCAAGTGCTCTATAGCTCCACCATGTATAGTTATGTGGACTAGAATTATTTTTCCTAAATATATCAATAAACCCAAGATTTATAAATTGAGACATCCACTCTCTTTCTTCAGGAAGGAAGCCTGAAGACTTTTTATTTCTTATAGGATCATGAATATCAATAGGGAAATGACAGATGTTAAAATCGCCACAAACAATTATTGATTTATTGTCATTTTTAAAATAATTATAAATCTTATTTAAGAACTCCATTTTATATTTCTGTCTAATTGAACCACTAGTTCCCGAAGGAAAGTATATTGAACATAGACTAAATTTATTAAAGTCAGCTCTAATGAATCTCCCCTCTAAGTCATATTTTGAGAAACCAATCCCATAACTAATGTTATTTGCTTTTATTTTACTTAATATTGCGACCCCGCTATATCCTTTTTTTTCTGCGGAATTCCAATATATATTATAACCCAAATTTTCTATTAAAGTATAATCAAATTGTGATTTAAATGCTTTGATTTCTTGGAGACAGATTATATCAGGATTCTCTTTTTTTAACCAATCTATAAATCCCTTTTTTATTACTGCTCTTATACCATTTATATTATATGATAAAACTTTCATTATATGATAAATTTAAAAAATACGTTATTCTAGTATTAAAATTAATATGATTTAAAAAAACAATTCTATTTTTAACTAATTATTTTTTTGAATGAAAAAGTATTTTATTTTTTTTATTTTTTTGTCACTTCTTTTTTCTTTAGAAATTTTTGCGCAAAATGGCTCGGTTTTTGAGAAAAAAATTATTGCATTTGAGGGAAAAAATTTAGTAGACTCTAACTTTATTAATCAAAATTATTTTAAGATATATTTAAAAAATAATTTATTATCAGATTCATTATATTATGTAAATTTCACAAAAGGAGAGGTCATATTTGATGAAACGTTGTATAATGACACTCTTTTAATTGAATATAAATTACTAAAGCCTAACATATCATTTAGTGTTCGTGATACATCTATTTTTATTCCAGTTATTGAAAAAGAACCACTTTTTTTAGATAGCTATTCAAAAAAAAGTAATAATAGTTCTGAAATACAAACAAATGGAACAATTAAAAGAGGCTTTGCAAGTGGAAATAATCAAAGCTTTTCAATTAATACAGATTTAGATTTAAGGATATCTGGCAAGGTGTCTGAAAATTTGTTTTTAGATTGTAATATCTCAGACTCTTCAATTCCTGTTGACTATGGTCAAAGTACTACTTCTTTGCAGGAATTAGATAAAATTTACATCAAACTTTACAATGATAAAAATTCTTTAAAAGGTGGAGATATAATAATTAATAATCTATCAAATCCCTTTCTAAACTTTAATCGAAATGCTATTGGTTTAAACTATAATTATAATGATTCAAATATAATTACTAACTCATCTGTTGGTGTAACAAAAAATATGTTTAGAAGGCAAAACATTAATGTACTTAATGGAAATCAGGGACCCTATAAATTAACTGGAAATAACAATGAATTATATGTTCTAATTATTCCTAATAGTGAGACTGTTTATATTGATGGTGTTAAAAAAAACAAAGGAAACACAAAAGACTACACTATAAATTATAGCACTGGAGAAATAATTTTCACGCCAAATATTATTATTAATGAAAACCAAAGAATTATAGTTGAATTTCAATATAGTGGACAAAACTATTTTAGATGGTTATCACATTTTGGGTCTAATTTCAAAAAAGGTAATTTTAATTTTAGAATTAATTTTTTTAGTGAGCAAGACAGTAAAAATAACCCGGTCACAAATTTTTCAGATAATCAAATTAATCAAATGGTCAATGGTGGGGATCATTTGATTTATTCCAATAATTTTAACTCAGTAGATTACTCAGAAAACACCTCTCAGATACTGTATGCTAAAAAAGACACTATTGACATGAATTTAATTCAACATAATGATATCTATTTTTTTTCAAATAATTCAGCAGATACGTTATATAATGTTCATTTTGAGTTTGTAGGAGAAGGATTGGGAAATTATGTTTTAAATCAAAATTTGATTAATGGAAATGTTTTTACATGGGTGGCCCCATTAAATGGACTTAATCAGGGAAGCTATGAGCCTAGAAAATTATTAACTCCACCCAAAAAACAACAAATGCTAATGGCTGGTTTTGATTATCAAAATAATGATAATTTATTTTCATTAAATGTGGGCCTAAGTAATTATGATGAAAATACTTTTTCTAATTTAAATGACAATAATAATATTGGTTGGGCGATGAATCTCTCTGCTAAAAGGAATATTTTATTTAAAAACATAAAATTACAAACTAACATTAAGTATGATTTTTTAGATGAAAATTTTGAATTTGTAGATAGAACTCGGAGCCTTGAATTTCAAAGAAATTGGAACATTCCAGACTCACTATTTAATTCAACTAATCAACATAATTTAAAAATTAACTTTATCACTGACTTAAATAATTACGGACAATCTTCATATAGTTTTGATTTAATGAATATAAATAATGATAATAAGTATTTACATACCTTTATTACTGACTTCAATAAAAAAAAAATAGAGTTTAAAATTTTTAGTAGTTTATTAAATGATCATACAGAAAAAAGAAACACAACTTTTACTCAATATAATTTTCTGATAAAAAAAACCGGAAAATTAACTTTTGGTATAAATAATATCGGAGAAAGAAAATATGATTTATCTAATCCTTTAACTAAAAGTAATTACAATAAATTTATTTTATTTTCATCTATACTTAGAAATAAAGTAAATTTATTTGATTTAAATTATATAAATCGATTTGATCTGAAGCCAGATAGTATTGGTTATACTAATGAGAACACATTTGAGTTAAAATCATCCTTAATCCAAAGGAAAAATGCAAAAATAAATTTATTATCTAGTTACTCTTCTTATAGTTCAATGATTGAGAATGAGAGTAAAAAAGAAGAAAACATAATGGCTCGTCTTACTTATTCTTTAAGCATTAAGCAATATTTAAGCTTTAATGGTTATTATGAAATAAGTAACGGAAAAGAATATATTAGGGATTATAGATTTATCAAAGTCAATCCTGGTTATGGGTCTTATTCATGGAATGATTATAATAGCAATGGCTTAGAAGAGTTTGATGAATTTGAAAATTCAAATTTTGCTGATACAGCAGACTATATAAGGGTTTCTTTTCCATCAAATGAATCCTTTAATGTTAGGAATTTAAAGTTTAATCAACAATTTAGAGTCAATCCTGAATTTAGTGGAAATAAATTTCTATCTATTCTTTCTAGAACTCAAAATACACTCAACTTACAAATTGATAAAAAGTTTTTATCTGACGAATTAATAACCTTTTTTAACCCCTTTTCATTAGGTTANTCAANCATGAATACTCTAAATCTTAATTTTAATGTAATTAATAATTTTATATATAAGTCCAGTAATAATTATCTATTTATATATAAAATAAAAAGAAGTTTATTGAAAAACACATTAACTTCNGGAGATGAGTATAAGAAAATATTAGATCACATTTTTCAAGCACAAAAAACATATAAATTACTTGTTATAAATATTAATTATATAAATAATTATAGTAATATCAGCAATAATAATATGATTAACAGAAATTACAAAATCACTAAAAATGAAATTAAATCTGAACTACTAATGGATTTTAAAAAAATAAGCCCTTCAATTTGGTTTGCATATATAAATAAAGATAATACAAACAATGAAAATTTAAGTGGGAGAAAGTTAGGCTTAAATTTAGATTTATTATTACCCAAAAATTTTGTTTTAAAGAAATCTGTTATGGCTTTTAATATGAAATATTCGGGTAACGCTTTTTCTTCGATAGGACATGAAATGTTAGAAGGCCTTCCAAATGGAAAAGGAATGGAAATACATTTATCTATTTTAAAATCAATAAATAAAACTAGTTTTTCTATTCAATATAATGGGAGGCTAAATAAAGATCAATTGATTCATAACGCTAGGTTTGAATTAAAGAAATATTTTTAAGAGATTATAGAGTGATATTGGGAACTTCTTCTGGTATGGTTAGCCTCCCTTCAGTTGCCTCAATAATTTCATTTATGCTAACATCAAATGCCTTTTCTTTTAAATGAAATCCATTTTCTGTTATTTCAATTACAGCTAGGTTTGTAACTATTTTTTTTACACAATTTCTTCCAGTTATTGGGAGCGTACATTGTTTAAGTAATTTAGACATGCCCTTTTTATTTGTATGCATCATAGCAACAATAATATTTTCTGAACTTGCTACTAAATCCATTGCCCCACCCATTCCTTTAACCATTTTACCCGGTATTTTCCAATTTGCGATATCCCCATTTTCAGCAACCTCCATTGCTCCTAGCACTGTCATATCAATATGTCCTCCTCTTATCATTTCAAAGCTTTCAGCTGAACTAAACAAAGCAGACCCCTTAAGTGTTGTAATTGTCTGTTTACCTGCATTAATTAAGTCTGCATCTACACTATCATCTTTTGGAAAAGGGCCCATTCCTAATAATCCATTTTCAGACTGTAAAACTATATTTATATTTTCGGGAATATAATTAGCTACTAATGTTGGTATTCCAATACCAAGGTTAACATAATAACCATCTTTTAATTCCTTAGAAATCCTTTTCGCTATTTGATACTTATCTAGTGGCATAATTATTTTGAAATTGTTTTTTGTTCTATTCTCTTTTGGTAGTTTTTTCCTTGGAAAATTCTTTGGACATATATGCCAGGTGTGTGAATAAAATTTGGATCTAATTCACCAATTTCTACAAGTTCTTCAACTTCTGCTATTGTAATTTTACCTGCAGAAGCCATCATTGGATTAAAATTTCTGGCAGTTCCTTTATATATAAGATTACCGGCCGTATCCCCTTTCCAAGCTTTAACAATAGCAAAATCAGCATTAAAAGCAGTTTCCATTAAGTATTTTTTATTATTAAATATTCTAATTTCTTTACCTAACTCTACTTCGGTGCCAACTCCAGTTGGAGTGTAAAATGCGGGTATTCCTGCACCGGCAGCTCGGCATCTTTCGGCTAGCGTACCTTGTGGAATTAAATCAACTTCTAATTCACCTTCTAATAGTTGTCTTTCAAACTCTGAGTTTTCCCCAACATAAGATGAAATCATTTTCTTTACTTGCTTTTGTTGAAGAAGCAACCCTATTCCAAAGTCATCAACACCGGCATTGTTTGAAATACATGTTAGGTTATTTACTTTTTTATGAACTAGCGCATCAATGCAATTTTCGGGTATTCCACATAAACCAAATCCTCCAAGCATTATAGTTGACCCACTTATTATATCTTTAACCGCTTCTTCCGCATTTAAAACTTTCTTATTAATCATATATTATTTAATCAAAATCCTCTTCTAATATATCACTATTTCTTTGTTTTTCCTTGTCACAATCTAAATTTACTGTAACCCCATTTTTAGGAATTTCAAAATTTCCTTTTGATATATTTAAATTATTATTTTCATAAACTTTTTGCATATATATTCCCCAAATAGGTAATGCCATATTAGCGCCTTGGCCTAAGGTTAATTCTCTAAATCTAACTGATGAATCTTCAGCTCCTGTCCAAACTCCTGTAACTAGATTAGGAACAAAGCCAATAAACCACCCATCTGTATGGTTTTGTGTTGTTCCGGTTTTTCCGGCAATTTCATTAGTTAATTTGTATTTCCATTTTAGTCTGTTTCCTGAACCCATATTTACCACACCTTGTAGTAATTTAATCATAATATAGTTTTTTTCATTGCTTAATACTTCTTTTGAATTTGAAGAAAAGCTTGCTATTTCTGTCCCATTTTTATCTTCGATTTTTGTGATAAAAATAGGCTCTTGATGTTGACCGTTATTAGCAAAAGTACAATAAGATGAAACCATTTCTTCTAAGGATAATTCAATAGTACCTAAACATAGAGAAGGAACGGGGTATAGTTTTGTTTTAACACCCATCTTTCTTGCGATTTCAACAACTCTTTTTGGACCAACTTCTTTCATCAATAATGCTGTTATTGAATTTTTAGATTTAGCCAGTCCTTCAAGTAATGTAAAATTTCCTCCAAACTGGTTATTAGCATTCTTAGGTTTCCAATCTTCTTCTAAATTATACTTAGGACCCTTTTCAAAAATTACCTGCGTATTTGCTACCAGCCTGCATGGAGAATATTTAAATTGGTCTATTGCAGTAGCGTATACAAAAGGCTTAAAAGTTGATCCTACTTGTCTCTTACTTGTTATGTGATCATATTGAAAATATTTATGATTTATTCCACCTACCCAAGCTTTAACATGTCCATTTCTTGGATCAATTGACAATAATCCTGAGTGTAAAAAGTATTTGTAATATTTTATTGAATCCATTGGACTCATTATAGTATCAACCTCCCCTTTCCATGAAAAAACAGTCATATTCACAGGTTGTTTAAATTCTTTTTTTAGTTTATTTTTTATTTTTTCAATATCATTTATATAANTNTTNCTATTTTTTATTTTTTCAATTTCATTAGCTNTAGATTTTTTTTCACTTTTATTCTCTAACCCTTTTAATTTATTTTTTAATTCTACAATATTATAAGAATCGTTAAGTAGAGTAGTTTCTTTACCCCATCTTTTAATGTATCTATCACTACTAATCATTGCGGACTGGTAAATTGTATCAACTTGACCTTGTCTAAATGTAGTATCAAATGGTGCATTTGGAAATTCTGCCTCATCCTTCCAGTGATTATTAAATGATTTTTGTAGACTCTTNAAATGTTCTTTCATGGCATCCTCACCATATGTTTGCATTCTATGGTCNATTGTTGTATAAATTTTTAATCCATCTGTATATAAATTATAGGATTCTCCATTTGCTTTCTTATTTTCTTTTTTATTTAAAATCTTTTGAACTTCTTGTCNAAGATGCTCTCTAAAATATGTAGCGCTTCCAATATTATGATCAACNTTTTTAAATGATAGATTTAGATTAATATTACTTATTGAATCAAATTNATTTTTAGTAATATGTCCATTTCTCATCATCTGNCCAAGCACAGTATTTCTTCNTTCTTTGGTTCTTTCNGGNAATCTTCTNGGATTATAATATGAGGGNTTTTTAGCCATNCCAACAAGNGTTGCNGCTTCTTCAATGTTAAGNTCAATTGCAGACTTATTAAAATATGTATCTGCNGCNGANCCAATGCCTACNGCNTGATTAATAAAATCAAATTTATTTAGATACATAGTAATTATTTCTTCTTTAGTATAATTTTTTTCAAGTCTTACAGCAATAATCCATTCTCCAAATTTCTGTNTTATTCGTTCTAACTTTGATTTTGGTTTTTTAGAAAATAACATTTTGGCAAGTTGTTGAGTTATTGTACTTGCCCCCCCTTTTTTACCTAAGAAAATTGCAGCCCTAAATGTAGATTTAAAATCTATTNNAGCGTGGTTATAATATCTTTCATCCTCTGTTGAAATAAGTGCATTTATTACATTCATAGAAATTTCATTGTATTCAACATTTGTTCTATTTTCTTTAAAAAACGTGCCCAAAACCTCACCGTCAGATGATAATATTTGCGTAGCTAAGTTTGTAGGTATTTCTTTTTCTAAATCTTCAAATGTTGGTAAGTCACTATTATTTGCTAATAAAAATAAATTAGAGATAATACCTATGGATATTATAGGAAACCATATTAGTATTGAACTTAGCAAAATAGTATGCTTCAAAATAGATTTCCAATATTTATTTTTTTTAATATTATTAAAGTAAAATTTTCTACAAATTAAAAAATATAGGAATGAAAAAATTATGAATACAGAAAACATGCTTAAAGCAATATGTGAATGGAAATAGCTCCAATATAGATAGCTTGAAATAATGACTAAACTAATACTACATAATGCTATAAAAACAATTAAAAAAAATGGCTTTTTAGATATTTTGTAATTATTATATGACCACCATAATGTTGCCAGATAAGATGTAAGAGAAATTAATGATAATAGGGCCAATAATAGGCGCTTTAATATCTCTACAATTTGTGAAAAAGGTATACCAAACAAATCAAAAGAAAATACCTTTAGAAAAATATATCCATCAAAAAATAAAACATTTGAATATAATACAACACCTAAAATTATCTTTTCTTTATTTGGTATTCTCTTATAAAATAGTAACCAAAAAAACAAAATTATTGGGTAAATAACAAGACACCATAAAAAAGTAAAAAACCCTATTTGATCAAAAAAATTGTTGGATACAATTTGAATTAAAGTAGTAATTAAAGGAATAGAATAAAATATAAAAATCCCTAATATTGTATGACGTATAATTCTCTTCACCAAAATTTAATTTTTAATTTTATTTAAATATAATATTATGAATATCATCACATAAGTATTATTTTGTTATTTTAAAGCCAAAGTCTTTTATACCTTGTAAAGAATCAGCTCTCATACCCTGCAAAAACTCTAGAGAGTACGCCCCTTTATTAAACGTGTAGTCTTCTTTATAATTATATTCAAATGTTTTTATTGCACTTGTGCCGCTTCCTAAACAATTTCCCCATGAGTCATAAACTTTAATATTAAGTGTATCATAGATTGTATCCTTTATATCTTTATTAATTAATTTGGAGAATAAAATCAAATTTGAAAATTGATTAAAATTATTGTCTATTCTAAAAAAAATGTCCATGTTAACTGATTTAGTTTCTGAAAAATCAAATTCAAATATAGCAGTTTCACTATTAGACCATATAGAGTCCTCAAATTCTTTCGACTGAGTAAAAATGACTCCACTAAATAAAACTGGAAATGAAATTAGTGTTGTTAATAGTACCGCTATGATAATGACACATATTTTAGTTTTCATTTTTATATTTATTAAGAAGCTTAGATAGGTTAATTGACAAATCCATTAGTATTAATTTAGTGTTTCCATTTCTATTTATATAATATATTGATCTATTTAAATGATGAAATATCTCAAAAATATTATCTCTATCAACAAATTTTGAAAACTTTGTAAATGAGAAGTCATTAAATCCTTCAACAAGACTTAAAGGTTCTTTTAGATTATACTTATATAGAAAAGCGTTTCTAAAGCAACTTATTGAAAACCTTAAAAAATTAACTTGATTATCTTTTTTTGTTTTTGCTAAAACTTCGATCCAATCTGTTAATTCTATTATTTTTTTTTGTTTAATTATAAAAAAACAAAACCTCATCCAGTCAGTAAAGTTTTTTTTAAAACCTTCGTTATATTTATTATAGTATGCATGACCATCATCTACTGGTGAGTTAAATTTTAAAATTCTTAATCTGGATAGAATAGTATCTAATAATTTTTCTTTTTCATTACTAATTAAAATAAAAATTGTTTTTTCAGGCGGCTCTTCTAAATTTTTTAATAGCTTATTTGAAGCTTCTTTATTTAACTTTTCAGCTAGCCATATTATAAATATTTTATAATCACCTTGGTATGATTTTTTTTGTAATAAACTATTGATTTTATCGACTTCAAACTTATTAATAATTAATTTTTTATTTGTATCTGAAACAACGCTGTCCCAATCCTCAAAACTGGAATATGTAGACTTTAAAATTAAACTTCTCCAAGCATCTAAATAATCTAAACTAATTGCATTTTTTGGTGGCGATGAAACCGGAAAAGAAAAGTGTAAATCTGGATGAATAAGCAAATCCATTTTTTTACAATTACTACAATGTCCACATGACAAGTTATTTTTTTTGTTTGAACAAAAAATATATTTTGCGTAATCAATTGCTTGAGCTTGGAGCAAACATTGTAAATCCACCA
>NHFO01000069.1 GCA_002170235.1 Flavobacteriales bacterium TMED113
AAGGAATTAAAAAGATTGCTGATTATATAAATACAATAATAAATAATAGTAATTCCTTTTCTAAAACAGGATTAACTTTTCAAAAAACAAAAGATTCATCAAGTTCTCACATGAGTTTTAGTGTGACTCTTGGTGTGATGCCAGATTATTTATATGACAAAAAAGGAATGAAAATTGATAAAGTTAGAGACGGTAGAGTAGCTGATAAATCAGGTTTTTTAGATGGTGATATTGTTATTCAAATGGATACAATTATTATTGAAGATATGATGACATATATGGAGGCATTAGGTAAGTTTAATAAAGGAGATACAATTATTATAAAATTATTAAGAAATAAAAAAGAAATGGAGTTAGAGGTTACTTTTTAATTCCATTTAGAATCTAAATAATTTAGTCTTTTTATAATCCAATCTTGTAAATAATTAACTTCCTCTTTATATGATTTAAAGTTATATTTATTTGGCCAAATATCTTGACCTAAAATTTCCCATTTTTCAAAGTTTTTTACAGCTGAAACTTTAATTTCTTTATATAGATTTTCTATGTAATTATTTATAGATTTATTTGATAAAATATTCTTTCGTAATTCTTGATATCTTTCACTCAATTTTTCTTGAATTATTTTACTATTCCATAGTGTATGCCAAAATTCCGGTATATATCCTTTAATTTCACTTTCAATAATAAACCCTTCATAATTAAATCCACCATTATAATTTGCCAATCCAAATGATAAGTCAAAATCCCATATAATATCCATACTAACTTTATTATTAATAAAAGATAAATATGTACTTAATCTATAGGCATCAATATTTTTACTTAGTTCATTTAATATTATATAGTCAATAAAAGAATCTATATTTATTTTATATTTTGTTGAAATATTTCTTTGATTATCTTCAAATAAGTGATTCAATATATATTGTTCGAAATTATATATCTTATCATGTTTATTATTTAAAATACTATCATTAATAAATTCAATTTTATAACCATTTTTATTATTTAATAAATAACCATCAAATGGACCTCTATCAATTTGTATTAAAAAATCTGATGATATAGTATCTGTAATTTGCTTTCTAAATTGTTGTTCAGGATGCTCTGTAATTAAATAAACACCCTCATATAAATTATTAATAATTAAATGAACATATTGAGATGCAATATTTTTATTTCGGAATGAAGAAAATAAATCAATAGCAATTTTATTTCTCAAGAGACTTTTATCACTGTATGAACTAATTAATACATTTTTTTTAAGAACTAAATCATTTAACTTATTTTTTTCATCAAATATTATATTAAACTGTTTTTTTGGAAAAGAAAGTGATGTATTTCCTCTTATTTTCATTTTTGATAATATTAGTTGATCATTTTTTTTAGTGATTATTTTAGTTGATGTAAATGTATATGTTGATGTATCTAAAGAATTATTATGAGTATTTATTTTAATGACAGGAATTTTAGTTAAAATTAAATTATCAATTGTTTTTTTAATAATATTAGGTGAACTAATAAAATCTGAAACTCCTTTGTTTTTATTTTTTTGAATTAAAATATATAGTGGGTCTTCACTATGTAATGGGATTTGATGTAATACTTGACTTTTCCATAACTCTGAATTAGAATAATAATATTCTTTATTTATTTTTTCACTTCCTTTATAATATGTGTTTTCCTTATTATTATATATTAAATGATTATTTTGAAATACAAAAAAAGGGTATCCATCTTTAATCATTAAATTTTTAAATATTGATTTTTTATTAACGTCAATTTTTATTAATGCAAAAATGCTGTCATTTTTACTTTCTTTTATTGTTTCTAGATTTAAATATTCATTATTAATAAAATTATTACCATCTTCTATACTTATATTATTTACTAATAAAATACTGTACTGTGTATTTGGGTCAATTTTATTATTTACTAAAATATAGATTGAAAGTAGGGTAGCGCAAATAAATAAAATCTTTTTAACTCTTCGAATCATTTTTAATGAATTTATTTAATTTTTAATTTCGATAGATTTAAATTATTATAATTAATAATAGAATTATAAAAGTAATTTCTTTTTTCATTTACCTCTTCTCTTCCTATTATAATGTTTTGATTTGCTTGGATTGTATGATTTTTATTGAAAATGAATATAATTTCTTCATCATTTAACAACTTAAATCCATCTAAATTAAAATCAACATTAGATTCATTATGAATTGATATTTTATTCTGTGAAATAGTATATTTAATTAAGTTTGGAATTATAAATGATGAATTTTTATTTGGAATTACTTGTATTGAATCTAATTTATTCTTGTTTGATAATATCTTTTTATTGCTCTCAATTATTTTAGAAAACTCATCTTTATAGATACCATTTGAATTATCCTTTATTTGATCCAATTCAGAATATAATGTTCCTCCTAATTTATAATCCTCATGTTTTTTGTATAATTTAACCCCAGTTTTATTAAATGATATAATATTATTTTTTGAATTTACTATAGAGCTATCTTTTACGGCAATTCCTATATTGTTTCCTAGTATATAATTATTAGATACTTCAATATCTATTGATTTTCCATTAAATTGTGGGTTTTTTGAAATAAATTCATTTGCCCAATCTGTTCCAATAGAAATTCCTTTATCATAATTATTAATTAAAAAATTGCTTTTAATTTTAATATTTGAACAATCATTTAAATCAATTGCATCATCAGGTGAATTCATAACAATATTATTAATTATAAAGCCTTGATCTACGTTTATAAGCTCAATAGCATCAGGTGTGTTGTAAAACTCACTATTTTCTATTCTTGCATTAGAATAACTTATATTGATTCCCTCACCTTTATTATTTCCTTTCAATAGTATATTGTTAATATTAATATTTCCGTGCCATCCCCATATAATTGATGGTCTTTTATCACCAATCTCCATAGGTCTATTATGAATTTCGATTTCAATATTGTTAATATTTAAATTTGAATATTTACTATTAATCAATCCATCCTGGATATTTATGTATTCTAATTGAGAATTACTGTTTAAAAAGTATAGAGAATTAAAATAACTATTTGGATTTAATGGTAATATATTAATTCTGTCATTTTCATTACCTAACGCAAATAAATTGCCATGACATATGATTTCTGTATTTTCACCCATTAAAATTGTTGTTCCAGGCTCAATAAATACAGTCACATTTTCTTTAATTTTTAAATTATTATTTATTATATATGGTGAATTTTCTTTTTTAAATCTAAAATCACTATTAATTGTATTATTTAATATAGTTCCCTTCTTGAGAAGAAATGAGTTTTTTGTGTTAAAACCTTCTGTTTCATCAAATTCATTTATTGCAGTTACTTTCCAATAATATTTTTCAAATGGAATTTTGTCTTCAATTACATAGTAAAGGTTATCGGTTATATACTTATATGTATTTTCGTCAGGAAATAAAAAATCATTAGAAATCAATAATTCATAATTTACTTTAGAATCAGATTTAGATTTATCCCAAGATATTTTAAATGGAATAGAAATCTCTTCAGATGTTTTATGAACCTTGAAAGGATATGGTGATCTAGATATATATTTAATTAATTTTTCACTTCTATTTTTTAAAAATTTTTTTTCTTTTTCAATAGTATTTATCCATTCTTTTTCTGATGATATTTGATTTGTCGAATCATTAAGAATTTCATTTTTTAAATATTTTATTGCACTATTAAAAATAGGGTTGTAGAAACTTTCATCGATAATATTACCAATAAATGAAATTCTTTTTTTAACATCAATCATTATTTGTTCATTAAGAAAACATTTTTCAATTAAGACATTATCACTTTCCCAATCACTAGAAGTTTGACTATAAATATATGGTTTCCAGTTATAGTAAGAAATAGTTTTATCTAAATCCCAAGGGAATAATATCCATTTTCCATTATTGTCAAAATCTCTATATAAATAGTAATTATGATAGTATGTACTACCATTTGCTATAAATGCATTAATTGCTAAAAAATCAATTAACTTCGGATAATTAAAATTATCTTTTATATAATTAAAAAAATCTTCATCATTTATATTTGATAAATCATAAATTAAATTTTCTAAACTAATCCAGCTAGTTTTTTTATTTGTTTTTTTTTCCCATTTTGATGGAACTTCATTTAAAGTATAAAGGCATGCACCATCCTTTGTAGCTTTATATAAATCACCATTTGGATTAAATCCATTTTTTTTTAAAAAATCTTTATCCATATTTTCAACTTCCAAAAATAATCCATGAAAATCTTCATTGATATATACCTTAGAAAATGAAGTTGTGAAACATGGATAGTTCATTTTTTTAAATATATTACTAGAGAGATGACTTCTTAAAAATGATAAATCTGAATATTCAGCATTTAGGTTAATTACCTTTTTAGTGTTTATAGAAATAGAATCTAATATTTTTATTTTTAATGATTTTTTATCTAGATCTCTTGATGAGTCGCCTCTAATTCTCATCCCTGCTTTTCCTATTTTATTTTTATTTTTAAAATTTATAGAAATGTAATTGTTATCTCTATAGTCTATAAACATTTTATTTAAATCCTGTTGGTTACAATAAATGTGATATTCTTCAGTTTGAATTTTAGGAATTAATTTATTTTTTTTCTCAGTAGAACAGCTAAAAAATAAAATAAACATTAAAAATATTTTAATCTCTTTTAAAGACATTTACTTAATATTATATATAATTATTAATTTTGAAACTACAAACTGATATTATTGTGCAATATATAAGTTTTTTAAACAAAATATTTTTCAATTGAAATTATTATGAAAAAAAGCATTTTATCCTTTCCTGANCATATAATAGATGCATTGCAAATAAAAAATAATATTTCTTCTCCTCAAGAAAATTACTCATCTGTTATAATTTCTGGACAAGGAGGCTCTGCAATAGGTGGTTTTTTAATATTGGACTTATTAGACTCTAAGAAGAGTGAAATTCCATTGATTGTTAATCAAGGTTATGATTTACCTTACTGGGCAAATAATAAAACACTATTAATTATTTCATCATATTCAGGAAATACTGAAGAAACTATTAATGTTTATAAACAAGGAATTAAAAATAATTGTTATATAATATGTTTGNCCTCAGGTGGAAAATTATTAGAAATGGCGATAAAAAATAATATTGAATATTGTCTTTTACCAAGTGGATTTCAGCCACGAGCAGCAATAGGTTATTCAATTGTACAATTATTTAATATTTTAAATGATAAGAAAATTTGTATTTCACATAATAGTCAAAATTTAGATAGTTTTAAAAATGTCGCTTTTTTTTTAAAAGATAATCAGTCAAATATTAAAAAAGAGGCAAAAAAAATTTCTGACTTAATTGATAACAATATTTCAATTATGTACTGTTCTTCACTTTTTTCTTCATCTGCATTAAGATTTAAGCAGCAAATTAATGAAAACTCAAAATCTCATTGTTGGTTTAATATTATACCAGAAATGAATCATAACGAAATTGTAGGATGGTCTAAGGAATATAATAGTATTTTAACTTTTTTTATTAATAGTTCATTTGACACTAAAAAAAATATAAACAGAATATCTTTGACTCAAAAGCATATCAAACATTACTCTAAAACTCATTTTATTTCTCCTAAAGGTGAAGATGTTTTTTCACAAATATTTTATTTAATTCATTTATTTGATTTTGTTTCTTTATTCCTGGCAAATAAAAAAAATGTAGACCCATCAAAAATTTTGCCAATAGATAAATTAAAGTTAGGTTTAAAAAATAATAATGATTAAAGCATTAATTTTTGATTTTGATGGAGTAATTATGAATTCTGACCCCTTTCATTATAGCTCATGGAAATATATTTTAAAAAAATATTTTAATAAAAAATTTAATATTTCTGATTATAATTTAATTAAAGGAATAGGAAGAGAAATGGCTTTAAGTAAATTAATAAAATTGTATAATATTAAATCTTTAAATAATAAACTTAAAGATGAAATTTTAATTCAAAAAAATATTATTTTTTTAAAATTAATTGAAAATATAAACAAGGATAATTTAATTCCTGGTGTTGAAGAATTTATTCTAAGAAATAAATCAAATTACATGATTGCTTTAGCTTCTGCTAGTAAAAATGCAGCTTTAATTTCCAAAAAAATTGGAATAAACCCTTTATTTGATATAATTATTGATGCTAATGATACAATAAATAAAAAACCAAATCCTGAAGTTTTTTTAAAATGTTGTTCTGAATTAAAAGTTGAAACAAAAAATTGTATTGTTTTTGAGGATTCAATAAATGGAGTAAAAGCATCAAAAAACGGAGGGTTTTTAACTTGTGGAGTAGGTAATCTTGAAATAATTGATTATGTTGATTATTATATAAGTAATTTTTTAGATTTTAATTTAAATGATATTAATAGCTGATAGTGGTTCAACAAAATGTCATTGGGCTTATCTTGCTCAAAATAAAAAACCCGTTTTTTACAATACTATTGGTTTAAATCCACATTTTTTATCAAATTCAGAAATTTTAAATGAACTTAATCAAAGTGATTTATTTTCTATAAGAAAATCGGTTAATAAAGTTTTTTTTTATGGAGCTGGTTGTTCTTTAGAAAATTTTAAAAGAGTTATTTATAATTCTTTTAAAGATTTTTTTATTAATGCTAAAATTCATGTGGAACATGATTTAATGGGTGCTTGTAGATCAACTTTAAAAATTAACAATATAAACTGTATAATTGGAACAGGTTCAATAGCATGCCTTTATGATGGATTAATTGCTAGTCCCTCAATTCCATCTTTAGGTTTTATTATTGGCGATGAAGGTAGTGGTAATTATTTTGGTAAAAAATTAATTAATTTATATTTTACAAATAGACTTCCTCTTAAAATTAAAGATGATTTTGAGAAAAAATATCAACTTTCTCACGAAATTTTATTAAAAAATATATATCAAAATAATAGAGCAAATTCCTATTTATCTAGTTTTTTTCCCTTTCTACTTAAGTATGAATACTTTGATCAAATATTAGATGAAGGTGTTGAGTTGTTTTTAAAAACACATGTTTTTTGTATTGATAAATATCAAGATTATGATATAAATTTTATAGGTTCTGTTGCTTATTTTTTAAAAGATATAATAATTAAAAAATCTTTTGAATATAATTTCTCAGCAGTTTCATTTATTAAAAATCCAATAAATGAACTTGTTAAATATCATTCTTAATTATTCTAAATCTTTTTCATTCATACTATTGACAAATAACATATTTCCCATTTTTTCAAAACCACCGAAAATATTTGATTTATTTTTCTTTGTTAGTTTATTCATTCCTATAATTGTTAAGTCAGCTTTTTGAGATTTTTCATTAATTATTTCCTTTACTTTATTTTTTCGTCCCTTGCTAATGAATTGAATATTTCTTTCTGAAATTGGCAATCTACCTTCTGTAATTAATTTTAAAAACTTTGATTTTTCTATTTTAAGTTCTCCCTCAGTATATAAATTAAATATTTTAATTAACCCATCATTCCAATCTGGATGCCCTAACATTATATAACTAATTAAAATCATTAAATTAGAATTTTTATAATCTTGTGCAGAAATCCAAATATGAATTTCTTTCTTCTTTCCGAAACCTCTTTCACAAGTACTTAATGTAAGTATATCAACTTCTATTTCCTTTAGTAAATCATAATTATTAATTATTTTTTGAAGCTCAAGTAAATTTTCCCTTTTATATTCAAATAAAATTAAATTGTGTCCTTTTCCTGATGTTGATGGCAACTGTATAGTTTGTGCAAGGGCTGATGTATATGATGGGCTTACTATGGTGTCTATATATAAATTTTTACTACTACCTTTTCCTAACTTAATTAGTTTTTTTACATCTTTCTTTGACTGTTTATATGTTTGTTTAGTTAATTTACCTTTAATGAAGTGTATATATGTACCAAAACCATATTTCAAAGATATCCAGCTCATAAAATCAAAAGCATCACTTTTAGAAAAAGAGTTATCTGAAATACATATTGTAAAGGGTCTCCATTGTTTTTCTTTTATATCATCATCTTGACGTTGTAAAAAAAGCTGAATTTTTTGATTAATTTGGAATATTACTCCTTTAAATAATCTTTCAATTCCAGAATTTTTTTGTTGATTTTTACTTATTATTAAGTAAAATATACNCATTGTTAAAATAGCTATTATAGAAAAAATGAAATTTATCTTAAACATTAACCAGAAGGATAGAAACGCACCTATTAAAGAAATATACCAACGTGATTTAAATGTTGGTCTGTAATATGGATCTGCACTAAAATGTTCTAATAAGGAAATTAAACAAATTGTTCCATATGTTATCATGAAAAACATTGTAATAATTGTTGCAACCTGATTAATATCACCAATTGATACAAATGTCATTCCTATAATACACGTAATTATCGAAGCATTAAATGGTTCATTTGTTTTTACATTACCTTTTGATAACCATCTATTAATTTTTTCTGATGGAAATATATTATCATTTCCTATAGCTTGTAAAACTCTTGGTGCAACCATTATAGCACCTAAAGCAGATGATATTGTAGCGCAAGCAAGACCAATTGGTACAATTGGTAATAAATCCCCAAATAAAGAAATATCATTCATTATCATTGGATTCGTTGTTGCTTGATTTTTTAATTCTGAAAGTGGGGCAGAGTGTACTAATTTAAGAGATACTAAAATATATATTATTATTCCTGTTAGTGATGCCAATATTGTCCCCCTTGGAATAGATTTTCTTGGATTTTTTAGATCACCTGATAATCCCAAGCCTGCAGTTATTCCAGTAAATGCAGGAAATATAATTGCAAAAACAGCAAAAAATTCTAATGAATTTATATTTTGAAAACTATAGTCAATATCCCAATTTCCCTTTTCTTTAATTGGTTCACCAAGAAAAAATAAAATTAGTGTAAAAACTAGAATAACTACAACATAATTAATAGTTTTTACACCGACTTTTGCTCCTTTTGTAAGCATTAAAAAAGAAAACATTAACATAGAAAAAATTCCAAAATAGTATTTTAAATCTTCAGATGAAATATTATTAATAATCTCATTTTGAACAAGATAGTCACAAAGAGGTCTACTTGCTTCTGATAAGGCAATTACATAAAATGCTACACTTATCGAGTGTGATAAGTATAATGCTAGTCCAATTGTTCCCCCAATATTTAAGCCAAATGATCTTGAAATTATGTAATATGACCCTCCACCCTCAACTTTTTTATTTGTTGCAATTTCAGCAATCGCTAAAGCAGTTGGAATAGTTATTAAGTGTCCTAATATTATAATTGCAAGTGATCCAATAAATCCAGTTTCACCAACAGCAAATCCAAATCTCAGGAATAAAATTGCTCCTAGTATTGTCGAAGCTGCAGTCATATAGACAGGCAGAGTTCCAAATTTTCTGATTATTTTTGACAAAAATTAGATAAATTTTAACCAAATTTATGTAAATAAAATTAAAAAGCTTGAACAAAATTATTCCATTTCAATATCTATTTGCTCATTTATTTTTTGTTGTTGGGTGGTTTAGTTTATATTCTCCTGGAATATTTTCTTATTCTTTAATGATTTTTGGTTTCGTAATTCTGCCTATTCTCGAAATATTTTTACCTAAAGTTTCATTTAACAGCTTTTTTGATATTGATAAAACAAAGAATAGTTTTTTATATGATTTAATTTTATACTTAACAATTCCCTTTCAATTTTTTTCTATAATCCTATTTTTATATGTAATAAATCATTTTAATTTATCTATATATGAAATAATAGGAAAAACGTTATGCATGGGAATATTATGTGGACATTCTATAAATGTTGCTCATGAACTAGGACACAGAAAAAATAATTTTGAGCAATTTTTATCAAAAATCTTATTATTATCTAGTTTATATATGCATTTTTTTATAGAGCATAATAGAGGTCATCATTTGAAAGTTGCAACTAAAATAGATCCTGCATCAGCGAAAAAAAGTGAGTGGCTATATATCTTTTTTATAAGATCAATAGTTTACCAATATATTTCTTCATGGAAAATTGAATATAAACGTCTTAAAATAAAAAGATTATCTTTTTTTTCGTTAAGTAACCAAATGATTCGATTTACTTTAATCCAATTATTATTACTATTTACCATATATATATTGTTAAATATATATTCAGTATCATTATTTATTATTGCTGCGTTCTTTGGAATTATCCTTCTTGAGACTATTAATTACGTTGAGCACTATGGTTTAATTAGAAACTTGAAAGATAATGGACGTTATGAATCAATATCAGAATTTCATTCATGGAATTCAAATTATCCTTTAGGAAGACTTTTTTTCTTTCAATTAACACTTCACTCTGATCATCATATGAAATCAACTAAGAAGTATCAAAAATTAACTAGTTGGGAAAGTGCTCCACATCATCCAACGGGTTATCCTGGAATGATGCTTCTCGCATTTATTCCCCCATTATTTTTTTATTGCATGAATGATTTAGTTGACTATTATAATTCAATTAAAATTGAATCAAAAAAACATTTTTAACAACTGATAATTTTTTTACCTATTTTTTAAATTATATTTGCTCCTATAAAGCATGTTAAATGAAAAATATATTCACATTTTTTTTAATTCCATTTTTAATTTTCTCTCAAGATTATAGTCAGTATTTTCAAATGAACTCAAGTAAAAATGGAAAAGTATATGGTAAAATAAAAGATTCTGAATCTTCAAATTTTTTAGAATTCGCTACAATTACTGTAGTTAACCCTGAGCTTTCCCAACCTATTGATGGTACTATTACTGATTCAAAAGGGTCATTTCTAATTGACTCTTTATCAATTGGGAATTATCAGCTATCTGTATCCTTTGTTGGTTATGAATCTCAGTTTATAGATTTTGATCTTAATGATGAAAATCCTATTAAAAATTTTAAAATTATTAAACTTAATCCTTCAAAAGAACTTTTAGATGAAGCTGAACTAATTGATGAAAAACCAATTTATGAAAGTAGTTTTGAAAAAATTATTTATAATCCTGAAAATGATTTAAGTCAATCTTCTAGTGATGCCTTAGATGTCCTTAGACAAACACCACTTCTTTCAGTTGATATTGATGGAAATGTTTCATTAAGAGGTTCTCAAAACATTAAATTTTTAATTAATGGTAAAGAATCATCTTTTTTAAAGGGATCTAAAGTATCTGATGTTTTACAAATGATTCCCTCAGAGCAAATAAAAAAAGTTGAAGTAATTACAAGTCCAACTGCAAAATATGACGGTGAAGGTGATTCTGGAATTGTAAATATTGTTACTAAGCAAGATAAACTAAAAGGTTTCACTGGAAATGTAAGAACTTATAATGGAACTAGAGTTAATAGATCTGGTTTAAGTATGAGTTATGGAAATGATAAGTTTGGAATTTCTGGTGGTTTTGGAGCTAGATATGGATGGCCAAGAGAGGGAAAATCTTCCTATTATAGAGAGGTTTTTGATTCACTTGGCATTATAACTAATACTTTATCATCTACTGGTATATCAATGGGTAATTGGGTTAGTTATAATACATATCTTGATGCTTACTATGAAATAAATCCACAACTTAATTTATTATCTTCATTTTGGTATAGTGGTATGCGGTATACTAATGATAATGATTTAGAATATTCTATTAATGATGGATTTGATACATTCTTGGCTGATAATTATTCATCTAATCAAAATACTGACAATTCTGATATTGAATTTGAATGGACTACAGATTTGGTAAAGAAGTTTTTAAACAATGAAGAAAGGGAGTTGAGATTTGCTTTTCAACTAGGTGGACATGTTCATGATGATTTAAATGAAGCTACTCAAATAGGTTTTGAAGACTTTAGTAGATCTAATACTAATTATGGTACTGGAACTTCTTACACACTTCAAATGGATTATGTTCATCCAATTTCAAGTAAATTTAAATTAGAAGTAGGTAGTAAATATATAAATAGATTACATTCTGCAGATTATCAAACACTAAATAACCAATATTCACCATCATTAATAATTAATGATTTAACAGATGTTTTTGATTATGATCAAAGTGTATTTGCTTCTTATTTATCTTCTAATATTGAATTGCCAAAAGATTTTTCATTAGTTATTGGATTAAGATATGAAGGAACTGAAACTTCTGGTGAATATGAAATAAGAAGCGATGTTATAGAAAAAAATACATAT
>NHFO01000070.1 GCA_002170235.1 Flavobacteriales bacterium TMED113
ATTTACTTACAAATTATGAAATTTGGCCGCCAAATTCAAGTATAACGAACTGTCAATATACACCTGTTCCAGGATCAGACTCATTCCTTGCATCAAATATATGTAAAGATGATGTAATTAATTTAACAAATAATATAGGTCAATTTGTAGTTGAGCTTGTCGCAACCTTTCCAACAGATTGTGATGATGCACCAGCAGATGGAATAAATGATAACCAAGCTTTTTGGTTTTTGCATTTTAACTTATACTTTCCAGATGAAATTGAAATAACAAGTAATTCATCTGAATCATGTGGTTTCAATACATCATGCGCAGGTGAGAATGATGGGGAAATAACTGCAATTGTCTCAGGTGGCGTTCCTCCATATAGCTATGTATGGACAAATGATTCTGGTACTATTATATCTAACTCAAATACAGCAACAGATCTTACAGCAGGATTTTATACAGTGACTGTAACAGATGATCAAAATGATTTAATCTTTGATTCAAATGGCGATGGATCAGGAGTTGTTTGTTCGGAAACATTTGAAATAACTGAACCTGATCCAATAGATATTTCTTTATCTGCTAGCGAATCTAATTTAACACTTGATTGCGCTGGAGATTCTGACGGATCAATTTTTGTTAATATTACTGGTGGTTGTGAGCCTTATAATTATTCTTGGTCTAATGGAACAACAGATGAGGCAGCTGAAAATCTAACTGCGGACACATATACACTAACACTAACTGATTCAAACGGTTGTGTTGTAATATTTTCTCAAGAAATAACGGAGCCGAACCCAATACTAGTTGTTAAAAATGAAGAGACTTCAGTAGATAGTGATGGTTGTGCAGATTTAGGAGCTATTGATATTGAAGTCAGCGGAGGGACTCCTTTTATTGCTGATCCTGAATACAACTATCTGTGGCAAACAGATTCTGATGGAGATGGTGTTGGAGATTCATTTTTTAGTAACAATGAAGATATAAGTAATTTAGGTGCTAATATTTACTACTTAACAGTGACAGATGCCTTAGGCTGTGAATTTAACACAAGTTATATTATAACCTGGCCAGGACCATTCACTGTACTAATAGAAGAAACGTCAAAATTAGATTTAGATTGTTTTGGTGATTGTGATGGTTCTATAAATATTGTCCCTGGTGGGGGAAGCGGAAATTACTCATATTTATGGACAGCAATAAGTGGTGAAATACCAGCTGGACAAGAAAATAATCAGAATCTAAATGGATTATGTGCTGGTTCTTATTTGGTAACATTAACTGATATTGATTTCCCAGATTGTGTATGGAATCAATTAATTGAAATTACAGAACCTGAAGAAGAATTAACTATATCATTAGTTGACTCAAAACTTGAACTTGATTGTTTTTCTGACTGTGATGGATTCATTGATATTAATGTTAGTGGTGGAACTGGTTTATACTTATTTGATTGGAGTAATTCAGAGTCTACAGAAGATATAAGTGAATTATGTGCAGGTATTTATGAAATAATAGTAACTGACGAAAATGGTTGTATTGCATCTCAATCTTTTGAAATAACTGAACCATCAGCCCCTCTTTCATTAAATTTTGTTAAAAATGATAATACTTGTTTTGGATCCTGTCAAGGGGAAATTGATATAACAGTCAATGGTGGTACCCCGCCTTATAATTATTCGTGGTCTAATGGTTCTAATGATGAAGATATTATTGATTTATGTACAGGTACTTACATTTTATCTGTAACAGATGATAATGGATGTGAAATTAGTGGAAATTATGAAATAACAGAACCAGAAGAAATAATAATAAGTGGTGAGTTATCAGATTATAATGGTTATCCTGTTTCGTGCTATTTAGCAACAGATGGTACAATTAATATTACTGTAACAGGTGGTAGTGGGTCATATACATACTTATGGGAGGCTATTCCTGGCTTTCTAGACCCAGAAATTGATAATACAACTGAAGATTTAGTTGGTTTAGGAGTTGGTTTTTACACTGTACTAGTTACTGATGAAAATGATCCAACATGTACAGCAACGTCAACATTTGAAATATTTGAACCTGTACCGTTTGAAGTAGGAATTGATGAAGTAGGTCAAGTTAATTGTAATAATTCATGCGATGGATTTATTAATATTACTGCATATGGTGGAGCAAATGTTGATTTAGGAGATTTAATTCCAGGTGAAGAAATTCCTGCAGGTGATCCAAATACATATACATATAACTGGACAGGTCCAGATGGTTTTAATAGTAATGAAGCAGATATATCAGGTCTATGCCCCGGAATATACACAGTAACTGTGACAGATATTAATGGTTGTATTGAATGTGCATTACCTTATGATATAGATGAAGACGATTTAACAATAACATGTGATATTGTTATAACTGAACCAGATGAATTAATAACTACAGTTGATATAACTCCGCCTGCATGCTCGGGATATCCTGGCTGTATAACATTAAATTCAATTGGAGGTACTGGTGCATACAATTATTCATTTTATGAAGACAATGGTAATTTAGGACCAAATGAAGACTGCACACCTGAAACTGAAGATATTTTGTTTGAGCCTACAATATCAGAGGATTGTTTTGATATTGTTTCAGGCGATTATTATGTTATTACTACAGATGAAAATGGTTGTTGTACTGTAAATAATTTTACAGTTTCTAATGCTGATGAAGTTAGTGTAGATATTAATGAAGTACCTGATTGTTATCCAAATGAAAGTATGTTAGTTTTATCAGGTTGGACTCCTCCAAACGAAACATATACAATAGTTATTTTTGACAATGATACAGATAATGACGGACTAGATAACATAAATAACAATAATAATCCATTAGATTCTGATATTAATAATATCAATGGAGACAACTCAATTGATCCAGACATTGATGGAGATGGTATATTAAATGAAAATGATTATATAGATGTTGATGGAAATGGTGTATTTAATACTGGGGATGTAAATACTGAGTATTTATTTAGTAATCCTCCTCTATATGATTTTGTTTATGATCAACAAGAAGATATTCTTTGTGGAGACTTTTTAGGTGGAATATGGGACGGTAATGGAACTGGCTCAGGGACTTGTAATGAATTCCCTCTACTGTATGATGGTGGTGCTACAGTTGTACTTATTATAGCTGAAAGCGGATGTTTTAATTTTCAATTAGTTTCTAACGATAATGATATTTATCTTCCAATAGAAACTACAAATGAAATTCTTTCACCAAATTGTTCTGGTGAAAATGATGTATTTGAATTTGAAAACAATGATATTGATGGGGATGGGGTGTACGATGATGATGGTAATTGTATCTCATCATGCAATGATGATGATCCAGATGTTGATGGTGACGGTATTCCTAATTCGGAAGATGATGATGCAAATGGAGATGGTTGCTTAGATGATGGTACTTACTCTAATGAAGAATGTCAAACATGTGGTTGTAGTGGCGAAATAACAATTAATATATTAGAAGATGAAGATTATACCCCTAATTATACAGTATATGTTTCATCTTTAATATATGCTCCAGATGGACAACTAATTTATTTAAGTCCTAATAGTGATGCAGATGATTTTGATATTGATGGATCCTACAACTGGTTGAATCTAGGTGATCCAGACGACGATAATGACGGTTTATTTGATTATGAAGATGAATTTCCTTTTGATAGCAATAATGATGGTATAGATGACTGTATTGGACCTGCATACGACTGCGATAATGATGGAATTTTAGACAATGATGATCCAGATCAAGATAATGATGGAATTTTAAACGATGATGATAATTTATTTTCCCTATCTAATTTAATTGATAATAATTTTATAACAACTTATTCCGAAGCCGATGGAAATCTTACAGTTTCAGATAGTGATGGAGATGGTTTAATAGATCAATTGAATTTAACTAATTTATGTACTGGAGAATATTTATATGTAGTCCAAGATGCAAATGGATGTGAATCATTACCGGTAGTATTTGATGTTGAAGAAGTAAATGAACTAATAGTTGACGTAAATACTGGTGCAGAACCAGCAGTTATCTGTTTCGGTGATTGTACAGGATTTATAGATTTAACAGTTAGTGGTGGAACCCCTTTTGGTCCAGAAGGTCCAGATGGTATTGAAGGCAATGAAGATGATGGCCAACTTTATATATTTGACTGGTCTAATGGAGAAGATACAGAAGATGTAAGTGATTTATGTAATGGAACTTACTCTGTAACCGTAACTGATGCAAACGGATGTTGTGAAATAATTGAAAGAACAATTGTTGAATCACCAATAATTGAAGTTGTATTAACATCTGGAACAGAACTAAGTTGTTTTGGTGATTGTAATGGTGAAATTCAAATAGATGTTACTGGTGGAACAGAGCCTTATATATTTAATTGGACTGGTCCAGATGGTTTTAGTAGTACAGATGAAGATTTATTAGGTCTATGTGCAGGTACGTATACATTAAATGGTATAGATTCAACAATTGGTGTTAACGGTGAAGGTTGTGACTTTATTTTTGAAGTTATTATAACTGAACCTGAAGAATTGATAATTTCAAATTCATTATTATCTATTTATGAATGTGATTACAACGTAAGTTGCTTTGGTTCATGTGATGGATCTATAGACGTTACTNTATCAGGGGGAAATACNCCTTATACATATGAATGGATTAATATTGATACAGGAGAATTTTTGTTAAATATAGATTTAGATGGAGATGGAGAAAACGACGATGTTTCTAGTTTATGTGCAGGAACATATCAATTAACTGTTATTGATAATAATACTGAATGTGAATCAATTGTTGAAACTTTTATCATAACAGAACCAAATGAATTAAATTATTCCTTAGAAATAACAGAAATAACATGTTTTGGTTCAAATGATGGAAAAATATGTTTAGATATTTCTGGAGGATGTGAACCATACCAATATGATATTTCTGACAGTGAAGGAAATAATATATTAAACGAAAGTATAGTCGAAGTAACTGAGTACTGTGTATCAGATCTTGGTCCTGATACATATACAATAACTATTTCTGACACAGGTGGATGTAATGAGTTTATTGAAACTATAACATTAAATGAGCCAACAGAAATAAATGCAACTCTACTAGAATCTAGCTTTACTGAACTAAATTGCTTTGGAGATTGCAATGGTTCTCTTGAAATTGATGTTTTTGGCGGCATTGGTTTTGAAGAAGATGGAATAGTAGATGGTTCTCTAGATGGAGTTGATGATGATTGTGTTTCATATTTATGGACNGCTGATTTAGATGGTGACGGAATAGAAGAGTTTACATCATCAGAATTAAATTTAAATAATCTTTGTGCTGGTTCGTATACATTATTAGCAACAGATTGTAATGGTTGTGAAAATACATTTATATATGATATTACTCAACCTGAAGAACTTAGTGCAACCTTTGATGTAGTTGGAGCATGTTTTGATGACCCTAATGGTTCAATAGATATGACAATTATAGGAGGAACTCCAAATTATAATATTAGTTGGGATAATGGAGCAATAACAGAAGATATTTCTGACCTAACACCTGGTGATTATACTGTTATAATAACTGATGAAAATACTTGTATTTATACTGAAACAGTAACAATTGATTCTTCCTCTGAAATAACGATAGAGATTAATGAAACGAATGAAAACTTATTATGTTTTGGTGATTGTAACGGATTTATTGATGTTACATCCACCGGCGGTGAGGGTATTTTAAATTACGAATGGACTGCTACAAATGGATTTTCCTCTAATTCAGAAGATATCTTTGATTTATGTGCAGGATCTTACACACTTACAGTTACTGACGAAAATAACTGCGATACTTCAATAACAATAGAAATTTNAGAACCTGAAGAAATTATAATTGAACTAATAAATCAAGAAAATCTAACATGTAATAGTATATGTACAGGTAGTATAGATATAAGTGTATTAGGGGGAGTAGGTACTTATACTTATTTATGGAACAACGGAGCAATTACTGAAGATATTTCTAATTTATGCGCAGGTGATTATTCCATAACTGTAACAGATGAAAATCTATGTGAGTCTCTNTTTGAAATAACTATTAGTGAACCAGATCCTTTATTAGTGGAAACAGATTTACTACAAAATATACTTTGTAATTATTGCGATGAATCAGGTTCTATTCTTGAAGCCACTGATGAAGGTAGAATATCATTAAGTGTCTCTGGAGAATCAAATCCTTATTCTTTTGATGTTTATGACGATAGTGGAGTAATTGTTTTTTCTGGAACAACTACAGGAAATACAATTTTTCAAACTGATGAGCCAGGAAGTTATTATTTTGAAGTTACAGATGCTAATGGATGTAATACAATAACAACTGAACCTATAGAAATAACTGAACCTACACCAATGTGTATAACGGATGTTGAAATAACAAATTCCTCTTGTTTTAGTTTTGAATTTAATGATGGTTCAATATCTATAAATGTAGAAGGTGGAACGCCTATTGAATTTGGACTAGAGGAATATAATTATGTTTGGTCATCAACTGGTGGTACACCAGGGCCATTCCCAAATTCTTCAACAATAAATGAATTATCTGCTGGTAATTATTCTGTGGTTGTTACAGATGCTAATGAATGTGAAATTATTTCTGAGATATTTGAAATTGATGAACCAGACCCAATAGATTTAGATATTTGTTATGATGAGTTTGTTTGCTGTGGTAACAGTAATGGTACAATTGTAGCAACTGTAAATGGTGGGGTACCAATATATATCTATACATTATTCGATGAATCTTTAGTTGAAATAGGTAGTAATAACGTAGGTTTATTTAATGGTTTAACTGCAGGAGTTTATACATTAACTGTAACTGACCAAAATTGGACTGATGAAATATCGTTAATTGATCCTTTAGCATGCGCAGCATTAGAGACAATAATAATAAATGAATCTTGTCCTCAAATTGAATTAGTTTCTGAAGAAGATGCAGGTTGTTCAGATGAAGCCAATGTTATAATATCAGTATTAGGTGGGGTTCCTCCTTACACCTTATATGTTGATGGAATAGAAGAAGATATAATTATTTTTGATAATCCTGCATATAATTTATCTCTAAACTCAGGAAACCATGATATCTATATAATTGATAGTAACCTTGATTTAACTAATGATTGTTCAGAAAATTTAGATCCTTGCGAATCTGAAACTATAAATATAAATATTGATGCAATTCCTGTAGTTTTTGAAATTCAAGAAATTATAATTAATCAACCACCTTGCCCTGGATCTGATGGTTCAATGGTAATCACTGCAAATGGTAGTGAACCTCCTTTAAGTAGTAATGAAGCAAATTTTGAAATTGGTTTAGACACAAATGGTGATGGAAACTTATCATTATTTGAAGTTGAAGGTGCTTACACAGATACATGGAGCCCGATTGAACCTAACTATACTTTTGTTGTTCCATATATTGAAAGTGGAAATTATTTATATAACTCATTTGATTACTTTGATTGTATAGTAAGTGGTGATTTTGATGTAATAGAACCAATAGATCTAGATTTTAATAACTTTTTTACATCTGTTGATGCCGATTGTAATGGTGCATCAGGAAGTGCATATGTAAGTACAGAAGATATAATTGGTGGAACAGCTCCATATAATGTGACCTGGTATGAATACGATGAATTTGGTGCTTTAAACGAGGATCCAAGTGGAACAGGAAATGCAAATGCACTATATGCAGGTGATTATTTAGTCGTTATAACAGACTTTAATGAATGTGAATATGAGCATAATTTCACAATTAATGAACCTGAAGAAATTTTACTAGCTAATTTAGAAGTATATGATCCAACATGCTATAATGATGGATTTTGTACAGGATCTGTAACCGCAAACCCAACTGGTGGTCAAGACTCAGGATACACACTAACATGGTATGATAGCAATGATAATATAATTATAAGTGGAGTAACTACTTCATTAAATAATTTATGTGAAGGAGATTATTATGTTATCTTGAATGATGGGGTCTGCAACCCTATACAAGTAGAATTTTCAATAAATTCTCCAGATGAAATTATTATTGAAATATCAACAGAAATCTTATGTAATGGTGATTTAATTGATTGGGACTTAGAAAATAATTATATAAACATTTCAGGGGGAACCAATCCAATTGATATTTGGTGGTTTGATAATAATGTTGATTCAACAAACGAACCAATTTTAGTATATGATATAAATGGCAATATAATATTAAATACAAATGCATTAGATATTGACCAAGATGGAGTTCTAAATATAGATGATAATGATGATGATGGTGATGGAATAGATGATGTATTAGAGTCAGATCCAATGGGTTTTGGCAACGGATCAGGTTTCTTTTGGAGCGTTTTACCATCAAATAATTTAGATCCAATAATTTCGGATAATGGATATTCTATTTCTATTAACAATTTATCTGCAGGAAATTATTATTTATATATACTAGATTCAAATGGATGTTTTCAAGAGATGTTGTTTGAAATTACTGAACCTGAACAACTTGAAGTATCCTGGAATGAATCTGATTTAGATTTATTTATTGATTGTTATGGAGCTAATAATGGTTCCATAGGAATTATAATTGAAGGAGGAACGGCAATTGACGATGATTCATGGCCATTCCCATATTATTATACAAACTGGATTAATATAAATGGTTCATCAATAATTAATTCCCAAGAAATTTCAATGGATGATTTAGAACCAGGAACATACATTATTTCTGTTGAAGACGCTAATGGTTGTACAGTTGAAACTGATCCTATTGAAATAACTCAAGCAGATCCTCTTACAGTTTCCGAAACAACTTCTGAATATAATTGTAACTATAACATTTCATGTTTTGGGGCAAATGATGGTTCAATTGATTTAAATGTTAATGGTGGGATAACACCATATAATTATGATTGGATAGGTCCAAATGGATTTACATCATCTTCAGAAAATATTTCTGGTTTAAGTGCTGGTTCATATACTGTAACTATTACGTCAAATGTTAGTACCGAAGAATTAACAAATGATGATGGAGAAATAAATGAAGGCTGCGTACAAATATTAACTATAGAACTCACTGAACCTGAAGAATTAATATTAGAATCTAATTCATCAAATTACGATGGATTTGGTGTATCATGTAATGGTGCTACTAACGGATTTATAAATCTTTCAATTGACGGAGGTTGCCAACCATATACATTTAATTGGACTGGACCCTTTGGTGGCGCAGGAACAGAAGAAGATGTTTCTGATCTAGGAGCAGGTATATATTCAGTTAGTGTTACTGACAATAATGGTTGTTCTATTAACACAGAAATTGAAATAACTGAACCATTACCTATAATATTTGATTCTATTAGTGGAATTGATACAACTCCAGCTAGTTGCAAAGATGGAAATTCATCTGATGGAACAATAACAATAGATACTTCAGAAATTTCTGGCGGTATTTCACCATATAATATAACCTTAAATGAAACAAATGAAACAATAAGTTCAACATCGAGTGAATTTATTATTTTTGAAAATCTATCATGGGATTATGATAATGATGGAAACATAGACTCTTATAGTATAACAATAACTGATTCAAATGGTTGTAATATAACAGAACAGCCAATATTTATTACTTATGAGACAGGGACCTTTACAGTTCTTCCCTCTCCGCTATATAATATAAATCCTACTTGTGAAGGTAATACTGATGGAAGTTTACTAATAGGAGCAATAGAAGGTGGAGACCTTCCATATACATTAAATTGGACTAGTACAAATGGTTTTACAGGATCATATATATGGACATTAGATGGTATATCTCCTGACAATATCTTAGCAGGAGGAACACCTGGTGATATTGATGGTGATGGAATATATAATTATGCTGATAATAATATTGATGGTGATGCATATGAAAATGATGACCCACTAGAACTTGATATAGACGGAGATGGAATACAGAATGACCTAGACTTATTACCATATGGTAACGGAACTGAGTTAGGTGGTAATTTGGCAAGTGGTACTTATTTCTTAACAGTAGAAGATAATAATGGGTGTATTTCTGAATATACATATACATTAGAGTCTGATTCACCAACATTTTCATCAGAATTATCAGACTATAATGGATTTAATATTTCATGTGGTGAAAATAATTTTAATTG
>NHFO01000001.1 GCA_002170235.1 Flavobacteriales bacterium TMED113
CCAATTTGTGAGTTTTTAAAGCAATTAAATTGATCACTGCTAGTTTCTTTTTTAAGGTATTTTATTGCTTCACTATAATACTCAAATTGTTTGTTTAAGTCTTCAGATATTTCAGCTAACCTATAATAACAAACACCTATATGATAATTAGCAATATCTGCAAATTTTGATTTCTTTAATTTTGAATCTGTAGTAAATTTTATAAGTCCAGGATATATTATATTATTTCCTTTTATATCATCTGGCAAATAATAAATTGAATCACTACCAAATAATGCTTCATTATAATTAGCATTTTGAATATTTTCTTCTCCGATGTATAAAATTATTTCTGCAGTATTATTTATTGATGAAAAATAACCAAAATCTTCAATATAAGGGTTGCTTGAAATAAAAATACTTGATGTTATAATTCTAAACACTAAAAATAAGATAACTGCAGAGGAAATACTAACGAAAATAACTCTTCTAAGATTGTTTTTCCATATAATATTCTCAATACTTTTTAAAGATATTTTTTCTTTAATATTTCCAATAATTGATTTTTTTTCTGTTGTATTATCCATATAACTTTGAATTTCTCGACAAAAGTAATTATATTTTCTAATATATTTCTTTATAATAAAAGAAAATTCATTTGACATTTTATGATTATAGATAAAATTGATTTAGTAAATTTTAAAAACTATGAAACTTTAAAATTAGATTTTCATAGTAAAATAAACTTCATTTTTGGTAAAAATGGAGTTGGTAAGACAAATATCTTAGATGCTATTCATTATTTATCATTTTCTAAAAGCTATCTTAAAAATCTAGATAAATTAAATATTAAATACGGTGAATTATTTTTTTCTATAAAAGGAAATTTTAACATTAATAATTTTAATCATAATGTTTTTTTAGGATATGATCACAATAGAGGAAAGGTAATTAAAGTTGATGATCAAATTTGTGATAAATTTTCTGATCACATTGGAAAGTTTCCTATTGTGATTACTTCACCTTACGATTCAAATTTAATACTAAATTTTTCTGAAACAAGACGTAGATTTATTGATATACTAATTTCTCAAATTGATAATATTTATTTAAATAATTTAATCATTTACAAAAAGTTATTAAAACAAAGAAATTCTTTATTAAAAAATAAAATTATCAATAAGGATGATCTTACTATATATGATGAAAAATTGAGTAAAACTTCAAATTATATTTTTCTTAAAAGAAAGGAAGTAATAAATATTTTAAATCAAAAGGTTAGTTATTATTATAGTGCTATTTCAAATGACAATGAAGAGCTTATTGATATTATATATAAATCTCAATTATTTGATTCTGACCTTATTTCACTCCTAACAAAAAACTTTAATAAAGATCAAATTTTAAATCACACAACATCTGGAATTCACAGGGATGATATAGAATTTAATTTAAAGAATAAGTTATTTAAAAGAAATGCTTCACAAGGTCAACAAAAATCATTAATACTTGCATTAAAATTTTCTGAATTTGATATTTTAAATGAAAATTTAAAATTACAACCTTTAATACTTATTGATGATTTATTTGATAAATTAGATGAAAGCCGAATAAAAAATATATTGTCTCTATTAAATAATAACTTTAATCAAATTATATTAACAGATACTAATGATTTTAGAGTTAATAAACTTTTAAATGATTTAAAAATTAATGCTAATAGCATTTTTATTAAAAAAGACTAAATGGCTAAAAAAATAGGTGAAGTAATTAATTTATTTTACAAAAAAAATAATTTATTTAAAAAAGAGCAAAATTTATCATTAATTGATCAGTGGAAATCAGTTGTTGGGCCACACATAGCTAATAAAACAATTAAAATTAATATAACTAATAAAATATTAATTGTATATGTTACTCATCCTATTATAAAGTCTGAGTTAAATTATGCCAAATCAAGGATATTAAATGAATTAAAAGAAAAGTATAATTATTTAGATTTCTCAGAAATAAAAATTATTTAGTAATCATAAATTTCATTTTCATCAAAATGAAAGTTAGATTCAATAATTGCATTTTCATCGCTATCTGAGCCATGAATTGCATTTGCTGAAATTGATTCTGCATAAATCTTTCTTATTGTACCTTCTGCTGCTTCTTCAGGATTAGTTGATCCTATTAATTTTCTAAATTCTTCTACAGCATTATTTTTTTCTAAAATAGCAGCTACAATAGGGCCTGAAGTCATATAACTAATTAAATCATTAAAAAACGGTCTTTCACAATGAATTGAATAGAATTCTTTAGCTTCATCTTGTGATAGAAATGTTAATTTCATTGATAATATTTTAAAGCCTGCTTGATTTATTTTATTAAGTATTCCACCAATATATCCTTTTTTAACTGCGTCAGGTTTTATCATTGTAAATGTTATATCTTTTTTCATTTTATGAACTTATTAATAGTTAATCGATTACAAATCTATTATGAATTTATAAAAAATCACACTTTAATATCCTTTTTTATTATTTTTACACTTTTAATTATGATTAACATTGATTTTTTAAATCTAAAAAAATATTTCTCAACAAAAAGGAATATTGTTATTACAACTCATAGATCTCCTGACGGAGATGCTTTGGGTTCTTCTTTAGCATTATATAATATATTAAAAGAACTTGGTCATATTGTTAATATAATTTTGCCTAATAAATTCCCTTATTTTTTAGACTTTCTTCCTTTTTCTTCTAAAGCAATAATTTTTGAAAAAGAAACTGAAAAATCTTTAAAATTAATTAATGAAGTTGATACATTTTTTTTTCTTGATTTCAATACTTTTTCAAGACTAGATAAAATGTCAGATTATGTGTCCAATAAGAATGCCTACACTATTTTAATTGATCACCATCAAGATTCTAAAATTCAAGCAGATCAATCCTTTTGCGATACAAACATATGTTCAACAGCTGAATTAGTTTACGATTTTATAAAAAAAATGGATTGGAATATATCTAAAGAAAGTGCAATTTCTTTATATACGGGCATAGTTACCGACAGTGGTTCTTTTAAATATCCAACTGTGTCAAGTAAAACTCACGACATTGTTTCTAATTTATTATCATTTGATATAGATCATTCATTAATACATAAAAATTTATTTGATAGAAGCACAATATCTAGGATGCGTTTATTAGGCAAGTGTATAAGCACTAATTTTAAATTGTACTCCGAATATAATTCCGCTATTATATATTTAACAAAAGATGATTTGAAGGAATATAGATTTATTAAGGGTGATACAGAAGGTTTTGTTAATTTTCCACTTTCTTTAGATGGAGTTATTTTTTCTGTTTTTTTTATTGAATTTGATGATGGTATAAAAATGTCATTTAGATCAAAATTTGATTTTGATGTAAACAAATTTGCAAGAAAGCATTTTAATGGTGGAGGTCATAAAAATGCTGCAGGCGGAAAAGTAACTGATTTAAATTTAGTTCAAACAATAGATTATTTTTCATCATTATTGTCAAAATATAAAAGTGAATTGAGTTAGTAAATATGTTATATATTAAAAAGTTATATTAAATTTGCTAAAATCAATTATTTATGAAATATATATATATAAGTTTTTATTTAGTTATGAGTTCAACATTATCATTTAGTAATGATGTGAATACAGATTCACATCACGAATCAGAGTCAAATAATTCATCTGTTAATAATGAAGATGGTTTATTTGCAAAAATAAATACAAATAAAGGTGATATCTTAATATATCTAGAGTTTGAAAAGGCCCCAATGACTGTGGCTAATTTCATTGGATTATCTGAAGGAATATTAGATAACAATATTAAAGATAAAGGGATACCTTATTATGATGGTTTAAAATTCCATAGAGTTATTCCTGATTTTATGATTCAAGGAGGATGCCCTACTGGTACAGGTACTGGTGATCCAGGTTATAAATTTCCTGATGAATTTCACCCTGATTTGACACATAGTGGTCCTGGGATATTATCAATGGCTAATTCAGGACCTAACACGAATGGTTCACAATTTTTCATTACTCATAAAGAAACACCATGGTTAGATAATAAACATTCTGTTTTTGGTCACGTTATTTCTGGTCAGGAAGTAGTTGATGCAATAGCTCAAAATGATCAAATTATCTCTATTGAAATCATAAGAATAGGAAAAGATGCTGAGAGTTTTAATACTGTAAAATCATTCATTGATGGTCAAGCAGAATATAAAAAAAATGAAGCTCAAAAAGCTAAAGCAATGCAAGATCAATTAAATGATTTAAGTAAAGGTGCTAAAAAAACAAGTAGTGGTTTAATGTATACAATTGAGAAAGAGGGTAGTGGTAACAAAGCTAACTCAGGAGATTTAGTTAGTGTTCATTATACAGGTTATTTATTAGATGGAACAAAATTTGACTCATCACTTGATAGAGGAACTCCTATCGAATTTGTTTTAGGTCAAGGAAGAGTTATTAAAGGTTGGGATGAAGGTATATCTTTATTAAATGTTGGCTCAAAGGCTAAATTTATTATTCCACCAAATTTAGGCTATGGTGAAAGAGGATATCCACCTGTTATTCCAGAAAATTCAATATTAATTTTTGAAGTAGAATTAGTAGAAATTAAATAAATTCATAATTATATGATTAAAAAAATATTTTTATTCTTTTCGTTTTCAATTTTTTTGTTTGGACAAAAGCAAAATGATAAAGTATTAGCTGGCCCGATGGTATCTTATACTGACGGTTATAGTACTCAAATATGGATGTTATTAGACCCAGATGCTAAACTAGTTAATGTGGAGGTTAAAAATTATGATAATGATAAATTTCGTAATTATGAATTTGAAGTCAAAAATCCTCATAATTTCAAAGACTTCATCCCAGTTACTCTACCAATTGAATCCTTAATTCCTAATACGGAATTTACTTTAAATTTATTTGTAGATAGTGTTCCAGTAAATAATGGTCAAGTTGATATATTTACTAAAAGACCACATTTAGATGATACTCATTTTTTAATTGGTGGTGATATAACAAATATTAACGACCAAACAGATAATATTTTTTCATCGATGATCAGTAAAAACTCAGATTTTATGGTTTGGATTGGAGATAATATAAATTCTGATATTAGTGGAGAAGAAATTACTTTTGATGACTTAGTTGATAAATATGTAGCTACAAGAATGAATCCACAGATAAATAAATTTATTAAATCGATTCCTCACATAGCTACATGGGACGATTTAGATTATGGTTTAATAAATGGTGGCACTAATTGGGGTTTAAAAGATAGTGTTTTTTATGCATTTGATATGTTTTGGCCTAATGCTCTTAATAAGACATATAATTATACTTTTTGGGATTATGGAACATATCAAAAATATTCATATAATGACATTGAAGTTTTTCTTTTAGATAATAGAATGTTTAGAGAAGATTTAAATGATCCAACCCCTTCACTTTTTGGTGACACGCAAATTGAAAGATTATTTAAAGAAATTAATAATAATGGAGCTGCTTTTACATTTATTGTCAGTCCATCCCCGTTTTTATTTGAAACAGAAGAGTCCTTAATTAATTATAAAGACCATTTTGAGCATTTTATGTATAGATTAAAAGTTTCTGGTACTGAAGGAGTTATTTTATTAAGTGGAAATGGAAATGAAACAAAAGTAAAGAAACATCATATTGATCCTGAATGGTCTGGTACTGATTATTGGTATCCTATCTATGAACTTAACTTAGGATCGATTGCAAACTCTAATAATAGTCAAAATTATTCAAGAATAAGAATAGAAGGAGAGTTACATAAAAGGGTTTGCTCTATAGAAACGTTTGATTCAACTGGAAATATTGTTTTTAGAAAGCGAATTCATGAGGATGAATTAAAATTTTAAATTTAGCCTTTTACCATTTTTTTTTTGTTTATCTAATAATAGTTTATATTTTATTATCTTAAATGTAAACAAAAAAAAAAATTATGGAAAAATTACATATCAATGAACCTATAAATTTTGATTTAAGAAAAGCAGCAAGTTGGCTTAAATTTCTATCAATTCTTAATTATGTTTATATGGGCTTATCTATATTATTTACCCTTATAGTTATTATATTTTCTATTATGATTATGTCTGATCGATATGGTGATACTGGTGCAGGAGCTATAATGTTAGTATTATCACTATTTTTTGGAGTACTTTATGCAGTAATTCTTTATTTTTCAGCTACATATGGTATTAGATTTAGTAGTAATATTAATAATGCTTTAATAAGTAACAATCAAGAAAGTATGCAAAAAGCATTTAGTTCATTAGGAAGCTATTTTAAATTACACGGAATACTCGCTATTATTTATATTATCTTAACCATCTTATATATTTTATTCGTGGTTATTTTCATGAGTACTAGTAGTGGACCTTATTATTATTAATTTTTTACTTTTGAATACGATCATAAAAAAGGGAGCTAATAAGCTCCCTTTTTTATTTTGTTAAATAATAATATTTACTTTATAACTACTTTATGAGTTTCAGAAATATTATCATTTGAAATCTCAATTAAGTAAATTCCTTTACTATATTCTGATAAATCAAATGAACTGTTTTTATTTAAACTTTTAGATAATATTAAATCACCTAAATAATTGGTAATCTTTACATTATAATTTGAGTTATTTGATGAAGAAATATTTATTTCTCCATTAGATGGGTTTGGAAATACAGAGTATTCTATATTTTTATTCTCATCTAATGTTGATGTTTCAGCAAATAATAAATCATCAATAATGTGAATTACACCATTAGAACATACAATATCAGTCATAACAACAGTTGCATTATCAATCATAACATTATCACCAATAGAAACAGTAACACTATTTCCATCCATCATTGTTAATTCCATTCCATCACTTAAATCTGCAGCATTTAATGATTCACCAGCATATACATGATGTGCTAAAATATCAATAAGTGGAGTATCAGCATTTTCAATTATTGCAGCTAAAGCATTATCATCAATTTCTGAGCTTGGAGCAAACATTGTAAATCCACCAGAACATTCATTTAGAGGTGCTAAATCAGCAGCTGATAAGGTTAATCCCATTGCTACGTATTGATTAACGTTTTGGTTTGTTGTTGCTTCATTAAATAAAGTATTTAACTCCATTGACTCTTCTTCTAATCCAAGGGCAGCAAATACTCTAGGAGCAAAAAACTCTTGCATCATATCTGCAAAAGCCATTCCTTTTTCTTCTGACATGTCAGGACTATCTAATAATGATAAACAACCCATTGTACCTGAAGGAGTTCCTTGATACGCATCAGCAATTGGACCATACAATTCATTATCCCACCAATCCCACGGTGAACCTTGAACTTCAAAAGGTCCGCAAGGTGTTAAATCAGTTGATGGATCAGGAGTTACAATTGGAAACAATCCAGGCATTGCATCATGACCTGCTGTTACAGAATTTTGAGACCCACTTCCATTTCCGTACCATGAATCAGTAATTTCAATAGACATACCATTAAAAATATCGTTATTTCCATATGCCATTGATGTTTCTTGAACAGTTAATGATCCCATAGCTTCAACAACAAAATCTCCAGTAGATGGAACAATTATATCACCAACACCATATGGTGCATAAAATTCATTCCAACATTGCATACTTGCTACTGGAACTTCTCCTTGATCTAACCAGCTAATATCTGGAAGAGCACCACCAATATTAAAAGTCATATGAATTTCAGAGCTATACCCAACATGATTTGGTAAACACATTGGAACATCTGGTGTATCAGCAACTCCATCACCATCAGTATCCATTCCAGGAATAATACCTGTTGATGTACCTTCTAAGTCACCAAAAAATTCGGGTATTATATAAGGAACTGCATCTAATTCTCCATCACCATTTATATCTTGACTAGTATCCATAAATTTAGGTAGTAAAAGTTCAGACTCATAATCCCATAAGGTTCCTGCACAAAGTGAAAGATATCCACCTGTACCAAGTCCACCTATGGCAAACTTATCAGTTATTCCATAAGGATTACCTTCTTCGGCAATACTTTTTCTAAAATAACGTACAGATGTTCTTACATCTTGTAGACCTCTATATGCCGCTTGAATTAGTGTACTTCTTCTAACATTTTCATCCTCAGAGATAGGATTCCAACCTAATCTATAGTTAACAGCTACAGCAACATAACCTTTCTTAGCAAAACGTTTACATTGTTCAACGGTTGCATTATCTGTTTTATCTCCAGTTGCTTGACCGTTTGCAATTGCTGGAAGAAAACTACCAGTATGTAATATTATTACTACAGGTCTATCCGTTGCCATATCTCCAGCTGGCATATAGATATCCATTTCTAAATCTTCAGCTGCTGGAGTTCCTCCTTGTAAAACAGGTAGAATTGATATATTATTTCCATATACAACATCATTCATAGTTTCTATATCACAAAATACTTCATCTAAGTATCTAGTTTGTGAGAAAGCAATAGTTGCTAAAAAGAATAAGCAAATAATGCTTGATTGTAATTTTAATTTCATAAGTAAATTTTTTAATTATTATAATTCAAAAAGTAATGCAAGATACGATAATCTTCCAATTCTAGGACCTCCGTATGCTTGATAAACTTGATTATTTAAAATATTTGATGAACCAAGTTTAATTGTTAAAGGTATATCATTTGTTAATGATATACTTTTATTCATTTGTAAATCAAGTAATCCATAACTGTTTACAAAACCTGTAAACTGAGGGGATCCTTCAAATAAAAATCCTTCAATCCATTTGTAGTTAACTTGAAAATTAAACAAATCTAATACTTTACCATTTAGTCCAATATTAAATTTATGTTCAGGAGTATTATATGCTGGAATTATAGGGTCTTTTTCATCGTCATTAATTAAAATATTCCATGAATAATTAAAATTTAATGTATAGGATTTTGGAAGAAAATAACTTACACCTATTGAGAAGCCTTGAGTATTTACTATTCCATTTGCATTGACCGCAAGTCTGTAACCTTGAATTGATGGGTAAAGTAGGTTATTATAATCGTCAATGGTATCTCCAATTTCACTAGCCCATCCATCATTAACATCTTGCTCAGTGGCAACTCTTGTTCCAAGAAATCTAAATGAAACTCCTTCTTGATATCCAATGAAATCATCATAGATACTGAAATATGTTGAAATATCAACATATAGTTTATTAAATAATGTAGATCTATATCCTAATTCTAGAGTTTTAACTTTTTCAGGCTTAATTGGTTTGACCTTTATCATTCCACCAATCAAGGGTTTTGGATTTACCAAACCTCCAATGAAATATTGTTCTAAGGAATCAACCTCAGCAAAATATTCGTTATATCCAAATCCATTTAGATTACCAAGTAATATTCCAACTCCAGCATCATAATTTAAATATTGATCAGTTAAAG
>NHFO01000002.1 GCA_002170235.1 Flavobacteriales bacterium TMED113
ATGAGTCTTCCACGAGCCTGCTCGTATTGCTCCTTAGCCTGAGTATAGCTAGTCTGTTTCATAGAAAGCCTAATAGCATCCTCCTGACGAGCAGCGACCATTTCCCGCATCTTAAGAACCTGTTTTTCAAGAACCTCAAGTTGCGGGATGATCTTGTTCTGTTCAACCTAGTCTCTTTCCAAGGCCTCGTTTTTAGCCCTTTAAAGTGCCAATTCGGTTTCAAGGTCAGCCAGCTTTGCGCGAGCGCTTTGAAATATTGCTTTTTCACTTACGCCCAGGTGATTCCCAGCAGTCCCACCATCAAAATATGGAATCCCATACTGCTGAATTAAAACAATGAGATCCTTTCGATAATCGTCCACCAAATCCTCCAGCTCCGTTGATTCGGCATCCAAAGCATCCAATGCTTTTTTAGCACGGTCCTCCTCATTTTTTTTGCGGGTGACTAGATACGACTCAATGAGGGCTTCGATAATATTTTTAGCCTGATTAGGATCATCGGAATGGAGTGTGATGCTAGCCATGTCAGTTCCAGAGATGCGGGTCACAACAAGGTTCTTTGGGACGTTATCCCAATTAATATCTTTGGATTTCCATATGTATCTCGAAGCAGCGGCAGTAAGGTTGACTCCTAATGAAAGGCTTGCGATCTCATTAGCGATAAATTTCTCAGTTGTGGGGAAGAACTTTGATTCTGTGGGATGGATTTGGATAACTGCGGTGACTTGGTGTTTGCCGGAGGGGGAATCTTCGTCTCCGCAGCCAACTGCAAGGATAGCTAAGGCCATCACGAGTAGGATCTTAATTTTTGAGATGAAGAATGTGTTAGAGGACTTAGGGTATTTCATATTTGTATGTGATGATGCCGAACTGAACCGCCGCGAGATATTACAATCCGAGTTGGACTTTATAACGAAGACAGCATGGCTTAATTTTTCATGCGTCCTAGTGGCCTGCTTTGTGTCACATAGATTTACCGCACCACATAAGCAGCATCCCCGAATCAGGAAAGGGGAGGAGTGAATCGCACCCCCCGACGAATACCGAAATTTGTAACAGATTGACTCCGGAATGGAATTCAGCTACGTGGTCCAATCATGAAATATCTTACGGCCACTTCAGCAGTCATCGTCAGTCTTCTTTTTCTTCCGTCGTGCAAGGACGGCAAGGAGGCTGCAGACACCGATACCAAGAATGAAGAAAATGGTAATCCAAGCTTGGAGAGCAAGGCGGTGGATGCCTTCAAGGAGCAGGTGAAGTCTCTGGAGCTTAATGAGACCATGCAGGCTGTTGAAGCTGCTGAAGCGACCGCCGAAGAAAACCCTTCACCGATGTTTGAATCCATATTTAGTTTAAACGATAAGCTGCAGGAACTGAAGACCGACGATCTGCCAGAAGACTTAAAAGCAGCGACCAGAACGCTGCAAAACATGATGGGCTCAATGTCCGGTCATATTAAGAAATTGCCAATTCCAATAGATTTGATCACCAAAGGCGAAGAAGCTATCACCGCGTGGGTTGGCGAAAGGATGGCTGCAGATCCAAGCTTCATGGAAAGCTTTGGAAGCTCCATGAAAGGATGGGAAAAGGAGATGGATAAGCTTGGTAAGGCGATGGAAGACCAAGGAGATGAGGTCGAAGAGGTTTACAAGAAATACGAGATCCCAATCGATTTCCCCGAGGATAAAGAAGAGGAAGAGTAGGATTGATCGTTTGATTTCGACGCTCTTGGGATGCTCCAGATTACTTCTTCTGAAAGGTATGCTTCCAGCTCTAGCTCAAAGGCGGATTCAAGATTATCCAGCCAAAAGCAAATTCCTAGCAACAACAACCCAACTTCATGTCGAGTGAAATCCCTACTTTTGGAAACATCCGATTTTCAGGCACCCTTCGTCCATCTCAAAGCGCTGCTACCTCGATCATTCTTCCTCAACTTGAGCGAGGCGAGAAGCGTCTTCACATTGTAGCTCCGCCGGGTTCAGGAAAAACAATTCTGGGCCTTTATGTCTGGGCTGATCTGGTTCGAAAACCCGCACTGGTCCTGTCACCAAACTCGGCTATCCAAGCGCAATGGACAGCAAGAACATCTTTGTTCAACCTCGACAGCAAAGATAAATTCATTAGCACTGACCCCAAAAAACCAGGCCTTCTTACATCGCTTACCTACCAATCAATCACGATGCCACGTCATGGTGGAGAAGGTTTCGACGAGATAGCGCTACAACTATGGACGGAGAAACTTATCGCTGATGGGCAAGCTGACGACCACCAGTCTGCTGAGGCGTGGCAAGTCAGTCTCAAAGATTCAAATCCAAATTACTACACTTCGCGGTTAGGAACATACAGAAAGAAGGTTCGGGATGATTTTGCTGAGAATGGCAACGCTCTTTGGACGCTCCATGAGAGTGCAAAGGCCAATTTGCTGAGGCTCAAGGAGGTTGGTATTGGCCTCATCATTCTTGACGAATGTCACCACCTGATGCATCACTGGGGTCGCATCTTAGCCGAGGTGAAGGAATTATTTGGCGACCCAATCGTCCTCGGTCTCACAGCGACTCCACCTAATATCGAAGCGACTCCGGGCACTGATGCTAAGCGGTATGACGAATTCTTCGGTCCAGTGGATTACGAAGTCCCGGTTCCTGCTTTAGTGCGGGCCTCAAATTTAGCCCCATACCAAGATCTATGCTATTTTGTTCGTCCGGCGCCCCATGAACTTGATTACATAGCGGGAGTTGATGGAGAATTTGAGGAATTATTACTTGATTTACAAAGGCCTCATGACGGTGATTCAAAATGCATCGCCCCACTTGATGATTGGATCTACACCAGCTTACAGGAGCGAATAAACCACCGTGGAGAATCCCTTTCATGGTCCAAATTCTATTCTAAGAACGAAGTGTATTGTGACAATGCGCGAAGGTACCTTCAAGGCAATCAGCGGCCGTTACCCTCTGACGTTCCACGAATTCCGCTGAAGACAAGTGATGAGTCATGGAGCCGTATGAGTATGCTTCGCTCAGTCCTTGATAGGTATGTTCGACACGGGTTGCGCTTGTCGAAAAGTAAAATCGACCATGAAAAAGCCGAATCAGTCATTGCTCGTTTGCGCCTTCTCGGTGTTCAAATTACAGAAACTGGCTCTCGCCCGTGTGCATCACCTGTGGGTCGAGTGATGGCGTATGCATCTTCGAAAGTTGATGCTCTCAATGAGATCATTAGTGTAGAAATGAAGGCACTCGGGCCGAACATTCGAGCAGTGGTTGTGACCGATTTCGAGAAAACATCAGCAACAGCACTCGTCGAAGGTGTGCTCGATAAAGAAGCCGGCGGAGCCATTGCCGTGCTTCGTTCGCTCGTCAAGCATCAAGCTGGCGATCACCTCGATCCAATTTTGATGACGGGGAGCACTGTTCTGGTTGATGATGACTTGGCGGAGCGATTTTTGGAACGAGCCAAAGCGTGGATTAATGAACGTGACCTTGATGTCACCTTCACCGACGAAGTCCACGATGGTTATCACGAGATTCACGGTCGCGGGAAGCACTGGGCGCCAAGATATTACTCGCTCATGATCACCGAATTCTTCCAAGACGGATTGACAAAGTGCCTGGTTGGCACCCGTGGCTTGCTTGGCGAAGGCTGGGATGCTTCGCGCATCAATGTGCTGATTGACATGACCACCGTGACAACCAGTATGAGCATCAATCAACTTCGTGGTCGATCGATTCGTTTGGACAAAAAGTGGCCAGAAAAAGTCGCCAACAACTGGGACATTGTGTGTGTGGCTGACGAGTTCACCAGGGGATATGATGATTATCAACGCTTCAAACAGAAGCACAAGCAACTGTTCGGGGTGTGTGATGATGGAGCCATCGAGAAAGGTGTAGGCCACGTTCATGCCGCGTTCAATGATGTCCGGCCAGAAGGAATCAGTGAGGGCATGGCCCTTTTCAATGAGGAAATGGTTCACCGTGCAATGAGCCGTTCACACACTCGAGAGTTGTGGGGTATTGGCAAGCCGTTTGGAATTGAAGCTAGGCCAGCTGTTGAAGCCAAGGCTTCCAGTGGATTCTCCTCCGGATTCAAATTCGGTGTTAACAGGGAGGTCTGGACCGATGCATCGCTGACCCAAGCCATTGCCAACGCCATCGTCGACTCGTTGTGTGCACTGGGCGAGATGGCCCATGGCGCGCGCCCTTCAGGTGGGGATCGTGGCGGTGGCTGGATTCGTTATCACTTGCATAATTCAACGACAGAGGAAGCAGAAATATTCAGTAGGGCATTGTCCGAAGTACTCGGTCCACTTCACAAACCTAGGTATGTTGTGGCTCGTTCCTCGCGATTTTTCGATGCAACATGGCTCTCAAAGCTAATGCCAGAGGTCCTAGCTATTTACCTTCGAAAGCAACGTGTTTCTGTGATGATGTACCATGCAGTTCCTTCATGCTTAGCCAATACCAAAGAACGTGCTGCAGTCTTCCAACAGTATTGGAATCTACATGTAAGTCCAGGTGAAGTGACCTATACGCGAAGTGCGAATGGCAAGCAATTAGTTGAACACGCCCAAATGAATGGTCTTGTCCCAGAATTTGGCCTGCATCAAAAATCAGTATACGAATGAACTCAGCTTGATGCACATGCCACTTATAGATTTCTGATCCAATCCCGGATTGCAGCAAAGTCCTCGTCCTTGAGGGCGTTCTCCTTTTTCTCAGGGTGTTTCTTCAGGTGTTCACCGATCAGGCGCTTGGCTTCATCGGCGTTACCCTCAAGGCATTCGCAGCGGTTCCCAGAAAAGACTGTAGACAGGCAGGACATCGTTAACCTGTTTGCAGAAGGTGATGTTTACCAAGGTTTCATCGCTGCAATGGTATGGGGGTATATCAATGCCTCACGACCAAAAACAAAAGGTGGCGGGAACCACCGATCCCCCTAAGCAGTATCCCCTAATCAGGAAAGGGGAGGGGTGACTAACTATTCAAGCGGGCAAGGGTAAATAGATGCTGAGCCATTCATTTAATCCAAAATCATTTAATAATGAATCATGGCTTATGTTTCAAACGAAAGAACATTGTTCTCATTGTAGTGTTCTGAAAATCAGAAATTGGATAGGTCTCAAAATAAGTTTCAAGGGTGAATGAATGCGATGTTTTCCAGTCATCAAGATCGGAACTGGTCTGTAACTCGTAAGTTTCTCCGACTCTTCCTGAGATAGTGACGCTACTACATTTATGATCAAAACTGATAACGGGATCAATGGGAGCTGGCTGGAGTTGACCATCGCCGTAATAACTCGAAGTCCAGATTGATTTGATCTCAATCATTTCAGGATCAGAACCTAATCGTCTCTCCGCATTGTCATAAGCAACAAACGCGATGTAAACCTCATTAGTTTCGGGATTTATAACCGCATCATGGCGTTCATTATCACAAAATATCTGCCCCATCTCTATTAATAGATCATGTAAATTTATTTTGATTTGGGTGAAATCGTTTTCTGCAGCGGTAGCGCTTATATGGTTTCTGAAACGATTAGGATTTTCTTCCCAAATTCCCCAGTATGAATCTTGGTCTTTACTAATCCAAATTTCTAAATTCATTTTGGTGTTACTCTTATACTGGAAAAATAAACTGTCCTGAGTAGTTGTTGATAAGTCAATTCGAGGACTAATAATGAAGCTGCCAAGCTCTTCTTGATAATACTTAGTCGCGTTGCTCGGAACGAAGGGTTCAATGGATTGGATACGCAAACCGTTCTCACCGTTATTTAGTGAAGCTCTTTCGAATTCATTGGATGTGACAGTCTTATAATCTTCCCATACGACAGAGGTGCCCCAATTTCCCCATCCTCCTCCAGTACCGACCTGACCAATTGGAGCGTTCGTTGTCCATTCACCATATCTGATTTGTTTAGATTGAGTAACTGGTTTCCAACCGTTTAGATCTTTACTTAGCTCAACTTGTTTGAGTCCTAGCCGAATCGCTTCGTCGTTGGCCTCTGATTGTGGGAGGCAAAGAATCAGCAAAGCAATAGAGATGGTCTGGAAATTCATTTGATGGGAAGTCGATAGTCTTATTACAAATATAAAAATAACATAGAAACTGTTAGATTTCACCAAAAAGGCAGAAGCTAGTAAAGATTTAAGGTATCCTAATTCAAAATTTCCTTTGACGGGAGAGTTTTGAAGCCGCCTTTGGACCGGAATGGAGGCGTAGAAAAGGGGGGTGTCTTGGAAGGAAAACCTTTTGGTATAGGTGAGTAGTAAATGGCGAGACACCCCACCGGTGGGGGTGCGGTTTTTTGGGTGGGTTGGTCTTTATATAATAGGGTGTTGAGAAAAAATTGATCGGCCTCTTCTGCGGGGGCTGCCGCTATTTCAAAGCAAAGCGAAGAAACTTCTTACCTTCAGTGAGAGGTAGTTCTACCTCTACTGATTCTCCGTTGTTTTCCCAGACTGACAGATCAGATGATTCCTCAATCATCATCCTTAAGATTACAGTCCCATTTCCTGTAGGAGTGAGAACCACTGATCCAACACGAGCTTCTTGGATATCTTCAAGTGATGGGCAGGCATCCAGCTCTGTAACTACTGCATCGTATTCACTTTGGGTTGGGCGTTGCTCAAGTCCTGCGATTTGAGCATCTTTTTGGATGATCAGTTCAGTGAGCTCTTCAATTCTATCGTAAAGACTTTTCTCGTCTGGATCTGAAATGACCAACCCATTCCAAGTTTCGCCTACATTGCCATAGCGAAAAAGATAACCAGGATTCACAAAGACTTTCGCATTTTCATTAACTGTTTCAAATGCTGTACGGTCTACAGTGGGCGGTAGACCTTCCATCACGACTGTTTTTAGGAACCTGCATTCGCGGAAGGCCAACTCCCCGATGCTGGTGACGCTGTTAGGAATCGTGATGCTCGTCAGACTGGTGCAGAATTGGAAGGTACCATACCCGATGCTAGTGACACCATTAGGAATCGTTAGACTTGTAAGGCTGATGCAGCCGCTGAAGGCATACTCCGCAATGCTGGTGACGCCATCAGGAATCGTGATGCTCGTCATGCTAGTGCAGCCTCCGAAGGCTCTCTCCCCGATGCTGGTGACGCTATCAGGAATCGCGATGCTCGTCAGGCTGGTGCAGTTTGCGAAGGCTCTCTCCCCGATGCTGGTGACGCTTTCAGGAATCGTGATATTCGTCAGGCTGGTGCAGTCATGGAAGGAAAATAACCCGATGCTAGTGACATTATCAGGAATGGTGATGCTCGTAAGGCTCCTGCAGCCATCGAAGGCGCCATTCCCGATGCTGGTGACGCCATCAGGAATCGTGATGCTCGTCAGGCTGGTGCAGGACCAAAAGGTGTCATTCCCAATGCTGGTCACGCCATCAGGGATTGTGATGCTCGTCAGGCTGGTGCATTCGTAGAAGGCAGCTCCCCCGATGCTAGTGACGCCATCAGGAATCGTGATGCTCGTCATGCTAGTGCAGCCTCCGAAGGCCCCCTCCTCGATGCTAGTGACGCTATCAGGAATCGCGTAATTGCCGCCTTTTCCTGCAGGATAATTCAGCAGATCCGTCTTCTCTTTATTGAATAGAACTCCATTGACATCTGTGTAATTCACGTTCTCCGCACCAACCTCAATCGTTGTCAGGCTGGTGCAAGACTCGAGGGCACCAACCCCGATACTGGTGACACTATTAGGAATCGTGATGCTTGTCAGGCTGGCGCAGTCATAGAAGGCGAAATCACCGATGCTGGTGACACTATTAGGAATCGTGATGCTTGTCAGGCGGCTATCGACGAAGGCATCCCCTCCGATACTTGTGACAGGCTTCCCATCAATGGTAGCGGGGATCACCAATTCACCCCGGGCTGATACATAACAATCGGTGATGGTGACTTCGCCGTTAGTCGTGGTGTAAGCCAGGTCATCTAAACTGGCAGCGTTAACGCCTACAGCCAAAAGAAGGAGAGTCATTAAAACTTTCATTACAAAAGTTTACAGAAAACTCGCCCCAAAACAAACTATCAGAAAGCGGGGCTTCTGATCAGAATTCATGATCTTGATTAGTAAAGAATTTTGAACGATCACAAAAGCTCCCAATGGCCTGATCCACAAAGCAGCATCCCCGAATCAGGAAAGGGGAGGGGTGAATCGGTCTTATCTGTGGGGGAGAAGAGCTGAGAGCCTTTAACTCGTCGATGGAGTAGTTCTATTGCTGAAACCGACTAAACTTTGCGTATGCTGGATGAAAGTAAAAGGGCAAACCAAAGGGTTTAACAAATTCTTTGAGCTCGTCTGATGCATTTCCATAAACATCAATTTTGTTGATGGTGAAATGTTCCATAAACATTAAAAATTGAGGCTCAAGCGGTCCCCCTTGTGAGACATTTTTTCCGTGCTGCATCATTGCGGCACCATCTAGATATCTCTCGATCAAGACAATTTGATCTCCTGATTTATAAAAGCCCCATCCTAAGGTGTTCGGTTCATTCGTATCAATCGTATCAGTATATTCTTCTGAAAACTTCGCGATATCTTCAATCGATTTATTTTCATTAGAATCCATTTCAACGACAAAAATTAATTCATTTGGATTATAAAAAGTTTTAGGGTCGGCTTTTGACTCCTTAGTTTTGGGTTCTCCGCAGCTGACTACAAAGATTGAGATAAAAATTGCTAAGGGTAATCGTTTCATCACGTTGTAAGCTTAATCAAATCAAAATTTTTGGCAAGGGCGTTGAAGTCCGAAAACCGGTGATGGTGGCTTCTGAATTAGTGGTAGTATAAGTAAACTTCTCTCTACTGGCAGGTTTAACAGGCAGCGTAACCTCTTAGCCGGATCGTGGTGCGGGATCAGCGCATGACCGATCGGGATTCCTGATCCCTGAACTTTAAATCAGGAGAGGCTCAAGACCTTACGGTTCCCCTTAAGCAGCATCCCCGAATCAGGAAAGGGGAGGGGTGAATAAAGATAAGGTTGCCCATGTATCGATCTGACCGATTATCACTCAATCATAATCAATTTCAGGTCACACGAGGAGGTGCGTAATATGGATCTATGAAATTGATTAATAGAGCGTGTTCGCCAGCTTTCGTGGTGACCGCAGTAATACTGGTGGTTGGTCTAGGTATTCTTAATTCTAATTCTCGAAGTTTTAGTGGAACCTTATTTATGGTCCCATTTGCTCTTGGACCTCTGGTTTTATCCTTATTACTGGCCTTAGTTATGCCGAATAAGGCTTCCCAGATTACTCTGATTATTGGCTCAGTCTTCTATGGTGGTTTTTTTATCCATTTATATGGCGGGTTATTTCATAGGAGCCCTAGTCCCCAGAGCGGAATAGGTCTTTTATTCATAGGATTTTACTCACTCCGTGTGATGATTCCAATATGGTATGTAGCAGCATTCCTAAGCATCTACAAAAGAATCAAGAATCCTGATTCCCCCTAAGCAGCATCCCCGAATCAGGAAAGGGGAGGGGTGAAGTGGCTTGTCTTATTTTATCAATTGAGATTTGGTTAAAAGAAAAAGAACC
>NHFO01000003.1 GCA_002170235.1 Flavobacteriales bacterium TMED113
AAAACAGGAGCAGCCCGATGGCCGCGAATAAAAAAGTTCTAATGCTGCCGGGAGATGGCATTGGTACCGAAGTGATGGGCGAGGTCCGGCGGTTGATCGAATGGATGGACAAGCGCCGTTCGGTAAGTTTTGATATTGTTGAAGGTTTAGGTGTATAGTTAATTTGTTTTCTTCAACTTAAATATTTTTATATGAAAAAGTTCTTATTATTATTTACATTAACAGCATTCTTATTTTCTTGTTCAGATGGCGATGACCATCAATGTATTGAGTGCCATATTGCATTTATGCTTGACACCGGAGTTGAGTTACCTACTGATATAGGTGAGTTTTGTGATGAAGCTTTAAATGACATTGAAATGAATGGATATAATTTATTAGAAGACATTCAAAATGGTGACACAGTTGTTCCTGCTGGATTTTATTCTGCTGATATGATTCATTGTGAAGAACATGCCAATCATGATGACCACGATCATTAAAATTATATTTAATAATTATAAAAAAGCGTCAAGTATTTGGCGCTTTTTTTTTGTGTCATAAATAGAAATTAAATAATCTAGCTTAACATAAAATTAATTTTTTCTTAACATAAAATAGATTGTGTAAATTTGTTTTTCAAAAAAAATTAAAGTAAAAATTGTCAGAACTAAATAAACATCTTGACGAATTTAAAATTATCTCTTTAAAAGAGATGAATAGTGTTAAGCTAATGGATAGAACTGACACAAAGTTTGTTTTTAATAAAAGTTTGCTTTTTAAAATATTGCCTATTCTAAAAAATGGCTACAAAATATTGAAGGTAAATGGAAATCGTTTCTCTAAATACAATTCAATTTATTTTGACACAGATGATTTTTTATTTTATAAATCACATCATAATGGAAGAATTAATAGAGTTAAAATTAGATTCAGAGAATACCTAGACTCTTCTTTATGTTTTTTGGAAATTAAAAAAAAGAACCCAAAGGGTAAGACAGTAAAAAATAGAATGATTGTAAAAAAAGCTAATAGAAGGCTAAGTAAAACTAATTATAGTTTCATAAATAAATATTTAAGTACTAATTATGATTTAAAATATTGTCATGAAAATTATTTTAACAGAATTACCCTAGTTAATAAAACAATTAAAGAAAGGTTAACTATAGATTTTAATTTTAGCTTTAAACAACATACGAAAAAGATAAATAATAAATATAATAACATTATTATTGCTGAGTTAAAACAAGAAAAATTAAATAGAAATTCTTTTTTTTATAAAATTATGAGAGAAAATAGACTGAGAAAAACAGCTATGAGTAAATACTGCTTTGCTACATCTTCAATTTTTCCTAGTCTAAAGTATAATAGGTTTAAATCAAATTTTTCTATTTTAGAAAAAAATAATAATTAAAAAAATACGATTATGGAATTTTTAGGGATTGATATTCTTGATAAAGAAGATTTTTTAGAGCTGTTCGTCAGATCTGCTTTTAACTTACTTGTAATATGGTACATTGTAAAGTCATTATATTACCCAGCTAATAAAAATAAAGACTACGTATTTACCTATCTATTAATATCCACTGTTGTATTCTTTCTTTGTTTTTTATTAGAAAATGTGAAACTAGAATTAGGTTTTGCACTAGGATTATTTGCGGTATTTGGAATTATTAGATATAGAACAGAGACTATTTCGGTTAAAGAAATGACTTATTTATTTATTGTTATTGGCTTGTCTGTAATGAATGCCTTAGCTAATAAAAAAATTAGTTATTTTGAATTGCTCTTTGCTAATATTTCAATAGTTTTTCTATTGGACTATTTCGAAAGAAACTGGATGTTACAAAGGTCTACAAAATCAAAATATGTTTTGTACGAAAAAATTGATATGATTGGGCCTGAAAAAAGAGATGAGTTAGTTGAAGACATTCAAAAAAGAACAGGTTTAAGAATAGAGAAATTAGAAATAGAGCAAATTGATTTAGTTAGGGATACCGCCAAAATTAAAATTTATTTTGTTGAGTAGAATTTTCCTTTTTATTTTTTTTCTCACTCTTCACTATTCTTTTTCCCAGGATCAGGAAAGGGAGCTATGGTCTAAGATGGAGTATAGATTTAAGCTTAATAAAAAAAGTTCTTTATCTTTAGAGTCAGGTGCTAGATATAGTCTAAACCCATACATGTTCACCAAACAGTTTTTAGATTTTTCATCTTCATTTAAAATTACCAAAACAATAAGTTTAGATAATGGGATTAGAGTCACTAAAATTCCAAATCAAAAACAGTTAGGCAGAAGGCTTTATTTTTCACTTTATGTTAAGCCAGATTTTAAGAAAATAAAAATTTCGTTAAGGTCCAGGTTTTTTTCAGAAAAAAATGTGGTTTCTTATCATAGGCAGTACTTTAGAAATAAGTTAGCTTTTGGTTATAAGATTAATAAAAGAATTAGTCCTTACATTGAAGCTGAGCATTTGTTAGGAATCAACAGCAACAGTGAAAATAAGTTTCGTTATGGTTTTGGTAGTCAGTTTAGTTTTTCAAAATCGATTAATTTAAAATTGTTCTATAGAGTTCAAAATACAAGTAAAAAAATCATAGGTGTTTATATTAGTAAAAAAATATAGTTTATTTGGTTTAATTTGATGATTAATATTATATTAATGCTTTAAACTTTAAACTATTTATTTATGTTACGATTCGTACTTTTTTCTCTTATTTTTTCCTTTACCGTTCAAGGACAAATTCTTTTTTCAGAATACGCTGAAGGATCCTCTTACAATAAATATATAGAGATATATAATTATTCAAATGAGACTATCAATTTAGATGATTATATTCTTAAAAGTTTTACAAATGGCTCGTCAACTTTTGAAAATTTATTTCCTGTAGGAGCCTTCATTGAACCTGGTGGTTTGTACGTTGTTGCTTCAAGTCAAGCAGATGAAAGTATATTATCTCAGGCAGACTATACTTTTCAATATTGTTGTGGAAATGGTGATGACGCATATGCATTAATGCCAATTAGCTCTTTGGAACAAGACTTTAATTCAGATAGCGCCATTGACATTATAGGTTATCCAAATACTTGGCAAGAGGGTCTTGGATGGGATGCAGCAGGAGTTGAGCAAGCTACAAAAAATCATACAATGGTAAGAAAAAGCAATATCTACTATGGAAACTATGGTAATTGGCCAATGTCAGCGGGGACAAGTCCTGATGATTCTGAATGGTTAGTGTTAGAGCAAGATGACTGGAGTAATTTAGGTTTTCATGAATATGATGGTGGAGTAGAGATTGTTTTTGGATGTACCGATTCATTTGCTTTAAATTACAATCCATTAGCTAATGCTGATGATGGTTCGTGTGAGTATGCAGAATTATTTGGTTGCGCGGATTCAACAGCTTGTAATTACGATCCTTCTGCTTCATCTTCGATTTTCTCATTTTCTAATACAGATTCAAACATGACGATTGCAATTGAAGTTAGTGTAGGGTTATCAATAAATTTAGAAATAGGTGATGTTTTTGGTGTTTTTTATACTAATGACCTAAATGAATTAACTTGCGCAGGATCTGCGGTATGGAATAATGAGGCTTTAGCAATCGCAGCTTGGGGATCTGAGTCTGGATTAGATAATGGTTTTGTCCCCTCCGAAGAATTTACTTTTATCGTGAAAAAAATAGATGGCTCTATGTTTCTTTTAGATTCTAGCATGAATAGTATGCCGCCATTTTCCTCTACTTATGAACCTAATGGTTTCGGTCAAGTTTTATCTTTCTCTATAGTTAGTCAATATTTTGATTTAGAGAATTGTGATTACCCAGAAGAATATTATGATTGTTTTGGAAATTGCTTAAATGATGCGGATGGTGATGGTATATGCGATGAATTTGAATTAGATTTATTTGAAAATAGTATGTCTAATAATTATATAATTAATAATATTGATTTATTAGGAAGAGACGTTTCAGTTGATCAAAATAAAAATAATATTTTAATACAATTATTTAATAATGGAAACGTTATTAAGAAAGTAATTATAAAGTAACTATGAATCTATCAAGAGTTTTTTTTCTTGCTTTTATCTTGCTTGTTTCTTGTGGAGGTGGCTCTGGTCCTGAAAAGGAGCCAGTTAAATCTACAGGTCCTACCGAAAATGAGTCAAATATTATTAAGGAAGGCTCTTATTCTTTTGATTCCAGCAAGACTAAAATAATATGGAATGGATTTAAGACCACTGATAAGATTAAGGTTACAGGTCAATTTGAAAAATTTGTTTCATCAAGAGAAAAGCTTAATTATAATTCTCTTGAAGAATTAGTTAATGGTTTAGACTTTTCAATTAGTACTAGTTCTTCTGTTTCAGGAGATGCTGTTAGAGACATGAATTTAAAAGATTATTTTTTTAAACTACTAACTGATAAATTTACATTAAGCGGTACCCTTGGTTTGCCAAAAGAAGGGTTAATACCGGTTACATTTAATACTTTATTAGGTTCTAAAACTGTGGATTTAAATTTCTCTTTCGAAAAAAATATAGTTGAGATAAGGGGGGTGATAGACATAGGGTTAGATTTAGGGGGTATTCTTGCGTATGATTCTATTCATGAGAAATGTGAGCAATTGCATACAGGGGGTGACGGAGTTTCTAAAACTTGGAGTGAAGTTGAGGTATTAGTTAAAGTGCCAATAATACGTAATTAAATTATATTAAATTATTACATCCTCTTATTAAGGAGTTGTTTAGTCTTCCTAAAATATAAAAACTTTTGTTTGTCTTTTTCCCTAAATCATTTGTAGCTATAAATGCACAACTATGAATATTTGCTAGATCAATAATATTTATGCCGCCTGTAATATTATTTTGTTTAATTATTTGTAGTGGGTTGTTAATATCCCTAATTAATATTTTTTTCCATGGGGGTGGTGAGAGTTCGCCTTTTTTTAATGAATAAGATTGTGATAATAGCTCAGTCATACTATATTCGGAGCCAATTTCTTTTAATGAAAATTTTTTTCTAAGAATGTCGTATAGTTCTTCTTTAGTGAATTCAGAGTCATTTTTCTTCATTCCGCCAGTTTCTAATATGGTTCCTCCATTTAAATTAATTTTATGCTTTAAAGCAAAATCAAGTAATAAAAAACTTAATCCAATAATTATGAATGGTTTTTTATTTTTTTTAGAAATTTCAATTCTTTTTATTAGCTCACTGTAATTTTTATGATAAAAACCACTATTTATGCAGCCACTTTTTTTAATTAAGTAATTGCACATATGAATTAATGAGGATTTATTTTTTTTAGTGTGTTTTGGAGTGAGGCAAAATATAGAATAATTATTAATGGCTTTGAATCTTTTCTCAAACGACTCAAGAATACTTTTTTCATAAAAACTTATAGATTCTATATAGTGCTTACTTTTTAAGTCTGTAGTTGTGCCGCTACTATGAAATATTTTTTTGTATTTAAAATTATTGCATAGTATTTTTTTTTCTTTGAATAATTCAATGGGGAAAAAGGGAATTTTTGATATAGACTTTACTTCATCGGGTTTAATTTTAAGAAGATCTACAAATGATTTATAGTATTTATTTTCTTTGTATTGGAATTTAAATAACTGTAATGATAGGTCATTAAATTTTTTAGTTGAATTAATTTTAAAGAGATCTTCCTTAAATTTATTTAAATCCATAATTTTGATTTTGTTATATAAAAATAGTTTAATAATTTATGATTATTAAATTTTAATTAAACATATAGCGCACCCCTTATTTATAATAAATATAAATAAGGTAATATAAATTACGCTGTTATTTATAATAATTATAAATAGTGACTCATGAATATACTAGTTCTTTGTACGGGTAACTCTTGTCGAAGCCAAATGGCGGAAGGTTTTTTAAAGCATTTAGGATTTAATGTTAAAAGTGCTGGAATTGAAAGTCATGGAATTAATAAATATGCAGTGAAGGTAATGTCAGAAATAGGGATTGATATATCATTACATTATTCAAAAAAAATTTCTGAAATTGATATATCCATAATGCAGGTCTTAATTACTGTTTGTGATTCTGCTAAAGAAAACTGTCCTCTTATTTCAGGTATTAACAAGCATTACCATTGCTCTTTTGATGACCCATCGCAAAATCATGATCTAAAATCGTATAGAATTGTAAGAGATGAAATAAAAAATTATATTTTTGATTTAGCTATAGAATTAACAAAAAATGAGTAAAAATAAGTTAACAAAATTTAATGAATTAAATTCTTTGACTAATACATTTCAGCCTAATCAGAAAGAGCTTTTAAATGATTCTTTTTTTTTAAAAGGGAAATGGAGTCAGGAGTTTAAAAATAGCAATCCTATTGTATTAGAATTAGGATGTGGTAAAGGTGAGTACACTGTAAATTTAGCTAAATCAAATCCAAATATAAATTATATTGGAGTTGATATAAAAGGAGCTAGAATATGGAAAGGAGCTACATTAGCACAAAAAAGTGATTTACGTAATGTGCGGTTTTTACGCACCCAAATTGAGCAAATAGATAAGTTTTATTGTGCTGATGAAGTTTCCGAAATTTGGATTACATTTCCAGATCCTCAAATAAAATATAGAAGAAGAAAAAAACGTTTAACAAGTGAACTAATGCTGCAATCTTATAAAAAAATCCTTAAAAAAAATGGACTTGTTCATTTAAAGACGGATAGTGAATTTTTACATGGCTACACCTTGGGGATTTTGGAAAAATTGAATGTAGAAATTATAAAATCTACTCACGATCTATATAAAAGTAATACTATTGATAAATCCATGGAAATAAAGACATTTTATGAATCGATGTTTTTAAAAAAAAAGAAACCAATAACGTATATTTGTTTTAAATTTATTTGAAAATATTTTAATGAGTACTGAGAAAAAAACAATTTTAGAAATTTTATCAAAATTAAAAATACCATCTACTGATGATAGTTTAATTAGTGATAAGATTTTAAAGAGTATTGAAGTTGATAAGGAAAAAATATCAATTGTTTTTAATATTGAAAACCCTACTCTCCATTTAAGAAAAAAAATTGAAAAACTTGTTTTAGATTCTTTAAATCCTAGATTTCCATCTCATGAATTAATAGTTATTGTTGAGAGTAAAAAGAAAAAGGAAGGTCTTGACAGTATTAAAAATATAATTGCAGTTGCTTCTGGAAAAGGTGGTGTTGGAAAATCAACAGTCTCTTCTAATTTAGCAGTTTCTTTAGTTCAAAAAGGGTACTCTGTAGGATTATTAGACGGGGATATATACGGACCATCTATTCCTCTTATGTTTGATGCGGAAAACAGTAAGCCTAAATTAAAAAATATTGACGGTAAATCTTTAATGGATCCTATAGTTAGTTATGGTGTAAAGTTACTTTCTATTGGTTTTTTTAGCGACCCTAAAGATCCTATTGTTTGGCGTGGCCCTATGGCTAGTAAAGCTTTAAATCAAATGATTCACCAAAGTAATTGGGGAGAGTTAGATTACTTAATTGTTGACCTTCCTCCTGGTACAGGTGATATACACTTAAGTTTGGTTCAGTCTTTACCTTTAACTGGTTCAGTTATTGTAACAACGCCTCAGCCAGTTTCAATTATAGATGCCAAAAAAGCAATTTCAATGTTTAGGTTAAAAACAATCAATGTCCCAGTTATTGGTATAATTGAAAATATGTCTTGGTTTCAAACTGAAGAAAGTAAAAAGAAATATTATATATTTGGTAGAAATGGCGGAGAAGCTTTAAGTGAAAATTTAGGAATACCACTTTTAGGTAAAATACCTTTAAAAGAAAGTATCAGAGAGTCAGGAGATGTTGGCAGACCAGCTTTTTTACAAAGTGGGGGTGCTGAATATTTTGATGAAATAACTACAAGTATTATTAGTAAAACTGATGAAAGAAATAAAACTATAGCTCCAACTGAAACAGTGAAAATTACTCACGCAAGAGGTTGCAACTCATAAATTAAATTATAAATGAATGAATCAAATTTATTAGAACGAATCAACAAAGGATTAGATGAAATTCGGCCATTCTTACAAAGAGATGGTGGAGATGTAGCATTTATTAAAGTCACTTCAAATTCTGAAGTAATTGTAAGGCTTGAAGGAGCGTGCGAATCTTGTGATGTTAATCAAATGACTTTAAAGAATGGTATTGAGCAATCTGTTAAAAAGTATGCTCCAGAAATAAAAATTGTCAAAACTTTATGATCAAAACTGACATAATAATAATAGGTGCAGGCCCTTGTGGATTATTTACTGTATTTGAAGCAGGCTTATTAAAAATGCGTTGTCACTTTATTGATTCCTTACCAATTCCCGGCGGACAATGCGCAGAAATTTACCCTAAAAAACCAATATATGACATCCCCGGATTTCCAGAGATTTTAGCTGAAGATTTAATAAAAAATTTATTAAAACAAATTGAACCCTTTAATCCTGGTTATACTTTAGGTGAGAGAGCGGAGACAGTACAGAAGACAAAAGACAATCAATTTATTGTTACTACTAATAAAGGAACTGAACATTCTGCTCCGGTAATCGTTATCGCTGGCGGATTAGGTTGTTTTGAACCTAGAAAACCTAAAATAGATGATTTAAATAAATTTGAGGGAAAAGGTGTGGAGTATATAATTAAAGATCCTACAATTTATCATGATAAAAAAATTGTTATTTCCGGTGGCGGGGACTCAGCTCTTGATTGGGCAATATATTTTTCTAAACATGCTAAAGAAGTTACTTTAGTGCATAGAAGAAATACATTTAGAGGACATTTAGACTCTGTAGAATCTCTTAATAAATTAGCTGAAAATGGAAAGATAAATTTAATGACTGAAGCTGAAGTCATGAAAATTGAAGGAGAAGATAATATTAAAACAATTTCTGTTAAATACTCTTCAGATAAAACGATTAATATTACTACAGATTATTGGTTTCCTTTGTTTGGATTGACACCAAAGTTAGGCCCAATAAGTCAATGGGGCTTAAATTTAGAAAAAAATGCCATATTAGTAAATCCTACTGATTATAGTACAAATATTGATGGAATATATGCCGTCGGGGATGTAAATTCATACCCAGGGAAATTAAAATTAATATTATGTGGATTTCATGAAGCTGCAATTATGGCTCAATCTGCATTTAATAGAGTATTTCCAGATCAAAAAAAAGTATTTAAATATACCACTGTTATGGGTGGAGTAAAAGGTTTTTAAAATGGATAAAATTAGTATTAACATCATTGATGAGTCGGGTAAAAAACATATCTTAAATATAGATGTTCATCCAGACATGAATTTAATGGAGGTTTTACGATCTTATGATTTTATGGAAGGAGCATGTGGAGGAATGTGTTTATGTGCAACATGTCACTGTTATATTGTTTCTGATGATAAAAATATACTTATTAAAAATGAAGAAGAAGATGATATGTTAGATCAATTATTTTCATTGAAAGAAAATAGTCGACTTGCGTGTCAAATTCCACTATCAAAAGAATTGGATAACCTTACAATTCAAATTGCCTCAGCTGATTAATCTTTCGCAAGATAGCATACAGGAATAGGCTTCATTTTATGCTGATTAATCTTTTGATAATTTAAATAAATTTCAATTACTTTCTTTTCTCTTTCAGATAAGTTAGTTTTTTCAGTGTTTATATTTTTAATTGCGTTTTCAATTTCTTGGTATGTAGCTCCTATTTGATCCTCATCATTTCTACCATCATCCCATAGTCCATCAGTAGGCTTTGCTTTTTGAATATCGTTGATTATATTTAATTCTTTAGCAAGCGAAAAAACTTCTGATTTCATTAAGTCTCCAATTGGGCTTAAATCTACACCGCCATCTCCATATTTTGTAAAAAAACCTATACAAAAATCTTCTATTTTATTACCAGTGCCAATAACTAATCCATTTTTGTATCCTATAACGTTATCGCCGTTAGAGAGTTGACTAGCAAAGTAATCGTGACTTGCTTGCTGTGATGGAATCCAGGCAGATACAAAATAGTGTTGCAGTATTGCCACCCATCCCGCGGGCAACCGTTTTGAGAACGGCTCTTCGTTCAAGTCAGAAAAACTGAGCTTGGTGTAGCGCTCATCGGGCTGCGAAAGCGCAGCGCCCAAATAAGGGCTAACTCCAAAACCTGTGTTGCCATCGGGTGCTTGCGTGTTATCACGCTTCAGCTGAGCAAACGATGTGACGGACGCTACCGAGCTTCCGCCGTTTCTGATATCGAAAGATACATTGACGTCGTATCGGTCATTATGAGCAGTGAAACGCTTGTAAACCTGTATTCCGAGGGGGTCGTTGCCTGTCCAGGCCAATGTTAGGGTATGGCTGCCGTCGCCGTTGTTGGTGGCGCCTTGGCTCGCATAACGCGCTCTGTTACCACTAGCATCGATACCATCAGACCCTATGAGTCCGCTCTGAGCAACGTAACGTCGCAGGTTGTTGTTTTCCAATAATCTAAAGGGTTGATCAGGAGTATCGAGTCTAACCGGAAATTTTGGCAAAGACGCAGAAACAACATCACCCCCGTCCGCGGATACGACCAAGTCGAGTGTGTCGGTAGATAAGTTAAACGTCTCGCTGTCGTCGAGCAGCACTGAAAGAGGGTTCGTTTCTTGGTTGACACTCGGGATACTGTCATTGATGCCTTGGCCCATGGGCGCAGCTACTTGTTCATTCGTTGCGAGACCAGGCTCAGTAATAGCAGCGGTGTATAACTCACTCTGCTGCTTCTGGTACTCGTCAGCATACTGATTCCACTCAATAAGCAGCATTAAAGACAATACGGCGGTGGTGCTTATTAATAGTAGTCGTACAGGGTCCATTGAGGTCCTCGGCATTATTCGTCGTCGGATTTCGACAAGCTCGGATGTTCAGGGACAGGATCATAACCGCCGGCAGCCCATGGATGACAGCGGCAAATTCTTTTTGCAGCTAGAAAGCCGCCGTAAATTGCGCCGTGTGACTCTAACGCTTCAATGGCGTATGACGAGCACGACGGACAATAACGGCAGCGATTTCCAATGAAGGGACTGATCCCAACTTGATAG
>NHFO01000004.1 GCA_002170235.1 Flavobacteriales bacterium TMED113
ATAAAATAAACCTAATTTTTTCATATTATTTATTGTTGCGTAAAGAGTTGATGAGTCTCTATTACTTATGAAGACTATTTTAGCATTATTTATAGATTTATATTTTTTTATAAATGATTCAGCTCCTGGAACTAAACCTGAAACTTCTTCATTCACAAATTTATCCCAAGATGAATATGAAAAACTCTCAGATTTCTCATTTAAATATATTTGATACATTGAATTATCAAGAACTGTTTCATCAAGATCCATAACTATAACAATATTTTCCATATTAAGTTGATAGTTATTATTGTATATATTTCTTTCTATTTTTTCCCATGCGTTTGTGTAAATTTGTTTACATAACTCACTATATTCTTCAGACTGAGTTACCCATTTTACATCTTCAGGTAATTTAGAGTTTTGAGAGATTATTAAAAGTGGAATTATTAGTAAAAATAGTATTATGTGTCTCATTTTTTATAATATTTATTAAGCTCTTTTTTTGCTTTGTTAACTTTTGGAGAAATTACATCTGTACAATATGGTTGAGATTGATTTAATTTAAAATAATCTTGGTGGTAATCCTCTGCTTTATAAAATATATCAAATTTCTTTAATTCAGTAACTATTTCATTATTAAAAATTTCTTGATTTATTTTTTTAGTATAATTTCTTATAATTTTTTCTTCTTCATTTGTTTTAAATAGGATAATTGATCTGTAGTGCTCACCTATATCATTTCCTTGTCTATTTAGTGTAGTTGGATCGTGGGATAAATAAAATATTTTAAGTAAATCTTCTAACTGGATCATATTTTTATCATAAACAATTTCACAAATCTCAGCATGTTTTGTTAATCCTTGTGATACTTCTCTGTAGCTTGGGTTTTTTATTTTGCCACCAGAGTATCCACTGGTAACTCTTTGAACTCCTATAACATCTTCAAAAACAGCTTCAGTACACCAAAAACATCCACTGCCAAAATATATAGTTTCCATATTATTTAATTTTTTTTTTTTGTAATCAATACTTACCACAATTTCATTTCTTCTATTTATTACTGTCCATGGTGAATTATAAACTAAAACTTCAAAATCATTTTTATGATTTATATTATTCTCTTTCAATATTTTTTCTAACTCTTTAATTTTCTTTTCCTCTTTTTGTTCATTTGACCAACCTGAATATCTTATACTAGCTTTTATATTTGATTGCTCAGTGTATATTTTAATGTCATTATTATCAGGTTTTGGTAAATTTTTAAGTGTATATCCTTCAGGCATAATAAAAGCCATTTCATTTTTATTATGCAGTTTAATTACAACAGGGCTTGTCATAGCAATTTTTTCATTTTTATCATTGCTTCCAAAAATATAGCCTGCAACATTTCTAAAACTATTATTTCTTTCACTTTCTTTAGGTGTATATGATGCATATATTAAGTTTTTATACTCCCTAATTTCTATGTTTTTAATTTTTTTAATAACAGTATAATGACCATTATCATTATCTTTTGAGAAATTTGTAATTGCAAATAATGAACCCATTATTATAATTAATAATAAAAATTTTAATTTCATATTTTTAGTAAATTATTTTTTTCTTTTTTTGAACTGAACCATCATCATATATATAGAATAACAATTGATTTTTTGCTTTTATATTAACGTTCCTTCCTAAAATATCGCATTTATTTATTATTATTTTTGAATTATAATTTTCATTTAAATAAATGTCTTCACAATCATATCCATCTTCAGGATATTCACAGGATCCGTTTTCTATAGTAGCATTGATATTATAATTACATGCAAGTTCATCGGTACATCCTTCAAGAAAGCAGTCATTAAATGGAGCCCCCCCTGTAATTATAACATCTCCGTTCATATTGTAAATTGTAAATGATACTTCAGATTGCCAATCTCCTCCTCCGCATGTTACATTAAAACATTCTTCATTTATTGGAAGGCAAATTATAACTTCTTCTTCACTTCCTTCTTCAAGTTCCAATTCTTGATCACCAATAATTAAAGTATTTCCATTCCATCCATCTCCGTATGAATCTTCCATTAATATTGTGTAAAAACTACCTATACAACAACTTCCATCATCCGTATCAGCATTAGGGTTAAAATTAATTGCATCTGAATTTGTGCAACCATAAATAGGGCAATTACTGTACAAATCAATATTATATGGTGAATTACCATTTAAAATAGTCTCTCCATTTTCAACTAGTTCCCAACTAACTTCTTCTGGCCATCCTCCTTCCTCAACAAAAATTTCAACACAGTATGTTTCATTGGGAATACATAGGTTAATTTCTTCTGAATAACCTGAATTCATTGTGTAATTTGTAAAAGATTCACCATCAACTAATATATTTAATATATTACCGTTCCAACCATCTCCATATGAATCCTCTGCTATAAGAGTCATATTTAAAAAACTCTCTTGACAATTACCGTCACAATCAAATCCTTCCATACTTATTGGATTATTTGTCATTGTAATTAACCCAGGAATTATTTGAGTGTCACTTCCATATGCGTTTTCGATTATTAATGATACATCATAGCTACCAGGCTCTTCATATGTTACTATTGGATTTTGAGATGTTGATGATGATGGTGTTCCTCCAGGGAAGGACCACTGCCAATTCGCTAGTTCATCTTTCATTGCAGAATGATCTATGAAATAAACTGTATTATCTAAACAATTAATTATTAATTTATCAGCTGAAATTTGAGCCGATGGTGGAAATGTATCATATAAATCAACTTCCCATACGCTTCTATTAGTTCCATTTTTTAGTTTATTTGTTTTATAATCAAACATTAATTGAGTAGAAAAAGTACTAAGTGGAAGTCCATTATTATACGACATCCATGAATCCATAGAATCATCTTTGTAAAAAACCCCAGTTCTTGTGCCTAGATAAATTCCATTATTACTTCCTCTATGATATTCTATATTTGTTATATTTTCTCCATTCAAACCTGATCCTGTTATATTTTGCCAATTTTGACCACCATTATTAGAATGATATACTTTACTGGAAGAATAAGAGTCATAAGAAGTACTATTTGGACATCTTGCAATCCATATATTATTTGGATCGAAGTCACTAATAGTAATATCATACGGAATCCATGCATCATTTTGAATTCCAGGAAAAGTTGGTGTTATATTAATAAATGATCCACCTCCATCTTCACTTTTCCAAATGTGTTTATCTCCCCAGTAACTATTATAGGTTGATACATAGAGTATGTTTGGATTAGACCAAGCAACTTCAATAGAGGCTACATTTTCTCCAAAGTCATATAAAGGGACACTTGAATATCCATTGTTATCTGATTTATAAAGAATGTCACCATTTCCAATATAAATTATATTATAACATCTTGGATCGAATTCTAAATTACTAGATTCTCCTATTGTGTAGGATGCATTTGATACCACTTGCATACTAAATCCTTCTAATGGAGTGTTTCTATCATTCGATAAAGTATACCCACCACCTGAACACCAATCATCTAAATATACTTTTTTACTGTCACCAAAATTTACAAATCCTCTGTAGTTATCTCCACCACATATTGATGCCCATCCGCCACTTTCTGCTGTACCATTTAATGAGTCTCCTTGTATATAAGTATCATTATCTTTCAATAAAGTAGCATTATGGTATGTCCCACCAATCATTACTCCTCCGTCTGAAAAACCTGATCCAAATCCCCAAAAATCAGTTCCTGCAACACCAAACATTCTTTGCTCTATTTTATTTCCTTGATTTTCTGAGTAAAAAATACCACCATCACAAGCAATCCACAAATCATTGTTGTAGTATTTTATGTCGTGAATATCTGCATGAACATATTTTTGATTTTCAGGGTCATCAGCCCAACTCCATTTTGAAGGACAAGTAAATGTATAACCACCATCTTCGGATATCCAATGGTTTACGCCACCTACATGAATTCTGTTTGAATTATTTGGGTCTACAGCAAATGCTAAATCATAATAATACTGCCCACCATCATCAAGGCCTTCATGGGACCAACCCATTAAATTTTGATTTTCCTCATTTGGCTCTCCTCCAGGTTGTTGTCCGCAGCATCTAAATTCCCATGATTCACCCATATCATTACTAACATATATTCCATATAATCCACTTCCTCCATTTACTGATCCTGTAGTTAATGCGTAAACATTATCCGGTGAATCTAAACTAACAGCGATTTCTGTTCTTTTTTGTTCATCAGGAGAGGAGGGGTTTGGCCATACTTCATTTTCAGGTGTAGTAAAGTTATTTCCTCCATCAATTGATTTTAAAAATATTGTTTTGTTACTTGAGCTTTTTACAACATAAATTATATTTGAATTTGTTGGATGAAATTCGATTTCTAAAAAATCTCCATTTAATAAAGTCTCAATATTGTTTTCAGAAATATCAATTTTAAAAAGTCCGCTTTCATCACAAACAAATAATATGTTATTATTTTCAGGATGTAATACTAAATCTTTAATAAAACTAAGTTCCTCAATTATCTCATAATTTTCTCCATCATCAGTAGTTTTATATAATATTCCTAAGCTAGAGAAGTAAACAATATTTGAATTTAAATAATCAATTTCTATTGAATACACTTCATTAATTGGTAGATCAGTTTCAAATAAAGATACCCATTGAAGACCTTTGTTGATTGACTTCCATAAACCACATGTTGCTCCTCCAGCATATAAAACATTAGGATTATTAATTGATTGCTCTACGGTATATACATGTGCAGCACCTGCAGCGTATGAGCTACTAGATGCTAGTCTGTCAAAATCAAATGGTCCCAAGCAATACCATTGTGGTGAATCATATTCATTTATTTTACTAACAGGCCTTTTATATTTTCCAATATCTCTATTAATTGACCTTATCCATCTTTTGTAATATTGTGTGTGCTTGTTTTTATTAAAATCTTTTTTTTTGTAAAATTCTTTATACAATGCCTCTACTTTTCCTGGATTAGGATTTTCTTTATACATTTCTTTTACCCAATTAGGTAAATTACTACTATTAATATCATATTTATATTCATTTTGTGATAAAATAAATATTGGAAATAAAAGAGTTATTAATATTTTTTTCATGTAGTTATTTTATTTCAAATTTTGTTATACCAATTCTATTTTTATTATCATAAACTTCTAAAAAATATAAACCACTTTTTAGATTCCCTCTTTTTAATTCAAATGTTGGGGGATGTACATGATTGTATTTTTTTTCTAATTGACCTAAACTATTATAAATATATATCTCTAAGTGATTACTTTTAAAATATGGAATATTTAATATTGTTTGATTAGAAAAAGGATTAGGGGATATAGAAATGTTTAATAATTTATTTTCATATATGTATGAGTTTTCATCATTGTAATAACTACAATTACTTGTATTTATTTTTAAAAAAATTTCATCTACATAACTGTCATTATCTGATCCACTAAACAGTTCACCCATCATTTTGTATTTTATTTTTTTTGTACCGAATGGAATATTATATATGCTTTCAATTAAATTCCAATTAATTAACTCTGATGAGTACATTTCAGTTGCAAATAATATTTGGTCATCTTGATTTAAAAATTCAAGTCCAATTGATGCTTTATCATTACCTGCCCATGAGGCTAAATGAGCTCCAAAAAATGCTGAGGAAATTCCTGAATTTATTTCTTCTTCAAAGGGTCCAACATCGATTATTTGGTATGCATAGCCTAATTCAGATTCATCGCACAAACCACCGACAGAAAAATATTTTTCACCAATGAAAGGTTCTATTCCATTGCATTCAAAAGCTGATAGTGATTCTAATATACCTAATTCAACATTCCAATAATTTGTTCCATTTTCAGCGCCAAAATTCTCAAGTAAGTTATTACTTAAATTTGAGTTTTCTGTTTGAAAGCTAACTGGATCAGACCATTCACTCCAAGCTAAACTTTTATCACGGTATCTTACTCTCCAGCAATAATTTGAATTTTCATTTAATGAATTTATTTGCTCATCAATTAAAATATAATCCTCAAGTAAATTTATTTCATTATACCAATTTTCATATTGCTTCCATTCATCATAAATCGGAGAGCTAAAATCTGTGCAAGTTGTACTAATTTGCCATTGACTTGCTCCATGTTCATCTCCATCAGAATCATAATACATACTTCCTAAAAGATTTACACAATCCGGATTTACGATTTGACTATTTGGGAATATGCCAACGGGTTTTTCCGGAGGGTTATTATTTAATCTAACGGTAATTTGATCTTCTAAAGAGTTGTCTTTAAATATATACTCATCACCTAGGCTTAGTCTTTTAAGTGTGAACTTTGGATTATTGCCAGCATCAACTTGAATAAAAACATATCCATATTCATCTTGACTTATTGAATATTCATCATAATCACTATTTGGATATTCACCCCAATAATCTATTTTACCTCCACCTGAGGCTACATTAACCATTAAATGACTATGATCTTTTGATTGTCCTCTTGAGTATCCATGGGTGTGTCCAAAAAAATGAATTGATGGTTTTCCTGAATTACTAGAAAAATTTTCTAAAAGCCCGATTATTTCTCCAGTGTAATCTGTATTACCAGGTGTCCATAGCTCTGATCTATGTGGATGATGTAATTGTGCAAAAACAAAATCTATATTTGAATTACTTTCGGCTTCAGTTAATATGTTTTGTAGCCAGTTTAATTGTTCAGTAATTCTATATGGGCCATTTGAATCAAGTCCAATTATTCTCAAATTTGAAATATCTTTAAACCACCAGTGTTCTTCATATCCAGGTGATCCGTTTTCAGGTAAGTTAAAGTATTTAAAAAAAAATGGAGAGTCATTTTCATGATTTCCTGGAACTGGATATAAAGGTATATATGAAAAAAGTGGATGAGATTGGGAAAAGAAATCTTCTTGCCATTGTTGGTGATTATTACCATTTTCAACTAAATCACCTGGTATTAAAATCATATCAATTGTTTCGTTTAATTCTTGAGTATATTTACTTTGAATATAATTTATTATACCTTGGTTAACTATTTCATTAAATTTATTTGGATTTGATTGGTCCATTTGCATATCACTCATTGCTATAAGATTTATACTTTCTTCATCTGAACTCACTGACGGGGTATTAAAATTATAAATTTCAGTATTTTGATAAATTTGAGGTACTCTATAGTAATATTTAGTATTTGGATTTAAATCTTCTAATGTAACAGAGTATATATAATAGGGTGGTACTGAGCTGTCATAGATACCATATGTAGTATTTTCTAAATTAATATTTTCTCCCCATTGAATAAAATTGAATGTATTTTCAAATGGATTAACATTAGATTCCCACATAATTGTTGCGCTATTTGTTCCAATGTTTTGAAGATATGGTTGTATTGATATTTCTTGAGAAAAACTCAGGTATGATAATAATATAATAAATATATTTTTTTTCATTTAATTATGTTTAATGATCACCAGTTCCATTGCATTTGTCACAAATTTCATATCCTTTTCCTTCACAGAAAAAACAAGCTATTTCTTGATCACCATCAATTAGTTTTCCACCAATACATTGAAAGCAATCTTTCTCACCTGTTCCTCTACAATGAAAACACCCTTTTATGCAACCAGTGCATGTTATTTGACCTTTTGCGTCACAATATAGACAGGGTTCTTTTATTTGAGGACAATCTTCATTTCCAGCAATTTTTACTTTTGTGAATCCTTTTCCATTACATGTAAAACAAAAATCTTCAATTGACTCTTGAATTCCATTACATTTAGTGCATTTTTCATTAACACAATCTTCACATTCAATAGCAATTTTTCCATTAATACAATTTTTACCATATTCAATTTGGTATCCATCTTCGCAAAATTCACAATCTCTAATTTCTTTATTGTTACATTGTTGGCATGGTTCAAAGAAGTAGTATATATATTCTTGAAATTCCCAGCCAAAATAGGCTACGTTAAGAATTGTTCCAATAAATAATCCGTAAAATATTTTTTTCATTTATATTCTTATTTAAGCACAAGAAATACATTTTTTAACATATGGCATAATAAATAATCTTTTGATGTTTATTTCTTTATTACAGATTATACATTTACCAAAGTCAATATTTTTTTCATATTGCTTTTTTGCAAATAGAAGTTCTTTTAATTTTCTTTCAGTTTTTCTTAAGACTGACTCTATAACACTTTTATTATTTATAGCGTCCATTCTAGAAACTCTTCCGATTGCATTTTCGGGAGCAATTGGTTTAGTGAGATTTTTATAGTCTTTAATTAATTTTTTAGTGTTATTTATTTCTTCTTCTATTTTGTTTTTAATTTTAGATAAATCTTCTTTATTCATTTATAAATATTCTTTCTATACTTCCATCGTCATATATATATAGTAACATAACATCTTTTTCATTTCCGTTAACTTCTTTTCCAAGAACATCAGTTATTTTAACTAATTGTCTATCTGCACCTAATTCATTTCCTAGAATTATCTGTCCTGCAACACTAATAGCGTCAGTGGAGTAAATCTCACTTCCTTCTTGCCACTTAATATTTAAGACTTGTTCTGCGGATGTTAAAGTGTTCCATAATCTAAAGATTATTTTCTCGCCCTCTACTAAGCCATCTTTTGTATCAGTAGTCATATCATCTCCCCAGACAGTAAGAGCAAGGTTATTACCTTCATATACTGTACTTCCAATTAATCTACCCTTTTCATCGTAAGCAGCTATTTCATCCCCAATTGATAAAGTAGATTGCCATGCATATAGAGGGAAACCAATAATCATATTAGATCCTGTATTTACAGGCTCATCAAAATGAATTGGTCTTTCTGTATAAATATCACCTATTCTCTGGCCCCCACTTATTGGATAATTAAATAATGTAGCAGTAGACATTTTAATTTGATAACCTTCACCAGGACACATGTTACCAATAGAGTTAAGTCCAAAGGATGGCCAATAAACAGAACCATTTTGATCTTTCAAAATTGATAAATCATTCACTATAGGGTTCATCATGTCACCTGCATCAAAACAATCTTGATGTAAATATCCTATAATTCCCCAGCCTTCATCTAGTTCAATGCTATAATCAAAAGGAACTAAATCTCCTTCTATGACCAATGTATTTAATGCTGACATTTTAACTTGGTATCCCTCTCCTATAGTTAATGACCCAATAGTATTTAACGCAAATTGAGGCCAGTAAACAGATCCCGACTCATCTTTTACAATAACTAAATCATCTACTATTTCGTTAAAAATAGATTGTATATCTTCCTCTCCAGTGTTAATATATGTTGACCACAAATTCCAGCCTGATAAAAGCTCAATATTTTGTGAGCCTAAACAAGTTGAATTATCTCCATTACATACTCCACAATTATCTAAATCTGTTAAGCAGTTGCCATCACAATCGTATCCTTCATTAGCAAATACACAAGAGCCATCATCCTCAGTTGCGGCGTACCAATAATTACATGCATTTTGATCCATGCATCCAGGTGAGCTACTACAATTTTGATTCCAGTAAGGGTTCCATGAACTTCCTAGCCAGTATTGATCAGATGAGTCATTTCCTACCCAGATTCCATCAACTAATGTTACATTTTCGTTACCTAATTCACCGCCAGGGCAATCAGATTGTGATGTGTAGTTTACATTACCTCCAACAACGTAACAGTATGGAATTTGACAATCTCCACAATCATCTATTATTCCACATGTACCATCATCAAGCGTTGCAATTGGATTATAATTACATGCCTCTGAGTCAGTACATCCAGATACAACACATGTACTACAACAATCACCCTCGAATAGTACCCACTCTCCTCCTTCACATGGCATACCCATATCTTCCATACAATCTATTATGGTTCCTGAGAATGTTCCATCCGAATTGCAAAATCCAAAATCACAAGTATCTTCAGGATTTATCCAATCTCCAACTTCAAAAATTTCTATTCCAGTAAAACTCGTGCAAATTGCTTCTGGTTCGGAACATTCTAATTCATGTGATCCTAAAAAAGTCCAGTCATTTTGACTTAATACTATCCATTCAGAGTCTACTTCATTTGTACCTGCTGAAATATTCCAGTCTGTGTTTCCTTGATTTATATCACATTTTCTTACTAATGTATGATCTTTAGTTCCGTTTGAAACACCTGCAACACTCCATCCTGATCCAGGGTCACCTTCCCAATTACCTATCCAGTCTAAAACAATAA
>NHFO01000005.1 GCA_002170235.1 Flavobacteriales bacterium TMED113
ATTAACATGACATTTTGTCAATGGATTTTTTTTGATATAAATATGTATTTAAACTATTTTTAAAAAAGCATTTTAATTATGAGAATCGATATTATATCAGCACTTCCTCAGTTACTTGAAAGTTTTTTTTCTACATCAATTTTACATAGAGCGATCGAAAAAAAAATTGTAAATATTAAAATACATGACCTTAGAGATTATTCAAATGATAAACATAAAAAAATTGATGACTATTGCTATGGAGGAGAAGCAGGTATGGTTCTTAAGATAGAGCCTATTGCAAAATGCATAAAAGAGTTAAAAAATAAAAGAAAATATGACACTATAATATACATGTCTCCTGATGGAAACACGCTTAATCAAAAAAAGTGCAATGAATTATCACAAAAAAAAAATATTATTATTTTGTGCGGAAGATACAAAGGAGTAGACCAAAGAGTAAGGGACTTATTTATTGATCAAGAAATATCCATAGGAAATTATGTATTATCTGGCGGAGAAATACCAGCAGCTGCCCTATGTGACTCAATTATTAGATTAATACCCGGAGTAATGAATAATGAGTGCTCTGCACTATTTGACTCGTTCCAAGACGATTTAATTGCGCCACCAATATATACTAGACCTGAAAATTGGAATGGAAATGTAGTTCCACCCATTCTTTTATCAGGTGATCTAAAGAAAATTAAAAAATGGAATGAAGAGCAATCATTAAGACTAACTGAAAAAAATAAAAATAACATCATTAAATTGTAATATTTCTTTTATTATTTAAAGTTATTTGTATTTTTGCAGACTAAATAAATAATTTACCGATGGACTTTTTAAATGAAATAAGTAATGAACTAACAAAATCTAAAGAACTACCTGAATTTAAATCTGGTGATCAGGTAACAGTTTATTATACAATTAAAGAAGGAAAAAAAGAGAGAACACAATTTTTCAAAGGAGTTGTTCTTCAAAGAAAAGGTTCTGGTAATACAGAAACATTTACAATTCGAAAAGTTTCTAATGGGGTTGGAGTAGAAAGAATATTTCCTATGAACTCTCCTATTATTGAAAAAATTGTTGTAGAAAGAGAAGGACGCGTAAGAAGATCTAGAATATTTTACATGCGACAAAGATTTGGTAAAAAAGCAAGAATTAAAGAAAAAAGAAGAACTAACTCGTAGCATCTTCTTTTTGGAAAGAATTGACTACAGAGCAAATAGTTGCATCACCAGTTACATTAACAACTGTCCTACACATATCCAAAATACGATCCACTGGTAAAACTAATGCTATCCACATAGGATCTATTCCTGCAACACCCAAAACAACGACTAACATAAATAAACCTGCACTCGGAACTGCTGCTGAACCAATAGATGCTAATATAGCTGTTGAAGCAACTAATAGTTGAGTCATTAAAGTAAGTTCATATCCGAGCATTTGAGCTAAAAAAACAACTGCAACACATTGATATAAACTAGTACCATCCATATTAACTGTTGCACCAATTGGTAAAACAAAGCCTGAAACTTTATTTGGGATTTTTAAATTATCTCTAACACAATCCATTGTTACAGGCAAAGTAGCTGCACTAGAGGATGTAGAAAATGCTAATATTTGAGCAGGAGCAATGGCTTTAAAGAATTTTTTATATGAAAATTTTTTAGTAAATAATCTTAAAAACAAAGGGTATACTACTAAAGCCATAATCATTAATCCTAAAACAACAACTAGTACGTATAAACCTAAACCCTTTACAATGCTTAATATTCCCTCTTCATTTCCTTTAGAAACCTTTGATAAGGTCCCTGCTAAAAGCGCAAAGATAAATACAGGACAATACTTTATAACAATATCAACCATTTTTAAAAAAACCTCATAAAAGGAGTCAATTAAATTATCAATATGAATCTTTTTCTTTGAAGGAATCATAATTAGCATTGCAGCAAAGAATAATGAAAAAAATATTATCTGTAACATAGATGAGTTATCAGATAAAGAAAGAAAAATATTTTCAGGGACCATATCAACCAAAAATTGTAAAGGACTATCTTCAGACGATTTAAGATAATTATCTTGAATTGAGGAGATTTTATTGAGATTATCTTTATTTAAATTTAAATCAATATTTAAATTCTTTCCTGGACCAATTTGATTAACCAAAAATAATCCGACAAAAACAGCAATACAGGTAGTAGATAAATATAATAAAACTGTCTTTAGGCCCATTCTACCTAATTCTGAAATATTTGATAAACCTGAAACACCTTTAATAATAGAGAATAAAACTAAAGGAACAGCAATAAATTTTAAAAGCCTCATAAAAATATCACCAAAAGGAGCAAGCCAATCAATATTAAATTGTAAAATTCCCAAATTTTCTGAAACAAAAGTCCAAAGTAAACCTAATAACATGGCTATAATTATCTTTTCATGAAGTGGTATTTTTTTCATAATTATTCTATTTTGAAGTTAAATTTAATAAATACATATCCATTAACACAATTGATGTCATAGACTCAACAATCGGAACAGCTCTAGATACAACACATGGGTCATGCCTCCCTTGATTTAAAAAACTAACTTCTTCATTTTTATTATTAACTGTTTGCTGTTGTTTTTTAATACTAGAAACTGGCTTAAATGCAACACGAAAAAAAATATCTTCACCATTACTTATTCCTCCTTGGATTCCACCTGAATTATTTGTTTTAGTTTTAATTTTATTATTCTTTTTTATGAATATATCATTATGATTAGAACCTTTCATTTTTGAAGACTCAAATCCTGAACCAAACTCAATTCCTTTAGTTGCATTTATACTCATCATCGCAAAAGAAATAGCAGCGTTTAATTTATTATAAATTGGCTCACCAAATCCAGGTAAAATACCCTTAATTACAGTGTTTACACATCCACCGACAGTATCTCCTTTTTCTTTAATTTCTTTAATTAAATTTTCCATTTTTAATGCAATCAATTTATCAGGACAAAAAACTCTGTTTTTATATGTATTTGATAAATCTATATCATTATAATCTTTATTTAATTCAATTTTTCCAATTGAAGACACGTAAGAATAAACTGATATGCCTTTTTGAGTTAAATACTGAGAAGCTAATGAACCCGCAACTACCCTACAAGCAGTTTCTCTAGCTGATGACCTTCCTCCCCCATATGGATCTCTAATTCCATATTTTTTTTGATATGTATAATCAGCATGTGAAGGTCGAAATAAGTCTTTTAAATTCTTATAATCATTACTTTTCTTGTCATTATTTTTAATTATAAATGCAATAGGAGAACCTATGGTTATATTTTCAATCAAACCTGAGTGAAACTCAACAATATCATTTTCTTTCCTTTCAGATGTTAAATTAGAAGAACCAGGCCTTCTTAAATTTAATTTATCTTGAATTTCATCAAGGTTTAAATTAAAACCTGCTGGAAAACCATCTATAACCCCACCAATTAAACTTCCGTGTGATTCTCCAAAAGTTGTAAGTTTAAATAAACGCCCAAAAGAATTTGACATAATTAATTAAAATAAAGGAATCATTTGAAAACAAATATATCAATTGTATTTTTATTGCTAATAATTTAAAATTAAATGATGTTAACACTCATAAAAAACATTAATAAACTAATTACAATAAGCGAAAACTCAGAGATAAAAAAAGGAAGAAAGATGAGTGAAGTTTCTTCAATTAATGACGCATGGTTACTTATTGAAAAAAATAAAATAAAAGATTTTGGATCTAAAAAAGACAAACAAAGAATTAAAAAATTTACAATTACCAATACAATTGATGCAGAAAATGGTATGGTTTTACCTTGTTTTTGCGATAGCCACACCCATATAGTTTACTCTGGAAGTAGAGAGAAGGAATTTGTTGATAGAATCAATGGTCTATCATATGAAGAAATCGCAAAAAATGGAGGTGGCATTTTAAATTCATCGAAAATTATAAAAAAAACATCAGAAGAAAGTCTATTTAATCAAAGTATTAATAGAGTTCATGAAGTAATAAAATCTGGTACGGGTTGTTTAGAAATTAAAAGCGGATATGGTCTTGAAACTAATCAAGAATTAAAAATGCTTAGAGTGATTAAACAAATTAAAGAAAATGTTGAAATTCCCATCAAATCAACTTTTTTAGGAGCTCACGCTATTCCAAAAAAATATAAATCTAATCCGGATAAATACGTTCAAAAAATTATCAACGAAATGATTCCTAAAGTTGCTGAAGAAAATTTAGCTGATTATATTGATGTTTTTTGTGATAGAGGATTTTTTAATCCAAAACAAACTGAAAAAATATTAGAAAAGGGTATGGAATTTGGCATGAAACCAAAAATCCATGCTAATGAATTAGATTTTTCTGGTGGGATTCAAGTTGGTGTAAAAATGAATGCTATATCAGTCGATCACTTGGAGTTTACCGGAAAAAAAGAAATTAAAGAATTAAAAAACAGCAATACTATTAGCACCCTTTTACCCAGTACTGCATTTTTTCTTGGACTCAAATATCCACCCGCAAGGAATATGATAAATAATAATCTCCCAATTGCACTAGCAAGTGATTATAATCCTGGGTCTTCGCCCTCTGGAAACATGGAGTTCGTAATATCATTAGGTTGTTTAAAATTAAAAATGTCACCTGAAGAATGCATCAATGCTGCAACTATTAATGGTGCGCATGCCATTGAGCTTCAAAATGAATATGGAACTATTGAAATAGGAAAAGTGGCTAATTTAATAATAACTAAAAATATTCCCTCTATTTCATACATTGGTTATAAATTTGGAAACTCTGTAATAAAAAAAGTCCTAATAAACGGAAAAATATATAAATGATTATCAAAACATAATATTAAGTTTGTATCTTAGAAATCTATTTTATTTAAATGAAAAAAATACTCCTCATCGTCAGCTCAATTCTTATAAATTGTTTTTGTTATTCACAAACAGTTGATGAATATCCTTTTGAAGATATTTATGAAATATGCGGAGAAGAAACTTTAGAACTAGTTACACCTGAAAATTATAACATCATATTTTGGTATGAATTACCATTTAGTGTTGAAAATAACTCTCTAATTCATACTGGAAATTCTTTAATAATTGATGTAAATAGTCCTTGGGCTAATGTAGAGCAAATTGCTTGGGAAGCAACTGACGGAGAAAATAACCTTTATTCAACAACACAAGTTTTATTTTTAGACTACCCTACAGCACAAATAAATATTGAAAATTATTCTTCGAACGAAAGAATAACAATTTGTGAAAATGATCCTGATATTACATTGAATGCAACTACGAATAATCCAAATGATCTTTACCAGTGGTATTTAAATGGATTGCCAATTGAAAATGAAAATAATTCTTCTGTAAATGTATTAGAATTAGAATACAATATTAATGACGAAAATTATTTTTATGTAGAAGTTACTAATATATGTGGAACTGAAGAATCAGAAGAAGTTTCTATTACTATTAATGAATGTAATTGTGAATTCAATATTCCTAATGCATTTACACCTGATGGGGATGGATTAAATGATTTTTTTCCTGAACAAAAAAATGCTAGCAGAAATGAAGAGGTTAACATAAATTGTGATGCAACAATATATTCAATGATAATATATGATCGATTAGGAAGAGTTGTATTTAATTCAAAAGGAGAAATTAATAAACCATGGAATGGAAAAAGAAGAAATAGTAATGTTAATTGCAAGGAAGGCGTTTATTATTATAAAATCGATTATAATTTAAATCAATTTACTGACCAAGATGATTCTCAAATAAAGTCCGGATCAGTTTCTATTTTCAGAAAAGATTAAAATGATAAATAAAATTATAGAATGTGTACCTAATTTCTCTGAAGGAAGAGATACAGGAATAATTAATAAAATTTCATCTGAAATTCAAGGAGTAGATGGTGTTAAATTATTAAGTGTTGAACCAGGCAAAGATACAAATAGAACTGTTGTTACTTTTGTAGGACAACCCGAAAAAGTTATTGAAGCAGCATTTTTATCAATAAAAAAAGCAGCAGAACTTATTGATATGAGCAAACATAAAGGTGAACATCCTAGAATGGGCGCAACTGATGTATGCCCTCTCATTCCTGTTTCTGGTGTATCAATGAGAGAAACAATAAAATATTCTAAAATTCTTGCTAAAAAAGTTGGAGACGAATTAAATATTCCTGTTTACTTATATGAAAATTCTGCTCAAAATAAAGAAAGAAGAAACCTTGCTAACATTAGGTTTGGGGAATATGAAAAACTTGAAAATAAATTAAATAGCACTAAATGGAAACCTGATTTTGGAAAACCATCTTTTGAAATTGCAAAAAAAACAGGTGCAACTGTAATTGGAGCAAGAGATTTTTTAATTGCATATAATATAAATTTAAATACAACATCTACAAGAAGAGCAAATGCTATTGCTTTTGACATTAGAGAAAAAGGGAGAATAGCTAGAAAAGGTGGCACATTAACTGGAAAGATTCTAAGAGATAACAAAAACAACCCTATTTGGAAACCAGGCTCACTAAAACATGTTAAAGCAATTGGCTGGTTTATAGAAGAATATGGAGTAGCTCAAATATCCATGAATTTAACAAATATTAAAAAAACTCCTATTCATATTGTTTTTGATGAAGTATGTAAATCAGCTCAAAAAAGGGGAATCAGGGTTACTGGATCAGAATTAATAGGACTTATACCTTTACAATCATTAATTGAATCAGGAAAATATTTTTTAAGAAAACAAAAGCGATCGTGCGGAATTTCTGAAGAAGAAATAATCAAAATTGCTATAAAAAGCATGGGCCTTGATGAATTAGAAAAATTTAATCTCAATGAAAAAATAATTGAATATAGTATTAAGGATAAAACAAAAAAACTTTGTGATTTAGATTTAATTCAATTTGCTCAGAAAACAGCATCAGAATCTCCAGCACCTGGCGGCGGATCAATATCTGCATACATTGGGGCATTAGGGTCTTCGTTAGCAACTATGGTTGCCAATTTATCTAGTCACAAAAGAGGTTGGGATACAAAATGGAATTATTTCTCTAAGATTGCTGAAAAAGGGCAAACTCATTTAAACAACCTTTTAGAATTAGTAGATAAAGACACTGAAGCTTTTAATAAAATTATTAATTCATTTAGACATCCTAATAATACAAAAGAAGAAAAAATATATAGAAATAAAGCAATTCTTGAAGCAACTATAAATGCTATTAAGGTTCCATTAAAAATTATGGAAGAATCTGAAAGCTCAATGGAAATTATCAAAATGATGGCTAAAGAGGGTAACCCTAACTCTGTAAGTGATGCTGGTGTTGCTGCGCTTTGTGCAAGATCTGCAGTTATTGGAGGATATCTAAATGTAAAGATTAATTGTAAAGATTTAACTGATAAAAAATTAGCTAAAACATTTATCACAGAAGCAGAGAAAATCAAAAAATCTGCAGAGAAAAAAGAGAAAGAAATAATCAATATTACTTTAAAAAAGGTTTAGAAAATTATAATTATTCAAAAAATTTATTGGTACGGTTTTTGAATACATTATAATATATGGTTGGAATTATATATGAGATTACATCAAATTTAATTGTTAAAAGAGTAAAGTATATTAGAAAAATATATATTTTGCTTTCAATAATTATTGGAATAATTTCTCCATTAATCTGCTTATTTTTTGCAAAAGAAGTAGACATTACTAAAAAACCATTATCATATTTTGCTTTAATTGATAAAACATCATTATTATGGTTTTTTTGTCTTATAATAATATCATTTGGTATATTTTGGAATGGTAAAGAAATTATAAATAAATACATTAAGAGTAGAAAATTAAATCTAATTTTAAAATTAGTATTATCACTATCTACAATTTCACTAATTGGTACAGCAATAATAACTATGAAATTTGGATTAGCTCATAAAATATTTGCATTATCATTTTTCCTTTTATATAATTTTTTTGTATTTCTTTTTGGCTTATTTAACTCTTTTTCACAAGTAAGACAAGGTTTATTTTCTGTGATTACAGGGAGTTTAATGCTTTTATCTGCATTACTAATTATTCCATTTCCTAGCTATGGAATAGCAGAAATTGTATACATTCAAATATGTGTATATTGGAACTTAGTAATGTTTGTTAGAACAAATAAATTAATAAGAAAAAAGATCATTAATACTAGAAGAAAGTCTAGAATTAGCTAAATAATTTTTCTCTAATGAATCCGCAAATGGAATTGGTGTATCTAAACTAGAAACTTTATAAATTGGTGCATCTAAAAATTCAAATAAATATTGTGAGATAAAAGAAGATATATCTGAACCAAAGCCGCCTGTTTCATTACTTTCTTGTAATATCAATACCTTACCAGTTTTCTTTACAGTTTTACTAATTGCATCTTTATCTAAAGGGACTAAAGTTCTTAAATCTAAGATATCAATTGAAATATTACTACTATTATTAGTGTTTATATAATTTAACGCCCAATGGACACCCATACCATATGTTATTATACTAATATCAGTTCCCTCAGAGATTAAGTTGGCTTTACCAAGAGGAATATTATAATAATCTTTGGGCACATCCTGAGAAACAGTTCTGTATAACGCTTTATGCTCAAAAAACATAATTGGATTAGGGTCTTCTATTGAAGAAATTAATAAACCTTTTGCGTCATATGGGAAAGCAGGGTAAACTACTTTTAAACCAGGAGTATGAGAAAACCACGCTTCATTAGTTTGGGAATGAAAAGGACCTGCATTAACTCCAGCACCACAAGGCATTCTAACGACTACATCAGCAGACTGACCCCATCTGTAATGAATTTTTGCAAGATTATTAATTATGGGATTAAATCCACTGGAAACAAAATCTCCGAATTGCATTTCAACTATCGATTTATATCCAGATACGGATAATCCAAGAGCCAAACTAACAATAGCGGATTCACATATTGGTGTATTCCTTATTCTATCTGATCCAAACTCTTCTAGAAAGCCATCTGATATTTTAAATACTCCCCCATATTCAGCAATATCCTGGCCCATAAAAATTAAATTTTTATACTTTCTTAAAGAGCACCTAAGTGCATCTGAAATTGCGTCAATAAATCTAATTTTAGAAGACTCTTTAGTAGCTTTTATATGAGAGTAGTTGTGATTTTTGTAAACACTATTTAATTCAAAACTAATATTGCTTGTAACTGAATCTTCATTAAAAGCTATTTCTAAAGCTTTGTTAA
>NHFO01000006.1 GCA_002170235.1 Flavobacteriales bacterium TMED113
AAGAAAACAATTTTGAATGGACCTATAAAAAATTTAATGAATTTATTTAAAATATATTAATACAAACGATAATTTAAAGTTAAATGAATTACTGAAAATGATGTCATAGTATGATTAGTGAAACTACTATAAGTTTCAAATTGTGAATACATATAGCCAATACTTAAAATAAAATTATTAAAAATATTATGACTATACTCAAAGCCATAACCATAAGATTCATCGAATCTATCAAATTGTCTTCCAGTGTATTCTTCTTTTTCAAAAACATATACACCTAAAACAGAAAAAATAAAATAAAAACTATTATTTTCTTTATATATACCAGGCTTTAGGCATAAACCTAAATTTTGATGTAATTCAAATCTTTTTCGTGTTTCATAATTTCCATTATTTTTTTTTGCTAAAACAAGTTGATTATTTAAATAAAAACACTCTACATTAAATTTAAAAAAATTGTTTACTAAAAATTGATTACCTAAGAATAAACCAAAATCATTTATGTTACTAGATTTAAATGACTGACCGCTAGATGATGTATTTCCAAAAGTTGAAATATTACCAATGCCAATATAAAATGATTTTTGTGCTAAAGAAATATTTAAAAAAAGTAAAAAAAATATAAATAAAATTGAACGAAACAAATGATTAAGTTTAATTATTTAACATTAAGAAATTTAGATTTAATTCTTTTATCTGGAACCATACAATTTTTCTTTTTACCAAATAATGAATATCTAGATTTAGCAACTAAAATATAAATAAGATCCCTAAAAGGATAAGGTATTAAATAAAATACAACTAAAAATTTCCAAATAGTATTTAATTTATATAAAATAAATAGGACTGCTGTAGATCTATAATAAACTCTATTTTTTTTAATTAAAATTATAGAGTCATTTTTTTTAGTATTGATATTATATTTTTCAAGAATTTGTTTGCCTACTATATCTTGAATAGATGCAAATCTAAAGCAATCTTTTGAATCAGAATTTATAATAAATTGAATAGACCCAATACATAAGTTACATTGACCATCAAATAAAATAATAAATTTGTTAGTGCTATCCATTTATATTAAAATTTATGCTCTAATATAAGGGAATAATTTCTAACAGGAGATGGAATTATACCTGGACCAGGATATCCAGTCGCTCTATTAGTAAAGTAATGTTCATTTAATAAATTATTAACTCCTAATTGAATCATTGTATTATTCATTGAGTAAGATAATGATAGATCTAATATATCATAGCTGGGTATTTGACCTATAACACCGCTTAAATCACTTTCAATTGAGTTTGTTGCATCAGTGAATTGACTAGACATATAAGTGTATTGAATATTTATATTCAAATTACTAAAGCCTAATTGTAAACCAGTTTTTAGGTTAGATCTAGGAACAAATTCAACATTATTACCTGTAATACCATTTTCTTCTGAATAAATATATTCTGAACTCGTTAAAGAGTAATTAACATAATAATTGAAATTAGATAAATTTATTTTAACTAACTTTTTTAAATTAAAATTTAATAAAAACTCATTTCCAAATATTAATGCATCTCCAACATTACCTTTTTCATTCTTCACACTTCCATCTGAAAGTGCCTTTTGTATAAAACCAATTCTATCGTTATATGATAAATAAAAAGTACTGATATCATAATATATATAATCGTTATAACTTCCTCTTAAACCAAAATCGATAGTATAACCATTTTCATCTATTATATTAGGATTTATAATAAAGTTTGGATTAATAATATTTATGTCTGCAAATGTAACAGCACGATAATTCTTAGATATATTAGAATATAAATCTAGCCATTTAAATAACTTATGACTATATCCTAGACCAAATAAAATAAATGCTCTGTCTCTAGATTCCTCAGTATTAATAATTTCATTTAATATTACATTTCCTGCTTGATCTTCATTAATGTTTCTATAGAAGCCTTCTGAATTTGTTTCAATGTATTCAAATCTAAATCCAGGAGTTAATCTCATTTTTTTATTAATATAAATTATTTGCTCACCAAAAAATGAAAAATTTAAATTTGGATTAGTGTATTTAGATTGATATTCATAGTTAGGATAATAATTTGATTGTATAGAAAAATTAGAATCATAATCATTTGAACCAGGCCCTTGTTTATTCATGTTTTTTCCTGAATATATCTTAGAGCCAAGAAGAAGTAAATTTCTTTTGTTTAAAAAATTATACTCATGTAATAATCGAGCCTCAAAGCCTATATTATTAAAATTTGTTTTGATTATGTCTCTTTCCTCATAAGAGTCAATTTGATCAACTCTGTTAGTTCTGAAACCTATAGCATTTCTACTAGCATTTAAAGTAAAAAAATTAAATGATAAATCTGTTTTTTCCGAAATATTATAAAATAATTGAAGATTATATAAAAGCCATTTGATTTGAAACCAATTTCTTTCCCTGTTACTTTGTAAAATATCAGTATAAAACATATCATCAGTAAGTCCTCCGGGTTGCTGAGCTAAATACTGTAAATAAGTTATTTCAGTGGATATATTTATTTTTTCATTTAATTTATATGATATAAAAGCATATAAATTATCAGAGTTAAAATCTGAATTTGGCCTAAAGCCACTTCCCTTTCTTTTATTATAAAAAGTATAATAACCTAAAGATTTAATCGAACCAGACAAACTAGTGAAATTATTAAAAAGATTATTAGAGCCCATTGAATTACTTTGTAATAATTCAACTTTTTTATTTTGATTTGGTTTTTTTATTATAAAATTAATCATACCTCCAAATTGCGTTCCATATTGAAGAGATGCTGCTCCTCTAATTAACTGTATTTTATCTAAACATTGAAATGGAGGGACATAATAACTCTCTGGATATCCGAGTGGATCAGCACTTATATCATAACTATTTTGCCTAACATTAAAGTTAGAAGTCCTTCTAGGATCAAGACCTCTACCTCCTATATTTAATTGTAAACCAGAGTCATCAGTTTGGTAAATATTTAAACTAACTGTTTGGTTATACATTTGTCGGGCATTATTTAAATTTTTTCCAGTTTTATTATTTGTTAAAATAATTTCATTTTTTTTACCTGAAAGTATTGTATTTCCAGAAATATCATCTATATATTCAACTTGAAAAGAATTGTTTTTATCATCAAGTAACTCTATTTCATCCAGATCAGTTGAAATTAAAACCATCTTTACATCATTAAATTCAGATGAACTAAGAAAGTTTATTTTATAATCTATTTTAAAATAATTTTCGTCAAAATAAATTATTTCAATAGAATCTAAATAGGTGGTAAAAAAATAATACCCTTCTAAATTTGTTGATGTTAAAAACTCATTTGTTTTTTTATTGATTATTTGAACACCCTCAATAGGTGTATTTGATAATTCATTAAATACATAACCAGATAAAGAATTTTGACCATAAAATAAATAAGGGCAAAAAATAATTAATATAAAATACTTAAAATCCTTTAATATCATAATTACAAGGTAAAATCCATTTTTTATTTTTAAAAGATTCTTTTTCAGAATATAAATTAAATTTTGGATTTATTAATCTTTGGTTAATTCTTCCATTTAAACTCACAAAAACATCAGCATATACATGAATATCATCATCAAAATCAATTACTCCATCATTATTAATATCTGTATTTTTATAATAATCTCCTAAAAAATGAGCATATTCAAGAATCATGTCAGGTTGGAAACTCATTTGTTTTTCTTGATAATCAGTTAAAAAAAATAAATTTGATTCAATAACTTTTTCATTATTATTATTTGGATTGTGAATTTTAAATGAAGCATTTCCAACCTTATCCATCAACATAACTCTCCAAGAAAAACGATATCCTTGTTCATGCCAAAAAAGCTCACCTGGGTAAAATAAATACCTAAAAGGAAATAATAGTTGAATAACAAAAAAAACCATAATAATAAACATTGTAGGTTTTTTATAAATAATGTTATATTCTTTAATTTCTTTTATGAGGATATTTTGTTTTAAAAAATTTATTTTGTTATTAATCAAATATAAAATTGAAGATATTTTGCTAACTATATTATCGTGAAATCTAGCTGAGAAAAATATTAAAGAACTAGTAATCATTATATAAGGAAACATTCCTATTGGAAATAAAACAACTGTTAACAAATGGAATACAACTACTAAAAAAAATGCAGTAGTTCTTGTTCTACTAAAAAATAATAATAATGGAATAGATATATCATAAATCATACCCGCCCAGCTCATGAAATAATAAAACCATTTTTTTTGAAATAAAGTTTCACCAAAATTTATATTCAAGAAAGTAAAATCAAATTTTGATTGCATCCATATTTGTATAGGTTGAGCATTAATTAACCAATCAGAGTTAATTTTTGCTATACCAGCATAGATATAAACTATAGATAATAAAATTTTAATACAATCAACAGTCCATTTAGGTACTGTTTTATATCTTTTTTTTGATAAAACACTATCAATTGAAAATGAAGCATTTGCAGGTAAGAAGATTAACAAAAAACTTAAAATACTTACAAAATAATAATGATTCAAATAATATGTTTTATCCATTAATTCTATGTATGTAAAACTTAGAAAAAAAATAATAATTGAAATTCTATACCTATAGCCAATGCATACAAATAAAGCAGAAAGTGAACAGATAAAGAATAATAAATAAGTGAAGTTCCCTAAAGTAGAAACACATTCAAATCCATAATATGTAAATTGAAAATCAGGATTTATATAGAAATCATATATCCAGCCTTTAAGAAAAAACCTAATAATACTTATAAACATTATTAGACCAAAAAGAAATCTAAAAAATGATAAACTAGATGAGCTAGTAGTTTTTTTTAAATATAATTTAACATTATTAAGCATAAATATTAATCTCCATCAGCATCAACATAATCAACAGAAATTGAAAGTGCTTGCAAAAGATCAACTTTGAATGAAACAACCATTACTTGAATTGCATCATATGCAAACAACATTTGATTATTATTGTTTTGAATCTGCAATATAAAATTATTATCTAATAAATTTATTTTATTTTCAGCTTCAATAAATTGCTCTGAAATAACATCAGTTAAATTATTTTCATTAGATGTATGTAAATAATCTAAATATGTAGCTAAACTTGGTCCATAAATATCTACATCATAATATTTACCCCAAAAAAAGCTTTTACATGCATTTAAAGCTTCAATAGCTAGATCTTTAGAAACATTTTCTTTATAAAAAGCTTCTACATTTTGTGGTAAAGGGTCAATTGAAAATACACCTGCTGGTATACCAAATTTATTAGCTCTAAATCCCTTTTCAAAATAAAAGATAAAATCATTTGTTAATTTATTAACAGAGGATGTAGCTGTATTTCCATTAGAGTTAACAAAATCATATTTAAAACTAATCCAATCTTCAATTATTAAATTAGTATTATAAATCATAGAGTTAATTAAAGAAGAAAGATAATTTGAGTAGTCAGAATTATTAACATATTGATTGACAATTAATTCATTATTTTCAGCAATTCCATGAAGCATATAATCAATTGCAGGAAATCCTCTGGCATCAAAATTGTTATTATTATTTAAATCATAATTTCCATTAAGAATATTAAGGTTAATTAAATCTGGATCAGTTGGGTAAATATTCATCTTCCCCTTATAATTAATAACTTCTGCTAATCCTATGTCAAACATTTCAATATACTGCCATAGTTTATATGAATCTAACCAGGAATTTGATAGATTTTCTAAGTTTATTGTACTTGGATTATCTATAAATATATTTGAAGATTCTTGTAAAATTAAAAGACTATTATAAAATTCATCAAAAGCAGGTACAATAATATTATTTGATATATTATCTAATAGTTCAGTTCTATTAAATCCATCCCCATTACTAGGTTCATTTTCAGTGTTTTCATCACAAGAAAAAAAACAAAAACTAAAGACAAATAAAATTAAAAATTTTCTAATTAACATAGTTTAAATTTAAAGTTTAAGGGTTTTAGTTAATTTATTTTTTTAAAAAGTAGCATGTCATTAAAAAACAAATTGTAGCATTACTAAAACCCTTAAACAAATAATTATTAAGAACCAACTGAAATACCTGCAGCCGATTCAATTTGAGTAACCATTGAATTTAATTCCTCAACAGTTATATCCCAAAATCCTTCTCCTTCCATCATTTGATCAAGCATAGCATTTACTTCAGAGTTTGTGAAAAAATTAGTGAATTGTAGACTCAATACAAATCCATATCCTTCTGAAAGACCATGAAAAGTATCTTCTCTAGAAGCACCAGAAGCAATTGTTTCAGCACCTCCAGATAGGTAATCAATAGCTTTATAAACAACAATCATATCTAATTTTTGTTTTATAATTGCAGCTTGCTCATCTCTCAATGTATAATCTTCAGCAACAATAGCAGCTCTACCTAATTTAAAAGCATCATAAATATCATTTGCAATACCAGGCTCATTATTTTCATTTACCTTTTTAAGATATTTGTTTAATAAAACACCATGTCCTTCTGAAACACCAATAGAGTTATCATCACTACCACCAACGTGCAAATTATTGTATCCATATAGATAACCATATCCTTCATCCCAGTAATGTTCCATATCAGTATACTCACCACCACCTAATGAAGTAGCATCATTAGAACCACTATCTAATTTAGAAGCAGTTAAATAATTATTGGTGATTTGATCAACACATAAAGCTCCAATAAGACCTTTAATAAATGCTTGATCAACTTCAAGTCCTTTAGCATCTACTTGATACGTAGAGCCACTACTAGTAGTTATTTGACCAGCAACACCATTTGATGCACTATTAGTCCAATTTGGATAAACATTATCAACTAAATGTACAACCATATCATCAAACTGACCTTTTACGGTAGCTGATGCAGTTGAAGAAGCTGCTGTTTTACTTCCAACATTTTTACCACAAGTATATGCTGAAGTGAAACCAGTTCCATCATCAAACATCTGCATAATTTGAGCAGCTGTAAATGATGGGTCATTTAAAGCAGAGTAAATATCTGCTGCCATTTGAACTCTACAAGTTTGACCACCAAAAGAAACTGTTGACATTCCGTCTCTATCAAATGAGTATGTTTCTGGTGCAACTACGTGACTGTGATCATCATGATTATGATCATCATCGTTATCACAACCAGTAAAGAAAACACCCATTGAACAAAGAGTAAATAAATAAAATAAGTTTTTCATTTTTTTTATATTTAAAACTATAAATGCAATTATAAGCAAAATATTATTATTTATAACGCTTCTAAATAAGAAATTTAGAATAATTATAAATAAGGATTGTTAATAGCATAATTTTAAACATAAAAAGCTCTGTTAGGCTTTAATTTATCTTTTATAAATTTTAAATATTCATTTTCTAAAACTAAGTATGAGTAAAAATGATTATCGTTTTCTTTTGAAACACCTTTTGAACAAATATTTATATCATTATCATTCAGAAAGTCCTGTAAATGAATTAAACTATGATTTGCAGTTTTTTCTGAATCATAGCCATAAAAATCCCATATAAATTTTATTTTTTTTCTCATAGTTAATTAAAAAATTCTAACTTTTCTTTATAATTATTTCTCTGAACATTTCGTTCATTCAGAGTATCATAACATCCTAAATAAAAAAAGCCTAAAAATCTTTCATCTTCTTTTAAATTTAGAAAAGCTTTTAGGTACTCTATATACAGAGGAGTACTCCAATAACCACCAATGTTTCTGTTAACGCAGGATAACCAAATATTTTGAACAGACATTGAAGTTGCTGCAATTTCTTCCCATTCAGGTAGAATCCTATTACGTTTCATACATATACAAATAATATGACTCGTTAAATTAAAATTATTTGTCAATTTTTCCTTAGCTAGTTCATTAAAATTTATTTTCTTATTATTTAATATTTCATTAAGTAAAATATGTTTTGATCTCCCTGAAAAAACTTTAAAAAACCAAGGCTGTGTCATTCTATGAGTGGGTGCATAATTTGCATTTTCTAAAATTTCATGGATAACATTTTCAGTAATTTCCTTACCATTAAAATACTTAGGAAAAACTGATTTTCTTGATCTAATAATTTTTGAATTTTGATGCATAAATAACTATTTTTATATGAATATATGATGTAAAAAATTATAACATTATTATTTAGAGTAATTCTAAATAATAATTAAATTTGAATAATTAATTTAAATTAAATTAAAAACTTAATGAAGTTCTTTACAAAATTTTTAATCATTTCTTTTTTTTCAATATCTTTTATAAAATCTCAAGAGTTAATTGAATTAAGCATGGGTTCATCATATCAATACGATATTTACTACTCATTAGATAATGGAATAACTGCTTTCCCTGAAAGAGAAAATTGGGAATTAGCTTTTTCTACAAATCCAAATGACAACAATATAAGGATTAACAGTGCATACGTTAATTTATACCAAGTTTCAGAAAATATTGATGATTGGGAAAAAATTTCAAATTTCAACTCATCAATTTCATTACAACTTAGAAATAGTAATACTGAATGGGAATTAGGTGCTTTTGTAATTAATTACTTCAATAAAAACCCATTTAATCTTGGTTGGGGAAACTTAAATAACAAAACACAAATTATTGAAGGATGTAGAATTTATGTTATTGAATATTTTAATGAGATTAAAAAAATTAAAATAAATAATTTTGATAATGGAACATTCAATTTTACAATTGCAAATTTAGATGGATCAAATGAAGAAAGTGTTTTAATTGAAGCTAATTCATATTCAAATAAAAAATTTATTTATTATTCGATAATAAATAATCAGATAATTGATAGAGAACCTGGTAATTTAGATTGGGACTTAGTTTTTACAAGATATGAAGAAGAATATGTAACTTTAAATGGAGACACTATGCCATATGTTGTAACCGGTGTTATGAGTAATCAAAATTTAGTTACTGAATACAACGGAGATATTAATAACTATCCCCTTACAGAGGAACTTAATTTCACTAATGAAATAAATACAATTGGATATGATTGGAAAGAATACATTGGAGAATTTATAATTGTTCCAGAAAGATCGTATTATATATTTAATCAAGACCAATCTAAATTATATAAAATTTTATTTCAAAGTTTTTCTGGTCAATCCTCAGGAAATCTTTCATTTACAATTGAGGAGATTAATGACTTTAATCCAATTAATAATTTAAGCGAATTAAAAAATGATTTTACAATTTCCCCTAATCCAAATGACGGGAATTTTGATATTAATTCAAATGTAACTGATGGAATTATAACAATAATTGATACAGGTGGAAAAATACTAATAAAAGAAGAATTAAATCAATCATTAACACTAAATTTGAACGAAATTATTGAAGGGTTATATTTAATCAATATTAATGCAGATAAATTTAATATTTCTAAAAAAATGGTCATCAAAAAATAAACTATCATATACATTGTTTATTTTTTACATAATATTTTGTGTAAAAATTCAATCACAAACTATACAGGTATTGGATAAAAAAAATAACAAACCAGTTTCTTCAGTAATGATAGAAATTGAAAGTATCAATAATAAATTAACTAAAAAAAATTATTTATTTTCTGACAAAAATGGATGTGTAAATTATAAAATAACACCTCCTCTTAAAATTAGAACTAGACATTTAGGATACAAAAATTATTATAAAACATTTAATAATTCTGATTTATATAAATTTATTGATACTATAAATATATATATTATCCCAACTTATTATCCATTGGAAGAAGTTGTTGTAACTGGACAAATTGGCTCACAAAATAGATCAGAATCAATGAATACTTTTATTACTATTTCTAGCGAAAAAATACAAAGTATGTCTTCCAATAATTTAGGGGAATTACTAAGTAATGAAGCTTTATTTGACTTAAATATTGACCCAGCATTAGGAACTAGTTTAAGTATTCAAGGTATGCAGGGAAATAATGTAAATATTCTAATAGACGGAGTCCCAGTAATTGGGAGAAAAGGAAGTCAAATTGATTTAGGTCAAATTGAACTATCAAACATTGATCAAATTGAAATATTAAAAGGTCCAGCTTCTGTTTCATACGGAACTAATTCAACTGGAGGGGTTATTAATTTAATTTCAAGAAGAAAAGAAGATCGGGTGAAATTTAATATTTATAAAGAAAATATCGGAATAGATAAGTTTAATATTAATGTAAATAAAAATAACAAATCCAACTATTTAAATTTAAATTTTGGGAGTTTGAAATTTTATGGTTTAGATGAAGATATATCTGATAGATCATATGACTGGAACCCTAAAAATCAAAATTTTGGTGAAATTGGATGGAGCACATATTTAAATAAAAATGAATTAAAAATTAAAAGCTCTTTCTTTAATGAAGAGCTAGTTGATTTTGGAAATGAAAACTTTGCTCCATTTAGTGGAACAGCCTTTGATAATCATTATTCAACATATAGAAATACAAATTATATTAAAATTAATAGATCCGATGACTCATATGTACCAAATGGTCTTATTGCATACTCAATAACAAAATTTAATAAAAAGCAATATAATGTTGACCTTTTAACTGATGAAGGTATCCAAACAAATAATATAGAATTTAATGGTCAAGATATTTTTAAATCCATATATAGTAGATGGGAGTATAATAAATTAGACTGGAAAAAACATCAAATTCAATTTGGTTTAGATTATAATTTTGAAAGAGTTAGTGGAGATAAAATAGAGAATGAATCAGCAGAAGTAAATGAATATTCTATTTTCTCTCAATTGAAATTAAAAATAAATTCAAAACTTCATACTCAATTTGGTGTTAGATTACCATATCACTCAATATATGATGCTCCATTTACTCCATCAATTAATATAAAATATGATATTAAAAAAGATATTAACTTTAGAGTATCATATGCAAGAGGATTTAGAGCACCAACTATTAAAGAATTGTTTTTAGAATTCATTGATATAAACCATAATATTATTGGCAATTCTAATCTAAATTCTGAGAAATCTCATTCAATACAAAGTTGTATTGATATAAATATTTTACAAGAAGAAAATAAATTTATCTCATTAAATATTGAAGGCTTTATAAATTATTTAAACAATAAAATAACTTTAGCTCAAATTGAAGAATCATCAGCATACACATATTTTAATATTGAAAATGAAAATTATTATGGTTTAAATTACAATTTAAATACAATAATTAATTCTCATAAATTTACTTTTAATAGTAATGTGTATAATGTTGAAAATGAAGTATTTACATATACAAAGCCAAGGATGAATATGAGCTTATCATATTCCTATGATATCAAAAGATGGAATATTAAAACAAATTTAAATTGGAAATATAAATCAAAAAGTGAATACCAAAGGATAAATGAAAATAATGAACCTACTAGTTATCAGCAAGATTCATATCAATTAATTAACTTCAGTTTAAATAAAAATATTCCTCTAATAAATACATCATTGGTATTTGGAGTAAAAAATCTTTTAAATATAAAATCAATAAATTCTATAATTGATGATGAAGCGCATAGTAATTCAAATAATGTTATCTCTTGGGGGAGAACATTTTTTTTAGAACTTAGAGTTAATTTAATTAATTAATCTATGATTAAACCATATAATCAAACTGAAGGTAAAAAAAAACAGATTACAAAAATGTTTGATAACATAGCAAATACATATGATTTATTAAATCACTTTCTTTCATTAAGGATGCATATTTTATGGAGAAAAAAAGCAATTAAACATATTAATATTAATACAAAAAAAATATTAGATATTGGTACAGGTACTGCTGATTTTGCTATCGATTCTGCAAAAAAAATTAATGCACAAATAATAGGAATTGACTTATCAAAAAAAATGTTAGAAATAGGTAAAAGAAAAATTATTAAAAAAAAATTAAATAAAAAAATTTATTTAGAAATAGGAGATGCAGAACAATTACAATTTAATAAAAATAATTTTGATGTAATTACTGCAGGTTTTGTAATAAGAAATTTTGAGGATATAAATAAGGGATTATTAGAGCAATATAGGGTATTGAAACCCAATGGACAATTAATTATTTTAGAACCTTCAATTCCAAGATTAATTCCTTTCAAACAAATTTATACCCTATACTTTTCTTACTTTCTTCCTTTAATTGGAAAAATCATCTCAAAAGACAAAAGTGCATACAATTATTTAAATAAATCAGTAAAAAAATTTCCAGAAAAGGAACTTTTTATAAAAAAACTAAAAAAGATAGGTTTTAAAAAATGTAAACATATTCCTTTATCATTTGGAATAGTTTCATTATTTATCGCAATAAAGTAACATATATGAATTAAGAATTTATATTTGCAAAAATTATAACTAATGAATTCCATCAGAAACATCGCTATTATCGCCCATGTAGATCATGGTAAAACAACATTAGTTGATAGAATCATACAAACCTGTCATGTTGAAAGTTCAAAAAAAGATAATGATGAATTAATACTTGATAATAATGATTTAGAAAGAGAAAGGGGAATTACTATATTATCTAAAAATATATCTGTTCAATATAAAAATACAAAAATAAACATAATTGATACACCAGGTCACGCTGATTTTGGTGGTGAAGTAGAACGAGTACTAAAAATGGCTGATGGAGTATTATTATTAGTTGATGCTTTTGAAGGCATTATGCCGCAAACAAGATTTGTATTACAAAAAGCGATTGATTTGGAACTAAAGCCAATACTGGTAATTAATAAAATCGATAAAGAAAATTGTCAACCTGATTTAGTTCAAGAAGCTGTTTTTGATTTAATGTTTAATTTAAATGCAAGTGAAGATCAATTAGATTTTCAAACAATATACGGTTCATCTAAACATGGGTGGATGAGCGATGATTGGAAAAAACCTACAAATAATATTAATATACTTTTAGACACAATTATAAAATATATACCTAAAGCACCTATTAGAGTAGGTATTACACAAATGCAAATTACATCATTAGATTACTCAAACTTTAAAGGTAGAATAGCAATTGGTAGAGTTTTCCAAGGAAATATTCATAAAGGTCAAGATTACATACTTTGTAAACAAAAAGAAAATAAAAAAATTCGTATCAAAGAATTGTTTGAATTTACAGGTCTAGGAAAGTCCCCATTAGACAGAGTTATATCAGGAGACATATGTGCAATTATTGGAATTGATGACTTTGAAATTGGAGATACTATAACAAGTATTGAAAGTCCTAAACCTTTACCAAGAATTAAAATTGATGAACCCACAATGAGTATGTTATTTACAATTAATAACTCACCATTTTTTGGTAAAGAAGGTAAATTTGTAACATCAAGACATTTGCGTGATAGATTAATGAAAGAAACCGAAAAAAACTTAGCATTAAAAGTTGAAGAAACAGAATCAGAAGATAAATTTAATGTATATGGAAGAGGTATTCTTCATTTATCTATTTTAATTGAGACAATGAGACGAGAAGGATATGAACTTCAAGTAGGAAAGCCACGTGTTATAGAAAAGGAATTAGATGGAGAAAAAAATGAACCATTTGAAACATTAGTTATTGATGTACCAGAAGAACATTCAGGAAAAGCAATTGAACTAGTTACGCAAAGAAAAGGTGAATTATTAATTATGGAGCCAAAAGGTGATCTTCAACATTTAGAATTCGACATACCTTCTAGAGGATTAATCGGTCTAAGAAATAATATTTTAACTAGTACATCTGGAACAGCTATTATGACTCATAGATTTAGAGAATTCAAAAAGCATAAAGGCGAAATTGAAACCAGAACTAAAGGTTCTTTAACATCTGGAGAGCAGGGTCCAGCAACGTCATTTGCTTTAAATAGACTACAAGATAGAGGAAGATTTTTTGTTTCACCAGCAGAAATTATCTATAAAGGGCAAATAGTTGGAGAACATAATAGAGATAATGATTTAGAAGTTAATTTAATTAAAGGGAAGCAACTAACAAACATGCGTAAATCTGGTTCTGATGAAGCAATGAAAATAGCTCCTAAAGTTGAATTATCACTTGAAGAATCAATGGAATATATTAAGGAAGATGAATATTTAGAAATCACTCCTATAAACCTTAGAATGAGAAAAATATGAAATTTTCCGAAATAAAACTTAACAAAAATTTACAAAAGGCTTTAATAGAAATTAATTTTAAAGAGACTACAGAAATTCAATCAGAGTCAATTCCTTTCTTACTAAACTCTCAAAAAGACCTTATAGGTTTAGCACAAACAGGTACTGGAAAAACAGGTGCATTTGGAATTCCAATTATAGAAAAAATAAAATTGGATAAAAACCACACACAATGCATAATTCTATGTCCCACAAGAGAATTGTGTATACAAATAAAAAAAGATCTTGACCTTTTTGCTAAGTATATGGACACTAAAATAAATGCTGTCTATGGTGGCACTGATATAAAGTCACAAATTAAATCACTTGAAAGAGGAAATCATATAATAGTTGGTACACCTGGTAGAGTGATAGATTTAATTAATCGAAGAAAAATTAATTTAAATAAAATTAATACCGTTGTTTTGGATGAAGCTGATGAGATGTTGAATATGGGATTTAAAAAAGATATTGACACAATACTTAAAGATACTCCTAAAAAGAAACAAACTTCATTATT
>NHFO01000007.1 GCA_002170235.1 Flavobacteriales bacterium TMED113
AATCAACCTGAGTTTCTTCAGGCTGTTCAAGAAGTTTTAGAAGATATTAGTACAATTATAAAATCGGATATTAAGTATAGGGATGCAAGCCTAATTGAGAGAATTGTAGAACCTGAACGCGTATTTATTTTTAGAGTACCTTGGTTAGACGATAATGGTAAATTAAACGTTAATAGAGGATATAGAGTACAATTTAACTCTGCTCTAGGACCATACAAAGGAGGACTTCGTTTTCATCCGACAGTAAATTTATCTGTATTAAAGTTTTTAGGATTTGAGCAAATTTTTAAAAATGCCTTAACTGGTCTTCCCATTGGAGGCGGAAAGGGAGGCTCTGATTTCGATCCTAGAGGAAAATCAAATAATGAAGTTATGAACTTTTGTCAGTCATTTATGATTGAACTATCTAAATACATAGGATATAGTACTGATGTACCTGCTGGTGATATAGGAGTTGGTTCAAGAGAGATTGGCTTTTTATTTGGACAGTATAAAAGATTGAAAAATGTTTTTGATGGCACTTTAACTGGTAAAAAAATTAATTGGGGAGGTTCTCAGGCTAGAACTGAGGCTACAGGTTATGGTACTGTATATTTTGCTGAACATATGCTGAATACAAGAGGAGAATCAATTAAAAATAAAAATGTTGTTATATCTGGATCAGGTAATGTTGCACAATATGCCTGTAAGAAAGTTATTGAGCTAGGTGGGAAAGTTGTAACTCTATCTGATTCATCTGGTTACATTTATGACCAAAATGGAATAGACTTAGAGAAATTAGATTTTATTTTGCAATTGAAAAATGTAAGAAGAGGGAGAATAAAAGAATATGCTGATAAATTCAATTGTTCTTTTCATGAGGGAAAACCTTGGCAAGTCCCTTGTGATGTCGCTTTGCCATGTGCTACTCAAAATGAAATAAATCAAAGTGATGCAGAGCAACTTGTGAAAAATGGTTGTTTTTGTGTTTCTGAAGGAGCTAATATGCCATGTGATGCGGATGCTATATCAACATTTAAAATGGCAAAAATTTTACATGCCCCAGGAAAAGCTTCAAATGCAGGAGGAGTGGCTACTTCTGGATTAGAGATGTCTCAAAATAGTTTGCGCTTAAGTTGGTCATTCGATGAAGTTGATATTAAATTACAAAACATAATGAAAAACATTCACACAACTTGTGTTGAGTATGGTAAAGAAAAAGATTATATTAATTACTTTAAAGGAGCGAATATTTCATCTTTTATTAAAGTAGCTGATGGAATGTTAGATCAAGGTTCTGTATAAATTAATATGACTATGTTATCATTTAAAAAACATTTAGAAAGTTCCTTAGAGGAAATTAAAAAATCAGGATTATATAAAGATGAGAGATTAATTTTATCTCCGCAATCTACAGAGATTAATGTTAAAAATAAGCAAGTTTTAAATTTTTGCTCAAATAATTATCTTGGTTTATCGTCACATCCTCAGATAATTGAGGCTGCAAAGTTCGGCTTAGATAAGTATGGTTTTGGAATGTCATCAGTAAGGTTTATTTGTGGAACGCAGGATCTACATAAACAATTAGAAAGTAATCTTTCTAGGTTCTTATCTAAAGAAGACTCTATTTTATATGCTGCGGCATTTGATGCTAATGGTGGTTTTTTTGAGCCCCTTCTATCTGTAGAGGATGCAATAATTTCTGATGAATTAAATCACGCATCTATTATTGATGGAATACGTTTATGTAAGGCTCAAAGATTTAGATATAAAAATTCAGATATGAGCGATTTGGAAATACAGTTAAAAAAGGCCAGTAAATATCGGTATAAATTAATTGTAACAGACGGAGTATTTTCTATGGATGGATATATTGCAAAATTAGATGAGATATGCATATTAGCTCAAAAATATAATGCACTTGTAATGGTTGATGATTGTCATGCTACAGGTTTTATTGGCCCATCTGGAAGAGGAACAGCAGAATATCACAATGTTATTGATAAGGTTGACATTATTACGGGTACTTTTGGTAAAGCGTTAGGAGGGGCTATGGGTGGATTTGTATCAGCTAAAACGGAAATTATCGAAATACTTAGGCAAAAATCAAGACCTTATCTTTTTTCAAATTCTTTAGCTCCTAGTATAGTTTCAGCAAGTATAAAAGCAATAGAAATATTATCCAATTCAAATGATTTAATTGAGAAATTACAAAAAAATACAAGTTATTTTAGGTTGAAAATTAAATCTTTAGGCTTTGATATTAAAGACGGAACTCACCCTATAGTTCCAATTATGCTATATGATGCTAAATTAGCGCAATCTTTTGCGGCTAAGCTTCTTAAAAAAGGCATTTATGTAATTGGCTTTTTTTACCCAGTTGTCCCAAAAAATTTAGCGCGAATTAGAGTCCAGATTTCCGCACTTCACTCTTTGAAAGAGATTGATCATTTATTACTTTCTTTTGAAGAAGTTGGAAAAGAAATGAAAGTAATATAAATTATAAATTAAGTTGAAGTTTTATTCTGGAATTACTTTTTTTCAAATCTTATTGTTTATAAACTAAAAATTTTTACATTTGCAAACCAAATTAATAGGGTTATAAATGAATTTTTATGGAATTTAAAACACTTTCAGCAAATAAAAACACAGTTCATAAAGAATGGTTATTAGTGGACGCTACAGATGAAATCCTAGGAAGATTAGCATCAAAGGTGGCTAAAATTATTAGAGGTAAGTATAAGTCAAATTATACTCCACACGTAGATTGTGGGGATAATATTGTGATTATAAATGCTGAGAAAATTCAATTTTCCGGTGATAAATTAGATCAAAAAGAATATATAAGGCACACTGGTTATCCAGGTGGTCAGAGATCTATTAAAGCTAAAGATTTATTAGATAAGGATCCAACAAGAATTATTAAGATGGCTGTTAAGGGTATGTTACCTAAGAATAAATTAGGTAGTACTTTAAATAAAAACTTACATGTTTACATTGGCCCAGATCATAAAAATGGTGGTCAGAAGCCAAAGAAAATTGATTTGAAAGATTATTAAAATTATGGAAAGAATACATAAAATAGGTAGAAGAAAAAAATCAATAGCAAGAGTATATCTGTCAGAGGGTAAAGGGGATATTATGATAAATGGAAAATCCTTTCAAGATTATTTTTGCACTGATTTACTAAGATATAAAATTCAACAAGCTCAAGATATATTTGGAGAAAAAAATAAATATGACATTAAGGTTAATGTTAATGGTGGGGGATTAACAGGTCAAGCAGAAGCCATTAGATTAGCCATTGCTCGTGCTTTAGTTGAGAAAAGTCCTGAGTACAGAGAGAAATTGAAAGAACAGAGTCTTTTAACAAGAGATTCAAGAATGGTTGAAAGAAAAAAACCTGGAAGAAAAAAAGCAAGAAAGAGATTTCAATTCTCTAAAAGATAAACCTATTATTAAGATAATTATTAAAATAAATTCGTTATTGTTTATATATGAAAAATGTTGAAATAGATAATTTATTAAAAGCTGGAGTCCATTTCGGTCATCTTACAAGGAAGTGGAACCCTAATATGGCCCCTTATATTTTTATGGAAAAAAAGGGAATGCATATTATTGATTTACACAAAACAAAAGTAAAACTAGAGGAAGCTCTGACTGCATTAAAGAAAATTGCTAAAACAGGCAGAAAAATCTTATTTGTTGCAACTAAGAAGCAATCTAAGTTTATTGTTGAAAGAGAAATGAAGAAAATTAATATGCCTTTTGTAACCGAGAGATGGTATGGAGGAATGTTGACAAATTTTACAACGATTAGAAAGGCTGTTAAAAAAATGGATTCGATTGATAGAATGAAAGATGATGGTACTAGAGATACTTTGTCCAAAAGAGAAAGGTTGCAATTAGATAGAAAAAGAGCAAAATTGGAAAAATATCTAGGAAGTATATCAGACATGAATAGATTACCTGCAGCAGTTTTTATTATTGATGTATTAAAAGAGAAAATTGCAGTAGCTGAAGCAGCTAAGCTTAATATAATGACTTTTGCTATGGTTGACACAAATTCAGACCCTAGTATGATTGATTATCCTATTCCTGCAAATGATGATGCATCAAAAAGTATTGAGGTTATATTATCCTCTGTAGTAAATGCGATTTCTGAAGGTTTAAATGAAAGGGAAAATGAGAAGAAAATTAATTTAAATCAAAAAAAAGAAGATACTGATTCAAAAAAATCTTAATTAAAAAATAAATTAATTAAAAATAAAAGTTATGACTAAAATTTCCGCAAGCGATGTAAATACTTTGAGAAAAAAAACAGGAGCTGGAATGATGGATTGTAAAAATGCATTAGTTGAGGCAAATGGAGATTTTGATAAGGCTATTGATGTACTAAGAAAAAAAGGACAAAAAGTTGCTTCAAAAAGAGCAGACAGAGATGCAACTGAAGGAGTTGTATTAGCTAAAGTTTCTGAAAGCTCTAAATTTGGAGCACTAATTTCAGTTAATTGTGAAACAGATTTTGTTGCTAAAAACGAAGATTTTATTTCATTAACTAATCAAATTTTAGATGGCGCAATAAATGAGGGTATAATGAATAGTGAAGATTTAAAAAAAATGTCTATAAATGGAATGACTGTTGAAGAAAAATTATTGGAGCAAACTGGTGTAATAGGAGAGAAAATTGAATTGGGTTTTTATGCGTCAATAAATGATGATTTAGTTTCTTCATATACTCATCATGGAAATAAATTAGCTTCTATAGCAGGTTTGAATATTAATGACTCTGATTTAATTGAAGTTGGTAAAGATGTCTGTATGCAAATTGCCGCAATGAATCCTTTAGGGGTGAGTGAATCTGACATTCCACAAGATATATTAGATAAAGAATTAGAAATAGCTAAGGATCTTGCTATAAAGGAAGGCAAACCAGAGCAAATGATTGAAAAAATTGCGTTAGGTAGATTAGGTAAATTTTTTAAAGAAAACACTTTACTTAAACAAGCTTTTATTAAGGATGGAAAAAAATCTATTGAATCTTATTTAAAGGAAAAAAACTCAAATTTGACTGTTAATAGTTTTAAAAGATTTGGCCTATCTAATTAATAATTTTTTTTAAAAATTAGATCCAGTATTATGCTTTATAAGAGAATTCTTTTAAAATTAAGTGGTGAATCTTTAGCTGACGAAAAAAAAATAGGTCTATCCAAACCTAAGATAGATCACTATGTCTCTGAAATTAAGTCATTAGTTTCAAAAAAAATTCAATTAAGTATTGTTATTGGTGGAGGAAATATATTTAGAGGATTGGATGCTAAAAAACAGAATCTTGACCCAACCCAAGGTGATTACATGGGTATGCTTGCAACGGTAATTAATGGTTTAGCATTACAAACTGCTTTGGAAAAAGAAAATATTAAAACCCGTGTTTTGTCCGCAATTGAAATGAATAAAGTAGCTGAGCCATATATACGAAGAAAAGCAGTTAGACATTTAGAAAAAGGCCGTGTTGTTATATTTGTAGCAGGAACTGGAAACCCATATTTTACCACTGATACAGCTGCAAGTTTACGTGCATTAGAAATAGATGCTAACATAATTATCAAAGGCACAAGAGTTGATGGTGTTTATACGTCTGATCCAGAAGTTGACAAAAATGCTACAAAGATCGATAAAATCTCTTTTGATGAGGTTTATGAAAAAAAATTGCAAATAATGGATATGACCGCATTTACTCTATGTAGAGAAAATAAATTACCCATAGTAGTATTAAATATTAATGAATCAGGTAATTTACTTAAATTTGTTGAGGGATCTCAAATAGGTACAATAATAAAGTAATACTTTTTATATTATGAATGATGAAATTAATTTTGTTTTTGATTTAACAAATGAAAAAATGGGTGATTCTATTTCACACCTAGAATTAGAATTAATTAAAATAAGAGCAGGTCGTGCAAATCCTGGAATGCTAGATGGAGTTATGGTCGATTATTATGGTTCAAAAACTCCTCTTAGTCAAGTTGGGAATATCAATTCACCTGATGCTAAAACTATTGTTATTCAACCTTGGGAAAAGGATTTAATAAATGAAATTAAAAATGCAATTAACACATCGAATATAGGTTTTAATGCACAGGATAATGGTGAGGCCATTATTATTAATGTTCCTGTTTTAACTGAGGAAAGAAGGTTGGATCTAGTGAAAAAAGTAAAAAGTGAAGCAGAGAAAAGTAGAGTCAGTATTAGAAATGTTAGAAAAGAAGGTAATGATGAATTAAAAAAATTATCTAAAAGTGGTATTTCAGAAGATTTAATTAAGGAAGCAGAAATTAAAATTCAAAGTTTTACAGATAACTTTATTGAAAAAGCAAATAGATTAGCCGACGTTAAGGAGGCAGAACTAATGAAAGTTTAATTATAATATTTTTGTATGAAAGGAATAATCTTAGCGGGAGGTTTGGGTAGTAGATTGTTTCCTATCACTATTTCTGTAAGTAAGCAATTATTACCAGTTTATGATAAGCCTATGATTTATTATCCAATGACAACACTAATTTCTGTTGGCATTAGAGATATTTTAATTATATGTAATCCTAGAGATATTGAATTATTTAAATATTTATTAGGTGATGGGTCTCAGTATGGTTGTGATTTTCAATATGCAACACAGTCTAATCCAAATGGAATTGCAGATGCATTTATTATCGGTTCAGATTTTATTGGAAATGATCAAGTAGCATTAATTTTAGGTGATAATATTTTCTATTTTCCAAGTATTTCAGATAGGTTAAATTTAAATACTAATTTTAGTGGAGCTCAAATATTTGCATATCATGTTTCTGACCCGAGTAGATATGGTGTTGTTGAATTTGATGAAAATAATTGTGTTATTTCAATTGAAGAAAAACCTGAGTTACCTAAATCAAATTTTGCTATCCCAGGTTTGTATTTTTTTGATCAGATTGTTGTAGATTATGCAAAGGATTTAAAGCCAAGTCATAGAGGAGAATTAGAAATAACAGATTTATTACAAATATATTTAGAAAAAGAAAACTTAAATGTAATGAAAATGGATAAAGGAACTGCATGGCTTGATACCGGAACTTTTTCCTCATTAATGGAGGCGTCACAATTTGTAAATGTTTTAGAAAAAAGACAAGGATTGAAAGTTGGTTGTATTGAGGAAGTGGTTTACAGAAAGGGTTACATTAGTAAGGCTCAATTACTAGAGCTAGCAAAAAAATATTCTAGCAGTGGTTATGGTAAATATCTTATATCATTAATGAATGAATGAAAAAGAATTAAATATTTATTTACACAAAAAAAAAGAATTATTAAGTTTTTTTGAAAAAAAATCATTTCAGGGATTATATAAACCGCTTAATTATATTTTTAGTAAAGAAGGAAAAAATATTCGCCCTTTTTTTCTTATTCTTATTTATAAATTTTATGGTGGTAGAAATGCATCTATAAATTATGTTGCATTAGCTGTTCAGGCACTTCACAATTTTACATTGATACATGATGACATAATGGATGATTCACCTAAAAGAAGGGGAAAGTTAACTATTCATAAAAAATGGGATGTTAATACTGCAATTTTATCTGGAGATGCATTAATGATATATAGTTATCAAATATTATCGTCCGTCAAATTTAGAAATGATAAAAAGTTACTTAGCTTTTTTACAAAAACTGCAATTCAAATTTGTGAAGGCCAGCAACTTGATATGGATTTTCAGAAAAAAGAAAATGTGAAAATTGAGGATTATTTAAATATGATTAACTTAAAAACAGGGGCTTTATTTGCTTTTTCTTTTTCTGTAGGAACATTATTGTTAGGTTCTGACCAC
>NHFO01000008.1 GCA_002170235.1 Flavobacteriales bacterium TMED113
AATAAGGTCAAAACCATTATTTTAGATGATGCTCATCAGCATAGGAAACTTAAAAAAAACTTAAAAATCATTGTTACAGAATATGATAACTTATACTCTGATGACTTTTTATTTCCACTAGGAAAACTTAGAGAAAATCGATCAGGAGCAAAAAGAGCAAAAATAATTGTTGTAACAAAATGCCCAAAAAATATTACTAAAAGAAATAGATCTGATATTTCTAAAAAACTATCACTAAGTAAAAATCAAAAAATATTCTTCTCACATATTAACTCATACAAATTTATTAGAAACGAACAAATTATAAATCTAGATTCCACAAAGAAATACTTTCTTGTAACAGGTATTGCCAGCTCAAAACTATTAACAGAAAAATTACATCAATTAACTATCAATTTCACTCACTTCAGTTTCAAAGATCATCATTATTTTAAAAAATCAGAAATTGATAATTTAATTACAATCGCAAAAAAAAGAAATATTAATAATCTAATTGTTACGGAAAAGGACTACTATAGACTAAGTAAAGATAATTTAAATTTAATCGAATCTTATTTTAACTTGTTTTACTCTCAAATTGAATTTGACTTTATTAAAGAAGAAAAATTATTGTTTAACAAACAAATAACTAAATTTATATAAAAAAAAATTATGAAAAAGATTTATATAGTTGGCATTGTGTTAATACAAACTTTTATTTTAAATGCACAAAATGGACTAGATGTCCTTTTTAATTGGTCTGATGAAAGTATAAGTGGAGAAAATTGGGTAGGAAATACATATAACGAAATATGGGGAGTTGCGCAAAATGGCCATGAATTTGCAATTATTGGAAGCACTCAAGGTACTCACATTTTTGATATAACAAATCCAGAAGATGGATTTCTCGCAGCATATATACAAGGTGCAGATGATAGTCCAGCAATTGTTCACAGAGATTTTCATGATTATAGTGGTTACCTTTATGCTGTAGCAGATGAAGGAGAAAGTACTCTTCAAATAATTGATATCTCTCAATTACCAAATAGCTATAACATAGTTTATGATTCTGATGAATATGTAAAAAGAGCCCATAATATTTTTATTGATTCTCAAAGCGCTATAATGTATGTTTGCGGAGGGAGGGTATTAAATGAGTGGAATGAGCTCGCTTTTTTTTCCTTAGAAGAACCTCAAAATCCAGTTTTTTTAGGTAAATATGATGACGTTGGATACATTCATGACATCTATGTTAAGGATGATATTGGTTACTTAAACGCTGGGGATAACGGCCTTTTTATTGTTGATTTTTCTGATTTAGGAAACCCTACAATATTAGGGTCTCTAACTGACTATCCTGATAAAGGATACAACCATTCAGGATGGCTCAATCCTTCTGGAGAAACATATATTTTCGCGGATGAAAACCATGGCTACGAAATGAAAATTTGTGATGTTTCAAATCCTAATGAAATTACAGTTAATTCTACATTTTTAAGTGGAATTGATTCTAATTCAATAGCTCATAATTTAATTATTAAAGATAATTATGTATACGTTTCACATTACCATGATGGATTATGGATTTGGGATATCTCAAACCCATCAAATCCAATTGTTGTAGGAACTTACGATACCTACTTATCTGAAGATCATGATAGTTATAGAGGAGCATGGGGTGTATACCCTCTTCTACCATCAGGTAATATATTAGTTTCAGATATGCAATCTGGTTTGTTTGTATTGTCTCCAATTGGAAATAATAATACTGATATAACTGAAATCGAAATTGATAATTATGTTTATCCTAATCCATTTACAGAAGAATTTAAAATTCAATCTAACAAATCTGAAAAGATTGACGTTCAGATTTTTGACTTGAATGGTAAATTATTATTTTCAAAAAAAACAGAAAATAACAAAGCTATTCACCCAAATTTATCTGATGGAATATATTTCCTTGAAATAAAATCAAAAGAAAAGTTATCAAAAGAAAAAATTATTCGTTTATAAATGCTTTCTAATTCAAATAAATACGAAACTATTATTGGACTAGAAGTCCATATTCAATTATCTACAAAAAGTAAAGCATATTGTAGAGATAAATATAATTTTGGGGAAACCCCAAATAGTTGTGTGAGCCCAATATCATTAGGGCATCCTGGCACCTTACCAATGCCAAATTTAAAAGTAGTAGAAAGTGCAATTAAATTAGGTCTTGCTCTAAACTGTAAAATCACAAAATATAATGAATATGCTAGGAAAAACTATTATTATGCTGACTTACCTAAAGGCTACCAGATAACACAAGATAAAACTCCAATATGTACAGGGGGATATGTAGAGTTCCTAAATGAGGATAATTCCAAGAAAATTAACCTTACTAGAATTCATATGGAAGAAGATGCCGGAAAAAGTATACATGACTTAGACCCTTTCAATTCATTAATTGATTTAAATCGTGCAGGAGTTCCATTACTTGAAATTGTTTCTGAACCTGAAATTAGATCTTCAAAAGAAGCCTACAACTTTCTGCAGGAAATCCGAAAACTTGTTCGCTTTTTAGAAATATGCAATGGAAATATGGAGGAAGGTAGTTTAAGATGTGATGCTAATATTTCAGTTAGAATTCATGGCTCGAATGAGCTTCGAAACAGAGTTGAGGTTAAAAATTTAAATTCGTTTAGCAATGTTCAAAAGGCAATTGACTCGGAAGTTAAAAGACAAATAATTGTTTATGAAAATGGAGGGAGCATTGATCAAGAAACTAGAAATTATGACCCAAAAAAAAATGAAACAACAGTCTTGAGAAAAAAAGAAGATGCTCAAGACTATAGATATTTCCCTGAACCTGACATACAGCCAATAATAATTGAATCTGACATTATTGAAAAAGTAAAAAAAACAATAACAGCTCTCCCAAATTCATTGTATAAAAAATATACGACAAAATATAATTTAAGTACATACGACTCTAAAATATTGACTGAGGATAAAGACACTGCAATTTTCTTTGAATCAATTCTTAAATACACAAAAAATTACAAAACAGCTGCCAATCTAATGATGGGTATGATTAAAGCCCATTTAAATGAAAAATCAATTAAAATAAGTGAATTGCAAATTCAGCCTAAATTAATTGCTGAGCTAATAACATTAATTGAGAATAAATTAATAAGTCACATAACTGCTACCCAAAAAATTTTTCCTAAAATGGTAAAAGAGCCTAACTCTTCACCTAAATTGATTGCTGAAAAAAATAATTGGATTCAAGAAAATGATGACAAATTAGTAAATCGTATTGTTGAAGAAGCTGTAAGTAAATATCCTCAAAAAGTTAAGGATTATAAAAATGGAAATAAGAATCTATTAGGCTTATTTATGGGCGAAGCAATGAAAATAGCAAAAGGAAAAGCTAACCCTAAGATTCTAAATGATATATTAAGAAAAGAACTAGATAAATGAAATTAAAGTCTATTTTCTATATTTCTATTCCTTTGTTGTCACTTATTCTTGCATATATATTTATCTATGGGCCAAATAAAGGGGATATTGTTAAAGATAAATTAATACGAATTGAAAAAGAACATTATACTCGAGAAGTAGAAATTGATTTAGAAACTAAAAGTAAGAATGATATTTTTTTAGACACCATAAATGAACAACTATTAGAGTCCGAGAAAATAATTGATGATATTTTAAACGGAACAATTGAAGATAAAAATGAAAATCCAGCACCACTTTTCTCATTACCAAATCAATTTGGAGAACTTATAAGTATAAATGACTTTAAAGGTAACTTATTATTGGTTGACTTTTGGGCATCATGGTGTCAACCTTGTAGACTTGAAAATTATAAAATGGTTGATTTATATAAAAAATATAACAAAAAAGGAGTTAATTTTCTTAGTGTTTCTTTAGATGGAGAGCGCTACCAAAAAAAACCTAAATATGACTGGATTGATGCTATAAATAAAGACGGTTTAGTTTGGGAAAATGTTAGTGAATTAAAAGGATGGCAATCTCAAGTTGTAAGTTTATATAATTTTAATAAAATACCTATGACTTTTTTAATAGATGAAAATGGCAATATTTTAGCAAAGAATTTATTTGGCAAAGATTTAGAAAATGAAATAAAGCGATATATGGATGAAAATTAGAACAAAAATATATTTTGCATCTGACTTTCATTTAGGGTCTCCAAATTATGATGAAAGTCTAAAAAGAGAAAAAAGAATTTGCAATTGGTTAACTCAAATTAGTCAAGATGCAAAAGAACTGTATTTGGTTGGTGATTTATTTGATTTTTGGTTTGAATATGACAAAGTTATTCCTAAAGGATTTGAGAGGATAAAGGGAAAGCTAGCTGAATTATCAGATTTAGGAATTAAAATAATATTTTTTAATGGCAACCACGATCTATGGACATTTGGTTATTTTGAAAAAGAATTAGGTGTTAAAGTATACAAAAAACCACAAGTTTTTAAAATAAATAATAAATTAATTTACGTAGCTCACGGAGATGGATTGGGTAGAGGTAATTTTAGTTATAAAATGATTAAAAAAATTTACTTAAATACCTTATGTCAATTTTTATTTGCTATCACTCCATCCTATATTGGGATTTCTATTGCGAAATATTTATCGAACAGTAGTAGGAAAAAAAATTTAAATTATCCAAAAAAAAATATTCACGCTCCTCTCATAGAGTACTCTAAAAAAATTCTCAAAAATAAAAAAATTGATTACTTCATTTTTGGTCATTTGCATGACCCTAAAATAATTGAATTAAATCAATATTCTAAATACGTGAATTTAGGAGATTGTGTCAAGCATTTTTCATACGCAGAATTAGATGGAGAATCATTAATATTAAAAAATTTTTAACTATTTTTACTTCTTATCATATTCTTTAATTTTAATTTTAGAATATTTACAATAATAACTGGTATAGTTTTTGTACAAATCTTACAGTATTATTAAAAAATTAGTAGATGGTAAAATTTTATAGAATATTACAAAGAAATCTTTTTTTAGGATTTTTTCTTATAATTACTTTAAAATCTGGATTAACATTTAGCCAAAGTACATCTGGGGGTGGAACAGAATATTTTTGTGAAGATAGTGGTTTTAATGAAATAACCATGATTGGTGGAGAAAGCTGTAATTTAAATGTTACACTCACGGACTTAATTGTTGAAAATCCTAGATGCGCTAACCAATCTGGGTACATTCATATGGATGTATCAGTAGCAGATAATAGTGGAAACCCTGTAATTATTTCTGATGGGTTTGTTCAAGTAAATGGAATAAACTATGATTTAGACGCTGGAGAGTCTTTTACTGAGTTTTTCAATGAAATTCCTGTGTCTACTGGAACTTACACTATTCAAGTATACATTAATGCAGTCCAAGGCCTAATTCCCAATTGCACAAACTTTATTGTCCCTCAAAGTATAGAGTGCTGTAATGATATTGATATATCTAATTGCATGATAGATAGTTTTGCTGGTGAACAACAAATATTTAATGTTGTTCCAGATTATGAACCAATTGAAATTACATGGGACTTATATAGCCCACCTTGTGATGGTTTAGAAGGTGAAATTCAAATTACATCAGTTTCTGGAGGAGGATGTTCAGATCCGTCTCAATATAATTTTAATGTTAACAGTGCAGCTGTAGAATTTAACACATTGACCTTAGTTAGCTCTGACTTAGAACAATTACTTATTACTGCAACATGTACTCAAGGTACAACTACGAATTTAGATGACTGCGAATTTGTGTTTTTTGATGAATTTGAATTTAGTATACAATATGATCAATCATCCGAAGTGACCCAAGTTAGCTGTCCTGGCGAAGACGATGGTCAAATTTTAATTGATGTTGTGACAAGTTCATTAGACGCAACACCATTGCAGAATGCAAAATATACATGGTATTCTTGTGATGAAAATGGAGATAATCCTGAATTCATTGGAGTAACATCATCTGATCCAAGTAGTCCAATCTACGGCGAACAATCTTTTTCCAATGGAATTATTGGTAACGGAAATATATTAACTAATTTACCAGGTTCTGCCACTGGTAATTTTTATTATGTTGTTGTTAGAGATAATAATGACCCACCTTGTATTGTTGCTGACTGGATTGACGACCCTATTGCAGTATATGAGCCAGAGGAAATAGAAATAAATACAGTTGACATTCAAGAAAATCTATCTGTTTATTATATCGCACCACCCGGTACATTTGCATTATTTGGAAATCCAAATGGCGAAGGTTGTGATTATAATGTATCTTGTCCTGATGCTTCGGACGGAATAATTACAATTGAACTTAATGATATCACTGGGGGAGATTTTCCATTTGCTGGGTCAGATCCTAACATTCCAAGTGAATCCGATAATTATGAAAATTACTCATTACAACTACAATATCAAGATGGAACTATAATCGGTAACTGGACTGGAACAGACTTTATTCCAGATATTCAAATCCCAAATCTAGCTGCAGGAAACTATCAATTAACAGTTCAGTTTCCAAGTGGAAATGATGAAGATGGAGATGGTATTGGGGATGGAATATGTGAGGTTACTGAAACAATTACATTAACACCACCTCCGCCTATCGAACTATTTGTAGAAAGCAATAATGATGAGCAGTATTGCTTTGGTGATAGTAACGGGAGTATTAATTGGATAAATCCCTCAGACCCTTCTGGAGATTTTATTACAGGCGGGTGCCCGTATGACTGTCTTGATGCAATATATTGCTCTTTTCCAGAATGGTCAGTTCAAGTTTTAAATGGTTTTGGAATTGGAGAACCATACAACTCTGGGAATTATATAATTGCTAACGACAACCCTTATTTTGCCCCAACATACCTTGGCCCATTTATTTATGCTGATTCAAATGACGACGATCTTCCCGACAATGAAGATGAGCCACTAGAAATAAATATAAACCAACTCCCGGCTGGAAATTATGTTATTAATGTAATTGACGCTTTAGGTTGTCCAAGTGACTACTACTCTATTGAAATAACTGAACCTGATCCAATTATCATTTCTGATGATGAAGGAAATCCTGATCCTGATGTAATTTCTCTTCCAGACTATAATGGTTACGAAATTTCTTGTTTTGGAGCTAATGATGGGTGGATGGATGTAAGTGTTTCTGAAGAAATGGGGACACCACCATTTGAATATCAACTTACGGGACCTAGTGGCTATGACGAAATAAATGGAAATGGCTATTTTAATGAATTAATAGCTGGAACTTATACTATATCAATATTTGATAGTAATTATATTATTTCTGGTGGTACTGAAAATTGTGCCGCACAAACAACTGTGACATTAACAGAACCAGATCAACTAACAATTTCTGCAAATCCAGAAGAAAAGAATTGTGGCTTCCACGTCTCATGTTTTGGTGGGTCTGATGGGATTATAAACACTGATTATGAGGGTGGTATTTCACCTTACCAATTCGCTTGGGAAAAATTAAATGAAGACGGTAGCTGGTCAACAATATCTGGGGAAAATAATAGTTCCATATCAAATCTAAATGCTGGTTTTTATGCTGTAACTATAGAGGATTTAAATAGTACAGACGGTAGTTGTTTGGCTACTGATACAGTAGAAATTACTGAACCAACCCTACTAGAAATAACAGATTTTTCAATTATTAATGTAAGCTGCTTTGAGGGAAATGATGGAGAAATTGATATTACTATTGAAGGAGGTTGTCAAGAATATACTTTTGAGTGGCAAAATTCTGAAACTGGCGAAATACTTCCTTCCGAAAACCTAGCTGACTTGGATGGAGATGGTATTTTTGATGATGCATTTAATCTATATGCTGGAAATTACACAGTTCTAATTACTGATAATAACTCGTGTATAAAAATTGAATCCTTTGAAATAACAGAACCTGACCCAATCGTTATAACTCCAACATCTTCCGATTATAATGGTTTTGGCGTAAGTTGTTTCAATGGGAATAATGGATTTATTGACATAATTGTTGAGGGAGGCACTGGTGAGTATACTTATGAGTGGGAAGGCCCTGATGGATATGATAGTGCTAACCAAAATATATCTACACTTGAAGCTGGTATATATTCTTTAATTGTGACTGATGAAAATGACTGTTCAATTGATTTTGAAGTTGAATTAATTCAACCAGAAGCATTATCAATATCATTAACAAGTATTAGCGAAAATTTATCCGTAGCATGTTATGGAGAGTGTACAGGTACAATTGATATTAATGTAAACGGAGGAGTAAGCCCATTCAATTACTCATGGTCTAATGGTGAAACATCTGAAGATATTAGTGAATTATGTGTAGATGATTACACGATAATTGTAACCGATTCGAATGGTTGTATAATTAGTTCATCATTCGAAATTACAGAACCAGAACTTCTAACTGTTGAAGAAACGGTTTCATCCTATGCATGTGGTTATGAAATATCTTGTAACGGTGCTAATAATGGTACTATTGACTTAGAAGTTGAGGGTGGGACTGGAGAATATTCTTTTTCCTGGACTGGATCAAATGACTTTACAAGTACAGAAGAAGATTTAATTGGATTAGAACCGGGATTATACTCTGTAATTGTAACAGATGAAGAAGGTTGTCCAGTAGAAATAAATAACATTGAAATTGCTGAACCAGAGGAAGAATTAACAGCTGATCTTACTATCTCTGAATACGAATGTGGATATGAAATTTCATGTTTTGGTGCTAATGATGCATCAATTGACCTTTTGATTCAAGGTGGTAACACATGTACAAGTAACGAATATATTATACAATGGGTTGGACCAAATAGTTTCTCAAGCAATGAAGAAGACATAAACAATCTTGAACCGGGTACTTACCAGGTTCTTATAACTGATGCAGAAGGATGTACTTTTGAAATAGATAATATAGAAATAACGGAACCTGCAGAACTAACAATTTCTGAAGAACATTCAACATTTAATTGTGGGTATGAAATTTCATGCAATGGAGCGTCTGATGGCTGGATTAATATTTCTGTAGAAGGCGGAAATAACTGCCAACCTTACATTTATAATTGGACAGGACCTAATGGCTTCAATAGTACAGATGAAGATTTAGAAAATATTTCTGATGAAGGTATATATTCGGTTGAAGTAACTGATATATTTGGATGTAGTGTTGAAATATCTGTAGAGATAGATGAACCTGATGAATTAACTCTATCTGAAACAATTGGGCAATATGAATGTGGGTATCAAATCTCATGTTTTGGTGCAACTGATGCATCAATAGATTTACTAGTTGAGGGAGGCTGTGAGCCCTACATTTTCACATGGAACAACTCCGAAGGATTCTCAAGCTCTGAACAAAGTCTAAATGAAATTGGAATTGGTACTTATTCAGTTACAGTAACTGACGATAATGGATGTACGGTAACAATTCCTGTAATAGAAATAAACGGACCAGATGAAGAATTGACAGCAACTGAAACCACATCAGAATATGAATGCGGTTATGGGGTATCTGCGTTAGGAGCTTCAGACGGATTTATAGATTTAGATGTCAGCGGAGGAAGTACATGTGAATCATACACTTTTAACTGGAATGGACCAAGTGGATTTACAAGTGAAAATCAAAATTTATCAGGACTAAGTGCAGGTATTTATTCAGTAGTTATAATTGATGTTAACGGATGTTTATATTCCATCCCCTCAATTGAAATCACTGAACCAGCTGAATTAACTATTACTGAAACTCACTCTTCTTATGAATGTGGATATGGTGTAACATGTTTTGGTGCTACAGACGGTTCAATTGATATTACAGTTGAAGGTGGTTGTGAACCTTACAACTTTGCTTGGTCTAATGGTGAAACTACTGAAGATATT
>NHFO01000009.1 GCA_002170235.1 Flavobacteriales bacterium TMED113
ATCAATTCTTATTTCTAAATAACCTTAACGAGATCTTTTAGACATGATAACACCTAAAGCACCAGTTGTAAATGAATCTGATTTAATCAGAGACACCATAAGAAGAGCATCCATTGATGGTTTATTCATGGGTGATATAGTGGAAGGATTCATAAGTCTATTGACTGATGAGCAGAAACTAACTCTTAAGGAGCAGTTAAACGACTATCAAGAAGAGACTGACTACCATCTATATGGAGGAACAGCAGATTAACTATCCACTACCCAGATCTTTAAATCGTCATGGTATAGAATTGTATCTCATGAACGATAAACAACTAAAGATATGGTATAATGATGTTAGGAAGTTGTATCCAACTTTTCCATTCGACTCAGCAGTATTAAGGAGAATTTCGTAATGAGTGAACAAAGCACCAAACTGAGGAATCAAGTTAAATCTAGATTCTATTATATATTCTGGGGAATTGCGACATTCTCAGTAGTAGCAGGTCAGTTATATGTTGGTCATGGATATAAGAAAATGAGCAACTCATTTGATAAAATCTTTGAGCGATTACTTATTATTGTAGATGACTCAGACATACACATGCTACCGAAGCGAATCGAGCGAGATCAATATCCCATAGTTCCCGATCGAGGGATGGGATACTGGAATTCTATCATCATACCCAAATCTTGATGTATAGAAACATTTGTTTAACACTATTGGTAATTCTCAATGCTATTAATCTCTATCATAATACTAGTGAATTTGGCAACGATGTGGACAGTAGTATAAGTGTCACATCAACTATAGAATAAGGTCACTTGACCCTTTATAATATTAGTATAGCAACGGAGATTCACCATCATGACCAGAACAGAATACGAACTAGTTTATTCAGCATTCAGACATTATAGATGTTTAATGACTGATGAGCAAGAAGTATTATCTGAGAAGATTTTAGATCAACTCTTCTACCCATCATTTGATGCACTTACAGAGCAACAAGAACTGACTGGTGACTCATATTTCGATGACATCGATGACGAGATCGAAATCCCTAAACCATCCATCTTTCCAATAGGTGCGGTTTAATGGGTCAAACAATCACTCATGCATATGAGAACGTCAGGGATATTTTTATAAGTGATAACGTCACCTATAAAAACAAGTGGTATCAAGTTCTAATCAATTACATATCAGGTGAGACTGATAAGACTGGATACACACCACTCTATAATCGTACTATTCTAATAGATGACGATGGTAACAGAGTAACATGTCACAATTACAAACAACTGAGGTACGTCAAATGGTAACACTTTCATTAACATTCACAGAGCGATACGAACTCATTAAACTGTATGATATGCTATTAGATACAGGCATAAACGATGATCTCTCACCTGAGATAGAATCAGCATTTACTAAAATTATGGAGTCTAATTAATGAAGTATCTTGATCTATTAACTGAACTACAATCACTAAATGATGATCAGTTATTACAGGATGTTGTTATATACAACACCAATTATAAAGGTTATCATGTTGCTAGTAATGTATTTCTAGCGAATGAAACTGACCCTATCCAACTTAATCAACCTTTTATAACAGTATAATGCAGAACGTACCTTTTTACGATTTTCCCCATTCACCCATCCTAATTATTGGGTTCTTTGGAATATTCACAGCACTAGGAGTTTTATATGTAGCAAATACAAAATACTTCAGTTCACCATTTAATGAGGACAATGAAACAAAGACCTAAGAAAAAGGAATCTAGAGAAGTAGTAATACATGAGAACACACAGTACTCTTTATTACTTGATTTGGATGAATTAAAGTCTTTATACACATTATTATCATTATGGGATAATGAGGACTATAGAGATCTAGCACATAAAGTGGAAAAAGGGTTATCGTTTATGACACCTAAAGAACTGTCACACTAAGTATAGAATAGTGGCATCTCATCCTCTATAATATTAATATAAGCAACAGAGGAAAACATGACAATCAAATCACTAAATTTCAGAACACCACTCAGAAATGACAATGTGAAGAGAGACCTATATCAGCAGTTACTTGTTGATGCAATCGATACATATGGGTCAGGGTCATGGAAAAATGGCATGTCACTACATCACTTACATAGCACTAGTCAGTTCTCTAATATCCTTATAGATGGCAATGTAGTAGGTAAGGTAGTTTATGATCAAGCACATGATGACATATCAATGGATGACTACACAGCAATCCACATTGATAAGACTAAACTAGCAAGTGTATCCTACATTGCATGGGTTAACGATACAGATGCATTTCTATCAAGTCATCAGATAGTGAGATACAGAAACATGTTAAAAAGATCAGGTTTCACAATCATCACTATGGATAATAAGCAGATCAAATACTGATCTGGTTAATCCATATGACACTTATATTACTGTCACAACAAGTGTGGAATACAGGTGTCAATCCATTATAATATTAGTATAAGCAACACAGGAGTTCATCCAAATGAGAAAAATCGAAAGAGCAATGAACAGAGCAGTAAGATCAAGATCTAACTTCTCATCATCCAATACAATGGTTAGGTGCGGATGGGATAACGAAGCGGATGTTTATCTACATGGCAATCACATCGCAACAATCAAGTCTAACTCAATCATCATCAAAGATGGCGGTTGGCAGTCTAACACCACTAAGAGCAGACTAAACGCTCTTTTAGATGAATTCTCATATGGTATGAGAGTATTTCAGAAAAACTATGAGTGGTTCGTAGGTTACAAGAATGTTAAAGAGGATTTCGTAAGCGGTATGGAGTTAGCAATAGATTAACACCCATACCCACGCAAGGAGACGCCAAATTTTTTACATAGTGTGGCATCTCGAAATTAATTAACATTGCATTGCATCTAGTTATTAATTCTTTATAAGTCCACACTTCATTTATTAAACAGCATGGAAACAGCAAACCAACTTCCCCAAAAACTCGCAAGTCTCTTAGATTTGTATGATAGCGGAAACTTACCCGCAGACCTCGAAATTGAAATGTGTCAGTATCTAATAGACACAGACCTAAGCGAAGTATTTACCCAGTATCAGCAACTATGCGATAGATACATCATGGAGGGATTATGCTATGACGTAGCAATTTAACCAAACAATTAAATGGTTAAATAAATATAGGAGTGAGTCGTATAAGTCTCGCAGTTGTTGTTGTCTTAGAGCGTAACACAGGGACATTTTTTTGTCAAGCAACTGACAGGATATACACACAGACCACAGAAGACCCCTTGCCCCTGCTTGCCTTTGCCCGCCTTTGCTTTCTTTCGCTTTGCCTTTACTTGCCCCATTTCATATGACAGTAAACACAGTTAACAGAGCAATAAGACATACAAAGCAAGAAAAGGACTGTAAGGGAGGAATCACACAGTATAAGAGATATAAGAGAGTTTACCGCACGGAGTTCCAGGATCTCCGCATCCTCTATTATACAGCACTATGCACAACCAAATCACCCTATTGACACCCACCCCTGTAGATGTTATAATATACAGTAAAGGGAGGAAATTCTTTTGGAGATTTAACTACACAGGCATGGAGACGTATGGGGCATTTAAGTCTTATACTCTAGCACTACAGGACGCACGACACCATAGCACACAGGGGAGTGGAGACATACATACGCATGTACTACACTGTTGAAGAGAGTATGGGCAGTTAAAACAGTTAATTCGTGCTATATTAAATTCACTTACTACCCTAACCTACAAAAGTATCCCAAAGCGAGAGTTTTATTCTAATCGTATATAAAAAAATTTCCAATATAAAAAATGCCTCTAGAGGGTCGCGTATATAAATCTAAGGTTGTTTCCGCCAACCATAGAGTAATGGTCAATATATTAGATAACTGTATACCATTCTTTGATGGTGATGACCCTACTTGGTCATATGGAAAATATAATATATTTGGTTTAACCTCTCCTACTCAGGTCTTCTATGACTTATTCACTGAGTTGAGAGGTATTGTTTATGACTATCAGTCTAATAATGTATGGATGCAGTCATGGGTTAACTATCATATGCCTGATGAAGTGTTGAAATGGCATAATCATGAGTGGGATTATCATGGTTATATCTCTATCAGACCTCATAATACAGTTACTGTGTTTGAAGATAAGGAGATTAAGAATGAAATAGGTAATGTTTATATCGGACCTGGGAATAGATATCATGAAGTAAAGGTAATAGAAGACTATGACACTCCTAGAATTACAATAGGTTTTGATTTAACCTTGACACCTACCACTGCATCTGCTAATATAGGGTTAATACCATTTCCAAGATGAATAGAGAAGAAGATTACTTAGCACTTAGAGAAACATATGCACACCTATTAGGTAAGAAATGGACAGGTAATAGACTATTTGGTTGTTATGAGATTATAAGAGATTACTATAGAGAGTTTCTAGGTAGGGATTTGATAGACTTCAATGCTAGGAAGGTATATGCTTTTACTGATGATGCTATTAATGAAGAGGATGGTAAGTGGATATACAAGAAAGAATGGGGAATGGATGATGGTGGAGTAGACTTTACAATACTGGAAAAGAATGATATACTATTGTTTAGACTATACACTAACCCTCTAGGTGGTGGTTATAGTGCACCTAAGGGTAGAGCACCTAATCATGGTGGTGTATACTTAGGTAATGGATTCATGTTGCATCATCCTTATGGTGGTTTATCTGAGATAGAAGACCTTTATGATAAGGGTGTGGTAGCATATCAAATCAGTTGTGTGGGTGCAATTCGTGGAAACACTACATAAGGTGTAATGACTTTAAGCAGTATGAAACGATACACTCTTGATATACTCGAGGATGATGACTTGAATGCCTATGTTAATCTTCCTGAGGAATTGTTAAGGGAGACTGGTTGGTTGGCAGGAGATGTGCTAGAATATGAAGAAGACCTAGATGGAAACATTATCTTAAGGCGGTCAAACTAATGGAGGGACTTACCGACATGATTCACGAAGTAAAACTCTACGTAGCAGGACAAATCTTCTTTGAGGAAGTGCGTGCACGTAACTATGACGAGGCAAGAGAAGTAGCTCTAGCCCGAAACCCTAATGCTACTGTGTTAGGTGTAACTGCTAAATTCTAAAAAAATCGCGATGGAAAAAAATGGCGTCCCTGAGTTTGAGAGTGAGATGGAAGCGGTTGCTTGGTCTTTCAAACAACTAAGTGAAGCAGTAAAAAATTTAGCGTCTCGCATTGCGGTGCTCGAGACTGCTTTTAATAAGTTACCTCCACCTGGGGCGGATATGGTAAAGTATAAGATACCTGGGAATGACGAGTATAGTAATCTTAAGGAGTTATTCGATAATCTATATGAGAGACTAAATAAATTGGAAGAAGACTCCGCAATTAATGGCAACGTACATACAGGAGACAGGTAGAAGTTTTCCCAATCCCATAGGAGGACCTGGGTTTAAGCAAACGTATAAGCGTCCTGCTAGTAGTAAGTATCGTTCTAATGCAAACCATAGCGGACCTGGGACAGATTATCAGATAACATTTAATAATAGTGGAGCAGGGAGTAATCCCTTAGGAGAGGATATAGTCCATTACATAGGAGCAAATGCTACACGTAACTGTGTAGACTACTGTGACTTTAGAAGAAGTCCTATACACCGTTGGTTTCGCCCTAGTAAGAGAGACCACAAGTATAGTGATGACGGAGGTCTAATTAAACTAGACTTCGGTAATGAGAATGAATCATGGCAATCAGTAGTAGAAGGATATAACGCAGAGCCACGTAGTGGTAAACCTGTCTTCTGGACAATGGAGAAACAGGTTACTAATACTCAACCACTCAATCTATATTACTCTTACTGGCCTGATGATACTATGCTTACAGTGGGTAGTGCCACTCCGTCAGCAGTAGGAGAGGGTAGAAACCAATATAAACTAATAAGGACAATAGGATATGTTTTTACATCAGAGTCAGATGCTAATACATTTAAAGACCCTAACGAGAATGTAGCAGCAATCTACCATTACAAGTATCAGAATCCTGATGGAGTGACTTATGGAGAGGATATAGACAACTTCTATACTATCGACCCTGCTAGAGAAGTCAACCTACAAGGTGGGCCCATTGCTCCTGCAAGAGCATTTGACGAAGAGTATGTGTATCAGGGCATCATAGGGTATTGTTTTACTAAGGATAGTCCAGTTGCACCAGTAGAAACTATCAATGATGGTAGTAATATAGGACCTACAGGTCAGTGTATTGATAAAAGTGGGTGGTATGCCTACGATGAAAACAATACAGGTAGCGGAAGATACTCTGGAGGACCTGGATATAGTCTTAATAACTACAGAATGTTTGACCCAGTGGGTTATGCAGGAGGAAATGGAGCAAATCCAGCTACACCTGGGCTAGCAGGATGGGGAAATGGCACGGATGGAGTAGAAATACTTAGTGCAGATGCTAACTTTGAGTGGTTTTACGGACTAAATGGTGCAACGAAGGCTGCGGTACCGCGTTACTTAGGATTTGAAGACTCCTATGACACACAATTCATGTATTATTTGTATGACACGTCATATCCTTGGAATGGTCCTGTCTTCTCATGTCAGTATGTACTCAATGATGCACCTTGTTGTGATGCTGATGATGACCCATGCATCCCTAATCTGTCATTTCACTCACATTTTTACGAAATACGTCAAGATTCATGGCAAACTAACGAAACACGTATCAAAATTAACGATGGAGACGAGGATACTAACGCATGTTTCTTTGAAATAGACACAAAAACGAAGAGAATACTGTTTAGATACACCTCTAACAACGGAAACTTCTTCTCAAGGGGTCAAAAACTCAATGGATGGGACTTAGCTGCTGTTTATTACTTCGGAGATGAGCTAAAATGTGGTATGATGGAGCTAACTGGTAACGGAAATGACTTTTCTTACGGCTCAACCATCACTTCTGAGACAGGAGCAACCGCATTAGTGCTTGCAGGGCGCGGAATTCCCAACAAAGCTGCCTTTTGTGGGGTGTATGAGTTCCCAAAACGCATATCTTACTACAAAGTGGAGATAGACCCTAACGCATTGATACCTCATCGCACACTAGATGAGGCAAAATTGAAGGCAGTAGTCAATAATAAGGGGGAAATCACTAAAATTAAGATTATAAATGGCGGAATAGGTTACAAAGACCCTATTATAAAGGTGATAGACCCGCGTGTCATGGATGATTTCTCCGCATCTGACACTTCTAAGTTTGTAAAGAAGTGGTCACCTAAGATGAATCCCGATTTTCAGAAGGCAATTCCCGCACCATCGTCAAAAGATGAGAATCAAGAGCACATTGAAAACACATATACCGTATTTGACATCAAAGACAGGAAGAAAAAGGGTACAAGTAAGAATAAAGAGAAGGCAGTATTCCGCGAAGCAGTGTTAGAAATCCAAAGAGTCGACTCATATGGGTCTATTAAGTCAATTCGCATCGTAGATGGTGGGTCTGGATACAATCAAGTTAACTTACCAGAGGTTATGGTGACTGACCCAGAGAGTATGAAGTTTACATCACCCCCTGTAGACGATGGTGACGTCACTATTGATGCAATGGGGAAGGAAATGGCAGAGGCATTCAGTGCTGTAGGTGACTATGCGCCTTCTATTGCTTCCGAAGACACTGAAAATAGGTCTTTTACAACTCAGCTATTAGGTGATATTACTAGAGGTAAGGAAGTATCAGTCCCAGACAGTTACATTCGCGTTGCAGAGCAGACACAGGACGAGACTAGGCACTGTTTTAACATCAAACAGGACTGTATTGAAATAGATGCAAGGGGTAATGTATCCTCCGCACTCCCAGATGAGGAAACATTCCAGTATGTGAGTCAGATATCCCCAGGTGTTGCTAAGTTTGAGAAGGATATTATGCCTGGGATATACTCTACTGGTCAAGCGGTAGACAAATATAACGATGACTCATCACATGTATACGGTGCATTCGGTAAAAAGAATTGTATAACAACTGGTCAACCTAAGTTATACAATATATCAAGGTGGTTTGATATGCCTTGCGCATACTTAGATGTTGGACAAGAGGAAAACTTAACTAACAACCTACCCAACATCACTAAAGTGAGGAGAGGTGGTAGTAGGACTGCCAGTGATAATGAAAAAGCGTATGGATATCTACCATATAAGTATTGCGCATCGGAAGAGGAGTCTGCATCATATAGAGTATCATTAGAAATTAAGGGTAAGACCATTGGTGCGCAGGGTGAAGCGTTTATGAATTTCTTTAAGAAGCAAACTAAACCTGTGCTTGCGCCAAGACGTGTAGTCCCAAAGAGTAACGCAAGCGGAAATGCGAAAGTATGGAATTGTAATGATGGCACAGTAGATGGACGTTGCTACCGTGACCCTAGTAACTCTGCAAATATTATATTCATCCCTATAGGTGGAGATGAGAATACATATGATTACAATACTGGTGTTGGTTTAAATGAGGTGCAGCAGTTACAACTATGGATGGGTAGTAATGTGTCAGGCACAACTTCCACTAATTACAATTATGGTGGTGGAAATTCTATATCATACAACGCAATGAATGTAAACTGCGGCTCATACCCAGGTGCAGAGTGTTGGGATACGTATACTCGCGGAAGCGGTAACACTACAGGACCTCTAGATGTGTATTGTGGATATGATGGAAGCGGAAATAAACTTGCAGGACAAAGATGGTGGGAGATAACTGCGTTTGGTCGCACTAATCCTTGGTGCACAGGTTGCACAGGTGGTGGTGGGACTGGTGTTGGACTAACATTTGTGAATGATGCGTCGATTGCAATCAACCCTCAGCGTGTGGATGAAAACAATAATATGCGTTTAGGACCATATGATGGTAAAATGACTGTAAGAAACTATTTGACTGGTAGTACTGTTGCACTAGGAAGGGCAATGAATAATACAGGTAATCCATTCTTTGATGAGTGTAGTCAAGAAGTGCCTACAGGACGACCATATAATGCAGGAAACGAACTTAACGGAGAATTCACTTAATAATGGCATTTGGATTTCTAAAACCTGTCACATCATTGAATGGATTACCTTGCACTGGTCATGGTCTCTGTTTACCCTCCACTGTACACTCAGTACAGTCTTGCGGTAGTCCACCAATACCTTATACTATAGTAATTAAGAATAAGACTTGTTGGTGGCCACCTACACCACTGATACCTACTTTCCCTATTACGCCAGATCGCGCAATGGTGCAAGTAAACAGAATCCCTGTTATGGTATTTGGTGATACATTCACCTTGCACATTGCCACATGTACGAATATAATAATCTATATGTGTCCGTGTGGCAAATCAGTGTGTCCAATTCCAACTCCTATCCCCTGTAGTAACCTAACTATAGAAGATAATGGTGGAGTTGGTCACATTAGAGTCTGTAATGCAACAACGCTTACAGTCTTTGCACATAAACGTCCACTGGCACGTATCCTAGACCCTCTAGGAGTCGGAGTACCTGGATTTTCTTATCCTTGTTACTCTATGATTGCATTTGGACACCCAACTGTGTTAGCATCTTAGTAAATTAACCTTAAATTATGGCAACTAAAACTGGAATGATGGGTACATCTTATAATACTGATGTAAGACCCAAGAAAACTCGTCAAGGACGAGGTCAACATACCAAATATTCGGCAACAAGTAGGAATAGCGCGAAAAAAAGATATAGAGGTCAAGGAAAATAGTCGGAAAACCCTATAAATAGATTATAGCGATAGTAACCGCCTGTAAAAGTTCTTGTTCATACCCAGGAATAACATGGTGATTAGAGTAGACAGAGCAGAATGGTTTATCGCTGAGGGTAAAACGTTAATAACCGACTACCCAAGTGATAAATATTCCAAAAAAGGATGTAAATGCCGAGTTACAAATTCAGAGCAGAAAAATACGTCAGTAGAGGGTTCAAGGACTTAGCAATTTCGTTAAATGCTAACCCTTCTACTAAAGATTTTGGTGCTGTGAAGAATGAGAGAGCAATTTCTCAATCTGTAAGGAATCTTTTACTGACTATGTTTGGCGAAAGACCATTTCAACCTGAGATTGGGTCTAGAGTCAGAAAACTTTTATTTGAGCAATGGGATGTCTTTGCTGCTGATGCTATTCGTACAGAGATATTCAATACAATGGAAAGACTAGAGCCTCGTATTGAAGTGACAGAGGTTAAAGTTGATGATTCACCAGATAATAATGCTGTTGATATATCAATGGATTATATTATTGTTGGACAAGAGTTAGTCCAAAACGTAGAATTCCTATTAGAGAAGACGTAACATGCCTGCTATACCGTCACAATTAACTTCTCTAGATTTCTTTGAGATAAAAGAATCAATCAGGTCTTACCTAAGAACTAGGAAAGAATTTACTGATTATGATTTTGAAGGTAGTGCTGCCTCATATCTTATTGATATTCTAGCTTACAATACTTACTACACTGCTTTTAATGCTAACATGGCATTGAATGAAGCGTTCTTAGAATCTGCAACTGTAAGAGATAATATTGTAAGAATTGCTAAACAATTAAATTACACTCCTCGCTCAATTAAAGCACCGAAGGCATGTGTCCATATTAAGGTGCAAACTACTACAGCATTAAATGGCACTACATTCCCTGAGTTTTGCATATTAAGTAAAGGAGATGTATTTGTCGCTGATAACGCATTAGACACATTTACGTTTACTTTGACTAGAGATATTCAAGTCCCAGTAAATACAGGCACAGGTATTGCAGACTTTTCTAACGTTGTCATATATCAAGGGAATTTATTAACATATAATTATACAGTTGACTACACTAAGAATCAGGAATTTGTAATTCCTGCAGAAAGTGTTGATACTGAATTGTTAACTGTAGATATTTCACCAAATGCTCAGTCTAGTGAAACTGATACTTACAATCTAGCAGGAAACGTAACAGGACTTGATGAAAACTCTCGTGTTTACTATCTGGAAGAGACTGATGACCAAAGATATAAGGTTATCTTCGGTGATGGTATAATCGGACGTCGTTTAATTGATGGTGAATACATCACTATGAGTTATGTCACCACTTTTGGTGTCGAAGCAAACGGTGCTGACAACTTTGCATTCATAGGACAGATAAGAGACTCTGATGGTCGTGTGATACCTCCACAGAATATCTCCACAATGACAATGGAGAAGGGTCAGCAAGGTGAAGACCAAGAATCATCATTAAGTATTAAGTTTAGAGCACCTAGAGCATATGCAACTCAAAACCGTGCTGTAACAGAATCTGACTATGAGCACATTGTCACTGAAATATACCCACAGGCAGCGTCTGTAACCGCCTACGGTGGCGAGAAACTATCTCCACCTGTATATGGTAAGGTATACGTTGCAATTAGACCAAAAACAGGAAATAAACTGAATGAGTCTACAAAAGCAAAAATTGAAAAAGATTTAAGGAAGTATGCAGTTGCATCTATCCAACCTGAGGTCATTGACCCAACCAGTTTTTACATTATTCCAAAAGTTTACGTTTATTACAACGCAAATGGCACTGCACTTACTGGAAGTCAGTTAGGTACTAAAATTTTACAGTCAATCGACGAATATAACAGAAGCGGACAGACTGACAGATTTAATAATCGAGTTGAGGGGTCAAAATTCGGTGCAATGGTCGATAATAGTGATACATCAATTTCTGGTAACGTTACACAACTTACATTGGGTCAAAATATTGATAAATTCACATTTGGTAACGTATTTACACAATGTTTAAATTTTGGTAACCCACTTTATGACCCAAGTAGCTTTGCAGGAGACCCAGAAGGCAATGGAAGCAATTTAGGTGAAAAATGTAAACCTAATTTCTCTGTTGTTAAGTCTGGCACATTCTATGCAACTGATTATACTGAAGAATTGGTTAATTTGACTACTGGGACAACTACTACTGCTTCTACAACAAGCACAGTCTTCTCTACCGACGACACAACACAAGTTTTAGTGCCTGTAAACATCAGAGACGATGGAATGGGCAATCTTATGTTGGTTACTACTAGAGATGAGACAGAAGTTGTCTTAAATGCTGCTGTAGGCACTGTAAACTATGGAAGTGGAGAAGTTTGTGTAGGTCCTATTGCTATTCAGCAAACACCTGACGGTACAGAGCAACTTCCAATCTCTGTTATGCCAATATCTCCAACTATTGAGATTCCCCCAGGTGTAGACCCAACTTTCTTTAACCCAGTAGTCAATCCTATAGATTATAACACTCAGAGTTTGCCGATTGCGTCTTTTGACCCTAACAATTTCTCTGGTTATAACTTAGGTGACACAAGTGGTCTAAATATCATTGACTACCCCTCCGATACCTTTACGTATCCCGTAGATACCTCTTGTTTCTAGGTAATAATGCAGACTAAGAATATCAACGTATCAGATAGAGTTGAAAATCAACTTCCTGAGTTTATTAGGCAGGAAGATAGACAACTTGTTAATTTTCTTTTTGAGTATTACAAATCTCAAGAGAAAACAGGACGTCCTTATGACATTCTGAATAATCTGTTAAATTATCTCAATCTTGATAACTACAACTCTAAAACGTTGTCAAGTTCTACATTATTGCTTAGTGAAATTAGCACTATTGATACAAAGATAGAAATAGAGAGTATTGATGGATTTGTCGAGAAAAATGGCTCGATAATGATTGATAATGAGGTTATCTACTACGAGTCTGTGACTCGAGGACCTGATGCCATCATTACCCCAGGTGTATCGTATCCACAATTTAATAAAAAGAAACAACAACTAGAAAATCCATTTCTTCTGTTTGATGGTGTAAGAAGAGAGTTTCCTTTATCATTTTTAGGCACTCCTGTAGCACCTCCTAGTGCACAACACCTAATAGTCATAACATACAACGATATGTTGACTCCTGATGTTGATTATACAATCAATGGTAGTAATTTAGTATTTACAGTAGCACCTAGAGCAAGAAGTGGTGCAGACGACTCAGAATTTACTCAAGTTACATATTTGGTCGGTTATGCAGACCAACCTATTATAACATTAGACGATGTTAGCTATACAGAGTGGCAAGGCACAAAAAATTATCCATTACGTGTAAATGATGTTGCATATAGTCCAACATCTGACATTGGACTCGTAATTCAGAAAAATGGTAGATTACAACAACCATATGTTGATTATACTGTTTTTGAGACTACCGTAATCTTCAAAAATCCGATTGGAGCAGCAGACGAGATTGATATTAGGTCTGTTGAGTATATTGCTCCTGTTTTTGGTAGTGGTGCTTCTGCTGTTGTTGCTGTTAACGCTGCAGGGCAAGTTTCCAGAATTATTCCTAAAACAGGTGGTGAGAAGTATCGTTTAGACTTCAACCCTAAAGTAATAATCACTTCTAACGATGGAAGTGGTGCTACTGTTAGGTCTTTGATTGGTGGTATTAAAAATATTAACTTAATTGATGGTGGACAAGGATATAACTCTTATAACCCTCCTATACCTGTTGTAGCAACCCCTACAGACCCTAATGGCACTGCTGCAGTAGTTTCATTAACTGTAGATGATGAAACAGGCACGGTTGATAGTATTACTATAGATGACAGTGGTAGTGGTTATAGTTTTATCCCTTCAATCACATTTAAGAATCCATCAGGTGCTACAATCAGTCCCTGCACGATTGATAGTGAAGGAAGAGTAAATGTTGACAGCATTTCTGTATTAACAATGGGAAGTGGATATTCTAATCCACCAACTGTTTATATTGACCCTGCCCCTGCTGATGGTATCAATGCACAAGCACAGGCAAGAATAAACCAAGATGGTCAAGTATATGAGATACAAATAACCAATAGAGGTAGAGGATATGTAACTGCACCTAGAGTTGCTATCATAGACCCTGTTGGTGCTCAAGTCCTCGATGTTACTGTTGCATCTGGGTCAGTTACCAACATTGAGATGTTGACAGGTGGTAGTGGTTACAATGATGCTCCATCTGTGTATATTGTTGACGATAGAAAGGATGGATTTGGCGAACCTATCGGTGGTATTGGTGCAACTGCTGCAGCAACTATATTCAACGGTGAAATTACTGATATTAATATTACAAACTTTGGTAGTGGATATTCTACTGAGTTTCCTCCTAAAATCTTTATCGCTGAGCCAAAAGCAGCAAGAGCATCTTTAGATGTTGGATTTGATGAAGTTACTGGATATGACGTAATAGAACCTGGAATAGGTTATTCACCTTCTGCCTTTTTAGAGTGCTCTAGAGGCGTTTCTGGTGCTGTTACATACGACAATTATCATAACGAAGTATATGCTAGTGAAGCAAACTTAAGACAGTCAAATCACCTTGCAGGAGCAGTTGTTGCTAATCTTGACAGTCTGTTTATCAAAGAAGTATTTGATAAGTTTAGAAGGCAATATTTACCTACTCTAGATATTGATTTTTCAAAAGTAGACCCTGTACAAGTTATTAAAAATATTAGTGACTTCTATATCTCAAAAGGTACTGAATTAGCAACTCAATATTTGTTTAAAATTCTTTTTGGTGAGAATGTATCACTATTCTACCCAAGAGACGAAATCATCTCACCATCCAACGCTACATGGGTCGTAGACACTGTTTTACGTGCTGAGTTGATATCTGGTGACCCTGCTAACCTAATTGACTCCCAAGTAGTCCAATATGCTGATGCTGTTGACCTAAACATCAAACAAGCAAACGCATTGATTGAAAACGTCATTACTATTATTGAAGGTACTGACACAATCTATGAATTAGCAATATCAGAAGAAACATTAGTAGGTCTCTTTAAGATTCCTTATAAAACGACTCTAGTTGAGCCTTTATCTACAGATGGGCAAATAATTACCGTTGACTCGACTATTGGATGGCCAGAAAGAAATGGTACTATATTAATTAACGATGTAGAGCAAGTCCAGTATAAAGAGAAGTCACTTAACCAGTTTATAGAATGTACTCGTAGTAAAAACAATGTTGTAGAGGATTGGGATCCAGGTACAATTGTCCAATCCGATATCTTCGTATATACCAATTTTGGCACAGATACCGAGTGTAAGATGAGAATTCTTGGTATTGCTGAAGCAGGTACAACAATACTAAACGATACTGGGTCATACTATCTAAAAGGTGATAAATTAAAAGTTGCTAACTTAGGTGCGACTGATATTGACGAAAGATTAACTTCTTGGTTGTATAACGTTAAAAAACTTATTCAAGTTACTTCTGCTACCCCAGGTGGTGTTAATAATCAGACAGCAACTATAGTTTGCGATAATCCACATGGTTTACTTGTTTCTGACCAAGTTACCATCTATGGTGCTAACCCTGTTGTTTATAATGGCACATTTACTGTTACTGCACGTCTAGACGACTTTTCATTCTCATATCAACTAAACGTCCCTACAGAAATTATACCTGAGGGTAATATTCTATTATCTGTTGATTTAAACAGAGGTAAGTCAGATATAACCTCTATTAACAATGTTGTTAGTGAATTTACCACTAATATTCAAAACTCTTTCTTTAATGACCAATATGCTTATATTGCAGCATCAGGATTACCCAACTATAAGATAGGACCTTTTACTGGGTCTGCTCTTATCCCAGGTAACCAAAGAAAGTTACTAAGATTCCCTAGAATTGTTGAAACTATATCTGAGAGACAAGATATTGCTGCCAACAGTCCTATAGGTACATGGATAAACGGTGTATCTATATGGGGATACAAATCTGGTGATTTCGTCCAATTCGGACCATTAACACAGATTACTGTTGACAATTCTGGTGAAGGATATGATGCAGGAGCAAAACCAACTGTAGAAATCAACGGTGGTGGAGGTACAGGTGCTGCTGCTGAAGTTATTGTTAATGGTAGTCTTACAGGATTTGATGTAACTGCAGGAGGTAGTGGATACACAGAATCACCTCTTGTATCGATTGTTGGAGGAAATGGTAGTGGTGCAACTGCACAAGCAGTTATTACTGGTGGAAGAGTAACAAGAATCTTGGTTGAGCAAGGTGGTCAGAATTATACAACTCAACCTACTGTGTCTATTACAGGTGGTGGAGGTACAGGTGCTACTGCTACTGCAAGTGTTAGAGGGTCTATTCAATCTGTTAATATTACTAACTTCGGTACAGGTTATACATCACTTCCCACTATAAAAGTAAATTCGGGTGAAGGTGCACTAGCACAAGCCATTGTTATCAATGGTAGGATTGTATCTATCGCTATTATTAACTCAGGTAGTGGTTATACAACTTCACCAACTGTTATTATCAATGGAGATGGATTTGGTGCGATTGCAAAGGCAACTATAGGTACAATTGGTGAAGATAAAGGACGTGTATTGGGAATTGTTATTTCAAACAGAGGTATAGGATATACACAAGGTAATACAACTATTAGACTAGAGGCAGTTGGTCAACTTGCAGAATTTACTCCAGAAGTCTTTAAATGGAATAAAAACTTAGAATATGAATTAGCATCTAAGTATGATAATGCAAAAGGTTATGTATTTACTGGATATAACAACCAGTTTGGTGGTGAATATGCTCACCTATCTGACCCTAAAGAATTAAGATATGTTGTTGGTGATAACGTATTTTTAAATCCTGTTACACAACAATTCCAAGAATTAGAATCTAATTTCCAACATTCTCCAATATTAGGTTGGGCATTTGATGGTAACCCAATATATGGTCCTTATGGTTACATTGACCCTACTGACCAAAACAGTGGTATTAGAAGATTACGTACATCATACAAATTAAAAGCAAACGTTGTATATGATGAAGCAACTAACCCAAATCCTTCTAGAGTTGACGGACCTTTAATTTCTGAATATGCTGCAGGGACATTTGTTGCTGACTACTTCTATGACTTCCAGTCAGGTGACTTAGACAACTATAATGGACGTTTCTGTAAAACACCTGAGTATCCTGATGGCACATATGCATACTTTATTACTATTGATGCATCAGACACTGGTGTGCCAGAATACCCTTATATTCTAGGACCTCAGTTTAACTCACTTCCTGATAATTGGAATTTCACTCAAGGTGCAACACAAGAGAATATTCCAGATGGTGTTGTAAGATTTAGAGACCCTTATGTAAATGTTGATATTGATGTTGACCGTCAACCTAACCAAGAAGCAGATGTCCTTACAACTGAGATAGAAGGTTATCCTATTATCTTTGAGGTGCAGGATAGTAACAATGACGGTATTATTGATGCTAATGAGCAACAAGAAATACTTGAGATGTCAGAAGAGGCAACTCTACAAATTTATGATTACTTCCCAAGAGTATCTGCAGAATCTAGAGTTGATATTGAAGTTGAGACAACTACACAGTTTGAATCTGCACAGATAGACGGATTTGTTATTGAAAACCCAGGTGAGTCTTATCAGGTTAATGATACTGTATTCTTTGATGATACTGACACTGGTGGTTTTGGTGCATCTGCAATTATCGAATCCGTTAAAGGTAATACTGTTATGCAGTATACTAAGGAGATAATTGGTGACCGTCCTTATGGTGTCATTACAACTGATATTGGTCATGAGTTAAGAGCACAAGATGAAATCATCGTTAACTCAACACCTGTTATCGATAATACTAACAAACTATTCAAAGTAAAAGTTGTTGCGGGTATTGAATCACTAACTGTTGATACATCAGGCACAGGATATAATGCTGATATCCCACCAACATTTGAATTGATTACTGCATCAGGTCAAGATGCTCAACTAAGAATCAATTTACTTAATACTGGTAATATTAATACTGTTGATATTATAAACTCAGGTAATGGATACGATACTGCAAATCCTCCACAGATACGTATTTCACATCCACAACAATTTAAGAAAACTCGTTACTGGTTAGCAGAGTATTTTGAAGCGAGTGCTAATGTAGAGATTAATGATATTCAAACAACCGAAGACCGTTTTACATATATCTGTGGTACTATTGTTGAAACTGATGGAGACCAATCTGGATTCCTTGCTAAGTTTGATGACTTAGGTCAAAAGGTTTGGGAAAGATATTACATTCCACAAAACCAAAATCAGAAGAAAGCTGAATTTATAAAGATGTATCTAGATACGTCTTATGAAAACGACTGCATTTATGTTACAGGCCAAACATATGACCCCCAAAACTCAGTCTACAACCCAGACGTCTGGTTAGCAAAATTTGAGTCAGGATTCAATAATGCTAATAATCCTGATGGTATTTTAGAATGGCAGAAAGCAATAGCTGGTATATCTGGTAGCACAAGAAGAGACTATATTACTACTATTGCATTAGACCAAGAGAAACGCATCTACATTGGTGGTTATACAGATAGTAATTCACCTGACCCCAATGATATGTGGATTATTCAGTGTGATATAGATGGTAACTTAGTAGAGAAACGTAAGATTGCATCTGAGGATGGGTCAGAAGAAATGACACAAGTTATGTGGGTGTCAAATGATAGATTCTTCTTTACTGGTGTAAATGATGAGAATAATGATTTAATATTTGGTGAAATCTACTATGATGGAGCAAATATTGAGATTGACTATATTCGTCAGATGCCAGCTATTGGTGGATACGTTAGAAACCCAAAATTTGTTAAAGATAATTATGGTGATATTATCTTAATATTTGATGTCTATAATAATGCTACTTCTAAGACTGATAAAATACAAATTAATAAATTTGCATATGCAACTGCAAAATCATCTTGGGAGTGGGCAAAAACATTAACTCTCAGCAATACAACATTTAGAAACATACACCATTCTGGTATAACTGTTGATGCATTTGGTAATTATACTGTTGTAACTGATGTTGATGAGTCTGAAAATAACAGATATTCCGTTATCACTTACATGAAGTATAATGGCACTATACTTACTGAAACTAAAGTCGATGATACTGCAACTGTTGGATTTAAGTCAAAAGGACATTCTGTAGATAACTCAGGTGACCCTATACTTGCTATAGACCGTCAAGTGCCTAATCAGTTAGCATCTTTCCGTTTCAATGATGATAGTAATCTAACCTTTGACCACACTAAACTTAATAAAGGCACATGGCAGTATGTAAACCAATCTGAGATATCTGTAGATACCAACATCTATAAGTTTGGCACAGGGTCAATGAAGATTAACTCTGCTGCACCTGTTGCTATAACAAACCTCAATACTGTTACTGTAGAGTGGTCTACACAGGCATGGTTTGCTATGGATACAACAACCTATGCAACTAACCATAAACCAATATTATTCCATATTTTACCAACACTTGGCTCAGAATTATTCTGTGAATTAGATGGAGATTCAACATCACCTGGGTATGGTAAAGTTTATATTCATCTTAATAATGTCCAAGTAGCAGGGTCTACTGCAGCAACATACTGGACAGGTTTTGGTGGAGCAGCATGGAATCATGTTTTATTCCAGAAACGTCAAGAATCATTAGGTCTTTATAAGTATGAAGTTTACATCAATGGTAACCTAGCAGTTGAGTATCAGAGCACTACAGATGTATCTCTATCTGCTATAACTGTTGGAGGACCTAGTGCTGCCCCATCATCTGCTAATTGTTATGTTGGTCATGTTGACGATTTAGTAATTGATGATGTAGCACCTTATTCTGCAACATTCTCTGCTCCTGCTGCTGAGATTCCTATTACTATGTCTAATAGTGATGCTGCTCTTCTCAAGTTTGATAGGTTACACAGTAAGGCAGGGACTTACACAATGTCTGGTTTGACTAATCATACAAACTATGCATTTACAGATATAACTGCTAATACACTATGGAGTGATGTTAATATCCCTGCAATCAGTGTATGGGAGGTAGGACCTGGTGGATTACAGATTCTTGATATGTCTCAGACAGTATCAACTCTTACTAATAGCACATATACATTAACAGCAGACAAATATGAGTATGGCACTAAGACATCTACCATACCATCACCACAGGGTAGACAACTACAGATTACTGCAAACGTTGTTAACAAATTCTACTTAAGAGATGCTCTATACCAGAAAATTGATAACGTTAGAGAGTTTACATTTACACAAGGTGTAAAATTAACTAAAGGCAGTATACTACAACAATTTAACGCTGCAGGAATCACATCAGCATATGCTACGATTGTGGATGTCCCAGAAGGCACATTATTGAATCCTGGGTTTGGCACAAAATATAAGATTGGTAAGGCATATGGTAATTTCAATAATACTGATAGATTCCGCACAACTGCTAATGATGTAAACCAGATTACAGGCACTTATTTTGATACTATTGAAGAGGAAGACCCATGGCAGTCTGGTGTTGCATATAACACAGGTGATAGAGTCTACAATGGTAAGAGAATCTATGCAGCACAAGGAGCAGGCACATCAGGTAGTATTTCACCTGTCCACACAACTGGTGTTGTAAGTGATGGAGTTATTAACTGGGCATTCATTGATGATGCGGGTAAATTTACTGTTGACCTAACACAGCATCCATATCCTAGACCTCAATATCTTGGGTCAGACATGCCTGAGTGGGTACCTGGATTGTTATATGCTACTGGACAACGTGTATGGTATAAGTTGAATGTTTATCAAGTAGCAGTCAGTGGTGGTGGTGTTGCAGGCACAACCGCACCTATACACACTACTGGTGATGATACAGATGGTGGTGTAACATGGACATTTGTAGAGACTATAGAAGCAATTAGTCTTTATACAAGGGTGATGCCCTATGATATGGGTAACAACTATTCTGTAAGAATAGAAGCAGTGCAGCCTGGCTCAACATACATTCCTGGGGACGTTGTTTCACTTAATAGTGGTAATATAACTCTTGCTGCTGATGAGAAGAGTGTTGAAATATCTGGATTTGCGGGTGTTAAGAAAATTCGTGTAACTGCTAGATTAGAAAAAGATATTATAAGAGCGAGTGAAGTAAGGACTGAATTTGTATATGCAACTTCAAATAGTCCACATAACTTTAAAGCAGGAGACATCCTATTTACAGAAGGATTCCAAGGTAATCAGTTTAACGGTAGTTTCTTTATCGACCAACTTATAGGGTCTAGAGAATTTACATTTGCTATTAGAGAAACTGCATTAGACGAACCTGCATTTGTTAATAATGCAATCGCTAGAGTCAACATATATGGTAAGCACCCAACCTTAGAATTTACTAGAAATCATCAATATGTTTTTGATGTATCAGACGTTTCTAACTTTGGTTACTACCTATCATTCTCACAAGACAACCAGTATAAACTAGAATACTCATTTAACAATATTGAAAGAGTAGGTACCCCAGGTATTGATGCTACTGGGTCTAATGCACCTTTTGTTAAATTCTCTGTATTAGGTGAAGTTACTAATATTTCATACTACTTTGACCCATCTAGATTAGGAGCAGATTCACCTGTTGGTGAAAACTCATTTATTGATGTTATTACAACTCCATTCCAAGGTACATTTACTATATCAGAAATTGTAACTGATTTCCAATTCAAATTCCCATTATTAAAAGAACCTGAAAGGGCATCTGCAGAAATCATTACAGATGAGTTTGATAATCCATATACATTCTATTCTACAACTTCTACAAGAGCAGTAGGACCTATTAATAGTATTAAACTTGTTAGCCCAGGTGGTTTCTATCAGAGGTTACCTATTATCAGTGACATTGCATCATTTAGACAAATTGAGAAGATTGTTGTTACTGATGGAGGTACAGAATATGCCCCAGGAAACTATTATGATGTGCCTATTAATGGAGATGGAGAAGGTGGTAAAGCATCAATTCTTGTAGAATTAGATGATGAAGTTGGGTCTGGCACAATTAGAAGTGCATCAGTTACAGATCCTGGAAAAGGTTATACAACTGCAACTGTAGATATTGATGCTATCCCAGGTATCTTAGGTAGCACACTTGCAGGTTCTGGTGGTGCAGTTAATGTTATTATTCCTTCTGAAGGTAGTGGTGCATCTGTATTCCTAACTGGTAGAAATATTGGTAAGATTAAGAGATTGAAGAATAATGAATTTGGTTTTGGATATTCACATGACTATACTTTAAAACCAGAAATTACCTTCCCTGTAAACTTACAACTCTTCAACACATCCATACTTGCACAGATTAAGATTACAAATCCAGGTTCAGGATACTCTTCAGTTCCTGCAGTTATAATTGAAGGTGGTGGAGGCACAGGGGCTGCTGCTGAGGCAATAATTAAGAATAATCGTCTTTCTGAGATTATTATTAAAAACCCAGGTGGAGGATATTCATCTGAGCCTACTGTAACTCTAAAATCAGAATTCAACTATGTTGTTAACTTAGACCTTAACTATCTACAGTTTAACTTCCCACATGGTATTACAACTGGTGCAGAAGTGCAATTCCGTGCTGATAATGTTGGTAGCACAACTGGTGAATTACCAAAACCAAGTAGTGCGGGTTTAACAAGTTTAGTTGCAGGACAGACTTACTATGCTATAGCAGGAGAAGCAGCAGGATTAGAAACTGACCAACTACGTTTTGGTTTGACTTTACAATCAGCACAAGGTGGAGATTACATCACATTCTTAACACAAGGTAGTGGTCGTCAGACATTACTTACTGAAGTATTCGGTGGTCAAGCAGTTGCTGTTGTAGAAACATCTAGATTCTTAGAAGGTGAAGAAGTATATCAAGGTAGTAGTCCTGAGAATGCTACTGCAGTCGGCACAGTATCTACTAATACTGGTTGGCAGATAGGTCCTAAGATTCTTAAGATTGTTGATTATACTGGTGATTGGACTGCAGGAGAAAGAGTAACAGGTCAAATATCTAAGGCAGCTGGTGTTATCGATAACCTCAGTATTGCTCGTGGTGTATTGAATATTGGCTCACTAACACGCACCCCAGGTAGGTTTATTGATGATGTTGGTAAACCATCAGAGATTGTCCAGAAGATTCAAGACTCTTACTTCTATCAAAACTTCTCTTATGTTGTTAAGTCTCAAATTCCTATTACAGAGTGGAAAACTCAGGTATTAGAAAATAATCACCCTGCAGGATTCAATATGTTTGGTCAACTTGAGTTGACTGGTGGTAAAGACATTTCTGGAAGAAATATCGGCACAGAATTTACAAAACAGGTTAATATTAACAACTATAGTAATGTAAACGAGATTACATCATTTGGTGCTGCTCAACCAATTTATACTGACTATAACAACACAGAAGTCTTATTCAGAAAGAGAAGATTAACATCTTCCGAAGAAATCTTGACATCTATCGTTAAAAAGATGGATGACATCTCTGGTGCTTTCAATGGTATTGATAAGCAATTCCCAATCACTGTAGAAGGTGAGCAAGTCATCGTACAAAACGACCAGTTACTAATTACGTTAAATGGTGTTGTCCAATCCCCAGGTGAGTCATATCAAGTTGTTGGCGGTAATATCGTTTTTGCTGAGCCACCTAAACCACCATCTAAGGTTAATTACAGGACTTTAGGTGTTACTACAACTCCTATCTACAGAATTGCACTTTATGACTCAAATGGCACAAATGAGTTTGGTATTTTCCCAACTTTAGGTCAACAAGTGCAAGGTGAGTTTTCAGACACCTTTGCAACTGTTATTGATAGTGGATTAGCACATATTGACGTTATTAACGTAACTGGGGGCACATTCCAACTTAATGAAGAAATTGTAAGGGGAGAATTATTCTCAGCACTTATACAGTCTGTAACTCTACTTAATACTGAAACTATCTTTGAATTTGGCGAATCTATCACTAACTTAGAAGGTGATACCGCAATTATTGAAGAAACAAACGTTGATACTCAAGGAGTCATTAGTGACCGTGTTGTTGTAAGTAAAACATCAGGTACTCCAGAATTTGAGACTGGAATCTTTGATTTAAGATTAAACGAATATATTTACTCTGCTAAGTCTAAAATAGCTGGTCAAATCACATTTATCGCTCCATACGAAGACCCTGCTACAAATGACGTTGTAGACGAGTTAATTATCAACCCTGGCTCTACATTCTTCGGATTACTATTTGAGCGTCTTGTTAGCATCACAAACCCCAACGTAATCGTAGATGACATTTCTAAATCTTCAATTACACCTACAGAGTTATATGATGCTTCTCAAAGAATAAATGACGATTTCTTAGACTTTGAGCAAGTAAGAAGCACGGAAGTTGTATATACTGGATTATCTGGTGGCACAATATCTGCAGGAGATGTAATAATCAATAAGAGAGTTGATTACAATAATCCTAACTCCTCATTCCATGGCACTGCAGAAAACAGATTTAAAGATGCTTCTGCAATGATTCTTGGTAATAAGCAAGAAATTATCGATTTTGCAGATGCACAGATTGCAGTTGAGCATCCATACTTCTATTTCCCAGGTGATGTAATTACAAATCCTTGGTCAAGATATTCTGATGCGTATCGTCTAATTCAACTTAATAAAGATTATATTGCTGCTGTAGCTTACGATGAGATGATTACACAATATCCATCTCTTACAGTATCTGACCCAGGCAAGTGTATCCGTGACCTTCATTATTATATCGATGCAGTCTCTGTTGACATCTTTAGAGGTGGTAACGTTTATACACGTAAATTATCACAAGATTACTTCGATGCAAGTGGTAACTTTGTATATGTAAATAACGAATCTGCTGAAACACGTTATGGTTTCACTAGAGCAAAAGAATGGATGAAGTTAGCAATAATAAACAATATCACTGCTAACTATACTGCATCATCTGGAAGTCTAACTGGCATCACATTTAAACCTCACAATGAGATAGATGAGGGTGGTTATGATGGTCATGGTATTACTGCTGACCCATCACCTAATGATGACTATGGCACAGCAGGAGCTAACACATCAAATAATGGCACAGATAATTGCTCTGATGTGCAAGCTGCAATAACAACATTACATGACATTGTAGATACAACTCTAACCAATGGTAATCTAACAGAGTTGCCTGATGAAACCGTCGGCACATATACTACAGGCCAGACTAAATGTCGTCGTGATATTGGTCTAATGATTGATGCTGTAGCAGAGGATGTTTCTAATGGTGGTAACTACAATACTGTAGAATTTACTAAGAAGTATTTTAATGCCGATGGAAGTCCTATCAGTAATGGTTTAACTGGTGAGGAAGGTCCTTCAATTAGTGCAATTACTAAAGCAAGAGACTTAATGTTTAGAGCAATCAACAACTTGCTCTACTATAAGAGAAATGCTACTGTCTCTGAGACAGGTTACATGTTGAAAGACCCAACAACATATGCAGGACCTTATACTAATGGCTCAACAGAATTAGAAGAGAAAGATGTAACTGGCGCAACTTATAATTCAACAACTGGTATCATGACCCTAACCTTGAGTGGAGGACACTCATGGACTACAGCTGATAGCGTTACTGTTAGACCTTATTCTATAAGGTTTACATGCAGTATGGATAATGATGAGACATTCCATGATTATCCTAGAGCGGGTGACCCTGCATTTAACACTCCTATTACTATTTCTGGTACAGGTGCAACAACTATTGACCTTGACGTTGGCTCATCTCCATTAGTATCCCACACTCCAACAGGTGCAACATACGACCCTTCTACAGGTATGATGGTGTTGACTATTGGTGCTCACAACCTATCAGTCGGTGAGTATGTTAAGTTAGACGATGATTCCATTACATTTACATGTGCAATGGATGATAATGCTACTAATCATTCATATCCTCGTAACACTGACCCTGCATCTAACGTCCCTCTACAAATTATTGCAAGGACTGATACTACAATTAAGTTATTTGTTGCTGCACAAAACAGTGAGCCATTATATACTCATACATTTGTTTCTGCTACAACAGGAGCAGTTAAGTCTGGTGGTGGATATACTCATACATTCATATCTGCATTACCTAATGCAGTATTCTTGGGTGGTGGTAGTAGGGCAGAATACTTTGACCCTAACTATGCATCTGGTAGAAATCAGTCTATACAAAACTGTGCAAACGTCCAAGCATACATTGCAACCTTAGCAGATATAGCAACAACAGCAATCAGTCATGGTGACCTTGATAATGTCAATGCATTAGCATCTATTACTGATGGCACATTTGTTGATGGTGAAACTATCAGGACTATTAAACTTGCTTATCAGAATAAGTCTAGTGGTCTATTTGTAACTGGTGACCAGATTAAGGGTATGACCTCAGGTGCAGTGACATCTGCTATCGGTATTAATACTGGTCTTAAGTGGATATTCTCAGGTGCTATTACAGGCACATTCCAAGCTGGTGAATTTATTACTAACTCAACACTATCAAATACTAATTGCACAACCAGTGTTATAGAAAGAAAAACTACTTTAGTTGGTAGTCAGTCAGTTAGAATTCCTTCTAATGGATATCTTGCTGCAGCAGATAGTTATGATTTCACATGGGGCACTGCAGACTTTACTTTAGAGACATGGTTTAGACCCGATGCAGTATCTGGCACACAGCATATATTTGATTTCAGACGCACATCTGCAGCTACAGGTCTTAGAGTTTACTTAGATGGCTCAACAATTCGCGTTGCGAATGGCACTAGTACATTAGTATCGGGTGGCACAGTCCAAGCAACTGTATGGCAGCATCTTGCAGTTGTTAGGTCAACTGGCGTTATAACACTATATCTTAATGGTAATGTTATTGCTAGTGCTGCTGACACAAACAACTATCTCTATGCTCCTGCATGGGTTGGCACATCATTCCAACAAAGTTTAGGATTTACTGGATATATTGATTTACTTTGTATGAGAAGAGGAGAGGCAGATTATACTGCTACATTTAGTCCTCCATCACAAATTGATTATACTAGACAAAATATTTCACTAGGTATAGATGGTGAGCAACCATTCATACTTTCTACTACAGAATGTTATGCAACATTCACTGGTCAACGCTCATCTAATGCTACTGCTAGAAAGGTAGATTATGGCACAGATGATATTATCATTAAAGACGTTGATTTAGGTAGAGCATCATATCGTGACGCTGCAGGAATTATTTCACTTAACGCTGAGTGGATTGCTGAGGAAGCAGTTGGATATATGCAAGCACAATTCCCAGACTTTACAATTCCTGGGGACACTATGGCGACACAGTCATACGGTGGTACTAGCACATGTATTCGTGATACTAAAGACTATATTTTAAGTGCTTTAGTTAAAGACCTTGCAGATGGTGGTAACTATAATACACTTTATACTGCTAGGACTTATCTAGAAGTTAGTGGTAAATTGAAGCATGTCCAACAAGAGATTTTACAGACTCTGTATACATGGGATTATGCTGCAACTTTATGTAATGAGGTTATTACAACTACAAGCACTGACCTTACAGGTACTTACACACAGAAATTAAGAATACCAAATAACTTTACATCTCCTGCCTCTACTGCAATTCAGAATGAAGTTACAACATTAATGAATGATATCTTAGAAGTCCTTGCACCTACTGGTGATAGATTTAGAGATGGTGGTGTTGCTATCTGGAAGAATAGAGATTACATTGCAGAAGAAACTGTTGGGTATATTCAAAACAAATATACACAAACTATTGATGGCACAGAATATGATTACTTAGTCATGCCTGGCTATGGTGAGCCATATTGTTTAAGAGACCTTAAAGACCATATTCTTCCTGCAGTTATTAGTGACTTAGCAACAGGAGGCACATATAATATTGAGAATGTTGTCGACCAATATCTAGATGGTCAAGAAAATATTCTACATGTAGAGAATGAATTAAATCCAATGCTTGATGCATTTGCATATGCCGAAATGTTGGCAGAAAAAGCAGTGAATCAGTTATTACTTAGCCCAGGTGAGACTGCTTCATCTCTAGGATTCCCTGCACAATATCAAGATGACTACCATTCTCCTGTATATACAGCACGTGGTGCATATAGAGATGATACCGTAACTATTGACACAGAAGGATATCCACAAGTAAATCGTAATGCTAATGATAGATTTGTAGATGCTGTCGATGCAATTCAAGCTAATAAGAGAATAATCGCACAGGAAGCTGTTGAGATTATGAATGATATGTCTAAGTATTCAGCACTTGCAATTACAGGTGGTGCTGTAAATTGTGTAGATGATGTTGTTGATATACTTGATGCTGTATCACATGACCTCCTATTTGATTGTAATGAAAAAATATATGATGCATCTGCATTATATGTTGAGACAGAAAATAATTCTCTAAAACATATTGAGTCAGAATGGGAAGCATCTATTACAACATTTAAGATTGCTAGAGACATTGCTATACTAGCGTTTAGAAATGGTTTTGGTAGAGACTATGTTGAGGGTAATGAGCCTGATACAACACAAGTCCAATCTTATGAGCAAAATCCTAGAACAACAATATACCAAAAATGTGGTGATGCTATAGATGCAAACATTCGTTATATCGCTGAAAATGCTGTAGCGTTAGGTAGAATTCAATACCCATCATTATCAATCCCAGGTGGTCCTATAAATTGCGTCCATGACGTTACTGATTTATTAAGGGCGATGGTATTCAACCTTAAGTATGGTGGTGATAACTACGTCCAGTATGGTGCAGAATTCTATGTTGGTTATGGTGGGTCTGCTTTAATCCATGTTAACAGTCAATCTACTGAAACACTTTGGATATTTAATAAAGCAAAAGACCTTGCTATTCGTGCAATGAAAGACCAGATTATCACAGATAATGCTGGCTATGGATATCAAAGATTCTATAATGCAGTTCTTAATCCAACTACAGCATTAGTAGATGGAGGAGGAATTAATGGAAATGCAAATCTTCTTCTAACTAGAACTATTCATCAGAAGAAAAATAATATTGATGTTTCAGAAAATAGTAGCAGTGGTGTTGACCCAACTGAAGATTCTGTATTCAGTGTTGTAACTGTTATTCCATCAACTGCAGTAGATGCATGTCTATTTGAGTTAGGTGGTGCTGCACAAGGTGTATGGGTTGGATTTAGAGATGGTGGCACATACTTTAGAATTCGTGCAGGAAACAGCAACCAGTCATATTCTGGTGGTGCAACTTACACAACTGATAGTGGTCTTGCAATGCTTGATATCCCCATTGGAGATATTACTGAATATATGGATGACGAAGAGCATGAGATAACTTGGGAAATTAAAATTGGTGGAGACTTAGCAGTTGGTAAAGGAAGCATAAGAGCATGGATTGACGGTAATTATATGGGTCAAGCAACAACACCTGGGGGTATCAATGATGCTACTGGATTAGGTGCAGGGGCTGGTCTAATGTCAGATACTGGTGATGGTGGATTTGCTGCGACAAATGGCACTGTAGCAAACTCAGAACCTACTGCTCTTAACACATTTACAGTTAACGTTGGCTCATCACCTAAGTCAACATATGATGTTAGTGGTGCAACTTATGACCCTGCTACTGGTGAAATGGTGCTTAATATTGGTAACCATGACTTCAGAGACACATCACTGCTAACAACAACAGGTGCGACATATGATCCTGCTACTGGATTAATGGTATTAACATCTAATGGGCATGGCATCAAAAAAGGTGATAGAGTCATTGTTAAAGATATAACATTTACATGTGCTATGGATGGTGGAGCATCTAACCATACATATCCAAGAACTACTGACCCATATTACAACAAGATGATGATTGTATCTGCAGCAGATGCAAATACTTTCACAATCAATGTTGGTGTAGCGGGTGCAACTGGACAGCATGCTCATACATGGGTTTCAAATACAAATAACAATATAATTCACTCAACAGAGACAGTTAGATTCTTAGGTGAGTCAATCAACTTTACATGCACAATGGATAGTAATCAAACTACCCATGCATATCCAAGAGTTACAGATTGGGCGTATAATTCTTCAATCGGTATTACAGGTGTAGGTAGCACAGCACATACTCCATCAACTGCAACATATGACGCTGCAACTGGTGACTTAGGTCTTACATTACCAAGTGTTTCTGGATTCACAGCACCTACTAACATATCACCTACAGGAGCGACATATGATTCTTCCACTGGTGATTTGACTGTGGTTGCAGCAGGTCATGGCGTAACGACTGGTGGTAAAGTTAAGTTTGTCCAGAATGCATTTACATTTACTTGCACAATGGATAATAATGCAACTCAGCATTCATATCCAAGAACAACTGACCCATGGTATGACCAGTGGATTCTTGTTAAGTCTTATACTGCAGATACATTTACTGTCAACGTTGGAGTAGCAGCACAAGACAGCAGATATACACATGCCTTTATTAGTGCTGCATCAAATGGCGTTGCAAGAGCAAATACAATGGTTGAGATTGCTCCAGACGGTGTTACATTTACTTGCACACAAGACGGTAATAATACAAACCATTCATATCCAAGAGCAGATGACCCTGCAATAAAAGAATGGTTACCTGTTGAGTCTGTTGTTGGTAACGTAATTACTGTTGATGTTGGAGCATCACAACAAGGTCAGCAATATCCTCATACATTCGTTTCTGCTTTAACTGGCGCAGTCAAGAAACAAGATGGCACACTTACAGTACATATTGGTGCATCTCCTGCAGGACAACAATATCCTCATACATTTGTAAATGCAACATCAGGTGCATTAATTACTGGTGGTGGATATGTCCATAGATTTGTCAGTGCAGATAGTAATGCAATTCAAATTGTTGGTGGTGCACAGTTAACACCAACCAATGCATACTACACTCCTGAGACTGGTGAGTTAACATTTACAGTTGCAGGACATACATTAACAACTGCTAATAAAATTACTATTGCACCTCAGTCATTGACAATGAGTTGCTCTTCTGACCAGTTTGCATCTCAGCATGTATATCCACGTCCTCATGACCCAGTGATTGATAGTGAGTTAGATGTTATTGAAACCTCTACATGGGCATGGCCTATAAAGGGTGAGCTTGAATACTACCGTAATCGTCTAGTTAGCGAAGAATATACAGGAACTGAGGGTGACGAAGTTGAAACAGAAGTTACCAGTTTGATGGCAATATTCAATGATACATTGACTAACCCAAGTAATATTCTCAACAGGTCTTATACTTTACCATTCGCATGGCCTGTTAAGTATACTCCAGATTTACCAATTCGTGATTTAACTGTTACTTATGATTCAAGTAATGGTGGAGAAGGTAGTAACTCTTCATGGAATCTAACATGCCCTGAGGTTGTATCTGCACTTAATACATTGATGGAAATTCCTATCAATACGATTATAGAAGCAGCAACAAATAATGTAAATTATCTAACTGGTAGTGTTACAAAAACATTCCCTTATAACAGTAATACAAATTATCAGGGAGGCACATGTTATAACGTAACATCTGCTGTAGACACATTGATGGGTCTATTATCTGCAGCACTCGGTGGTGGCACACAAAATGACCAAAGAGTTGCTAATCAACTTCTATTCAATACAAATGCTATTGAGCAAAGAGCATACGACCAAACAGTATCTTACTATGGCACTACAAACGCCACATTACAGTTTGCTACTGATGTGATGAAAGCAGTGCGTTATGACATGATTACTATGGGTAACGCTGGATCATTCCGTTTACTACAAGACTGGTTTGATGGTGAAGGTAACTTTATAGCATATCAAGATGTAACTAGGTCTCATCTAATTTACTATCTAACAAGAATTAGAGAATACATGAAGAGTGTCCTCTATGACAGAGCGGATACAGGTTGGACAGGTTATCCTGTATATATTCCTTCTGAGAGATTGGAGTATAACCAAGAGGCAGCTGAGTTTATTATGGACTCATCTCTAAACCCAATCGAGTATGCTCTAGAATTATCTAAATTCCCAACTGAGGCATCTGTTACATGGATACCTAGCACAGACGCAGAAAATCTTGGTAAGACATATCAAATGGGTATTGACTACAACACAGACCCTGCTCTTGTTGTACTTACACCTACAGTTGATGTTGGATTTGACCGTGCAGAATATAGAGTCAGAGTCAACCGTGCAAACCAATTCCGTCGTGGTGATATCTTAACTTACATTCCTGCATCTCAAACTTCTGTAACTGCATTTACTACCCAACCTTACTGGTATGTTATGACTGCAACTGCACAGTGGTTTGAAATTGGTGCACATTACATTCATGATGGTAGACATAGAAACGTAACTGTAGACACTAATAACTCAGGGTCTCAAATATTCTCGGTTGTTAGAAGGTCTGGTATTACAAGGACTTCTCCTGTATTCCCATCTGACCCATCAGAGACACCAATACAGGGTGGATTTAATCCTGCTGATGTTATCTACGGTTCTACATCAGATGCTACTGCTGAAATTGGCACAGTATTTGCTAATGAATCAAACATCAGAGTGTTGATGAAGTATTATGGATTATCAACTATTACTGCTAACTTTGTTAACGGTGAAAATGTAGTTGTCTCAGGTGCTACATCCAACACAGGTAAGGTAATTCAGACTGTTACTAAGGATGCAGATTCAAATGGATTTGTAAAACTTATAGATGTAGCAGGCACTATAAACGTAGGTGATACAATAGAGGGCACAACTTCTGGTGCTACTGGTGTTGTTACAGCAGACGTTAGTGATAGGATGTTAATCAACGTTGAGAAAGGAGATTTCAACACTGGCGATTATGCATTTAATAAAGAAAATGCTGCTGAAGTATACTTCTCAACTTACACTAATAAGTCTGGTAGTCTAACAGACACAGAGGGTGGACGTATAACAATAGATGTAGAAACTATCTCTAATGCATGGGATGCAGGGGATGTTGTTTACGGTAGTGTTACTGATTATATTTTAGATGTTAAGGGATTGTCTGGCACACAGATTCAACTTAACCAGTATATTCATGGAAGAGCTATTTACGAATTGACTCTAGGACCTCCTATCGTTGATACTGGTGTTAACGATACATTTAACGTTGGTGACCAGATATCATTACTACAAGGTACAACCCAGAAGTCCCCAGGTTGGACAGCAACTGTTACTCAGTATATCAATGGATTGAGTATAACAGATTCTAATGACCCTAACTATCAAGTCCATAAACTTTGGATTGGTAATTTAATACCTGTTGGTGCAGAAACCTCAGACATATCAGAAGTTTCTAATCCTACAAATAATATCGGTAAGATTGAGCTTGGAAGTAACTTCCCAACAATATACACTAACGTTGTTGGATACACTGCTACAGAGTATAGTGCATACGGTAAGGTTGTTGCTATTGAGCAAGCTGGTATTAATGCAACAATTTGGGTTGAGGATGCACAAGGAGAATTCCTTAACAATATGAGTGTGCAGTCTGATTATGGATGGGGTGGTGCGGTATCATCTGCTCGCACCCTTGAGGGTAGAGTTGACAGATACTTTAGAGGATTTGACGGTACACAAACTACATTCGACCTTACTATCAACAATGGTGAAGCATACTTCCCAGACCCTGCAGGACACTTACTTGTATATGTTAATGGTATCTTACAACCCCCAGGTGGTAATGCAAGTTATGTTGCATTCTCTGATAAGATTCAATACAATGAAGCACCTGACATCGGTAGTGAATTTATTGGATACTATGTTGGTAAACTAAGACAGTTAGATGACATATCATTTGAGTTTGATTCATTAAGGTCTTCATTCAACCTTAAGCGTGGTGGACTATTCTACTCATTGACATTGACTGAGGGTGTTTCTTCTAACACTATACTTCCAGAAAACAATATTATTGTTTCACTGAATGGTATTATCCAAGAGCCAGGAACAGCATATGAATTGGTTGGTAGTAGAATAATCTTTGCTGAGACTCCTCGTGCAGGAAGCACATTTGTTGGATTCTCATACATTGGTAGTGACGCTGACGTTATTGCAGCAACAGTTGTGCCACCAATAGAATCTGGTGACAATCTCTTAATAGAGGGTGAAGAATTTGCAAGAGAAGTTGCTCTAATTGAGTCTTCTAACTCTTTGATTACATTTGAATATACAGGTTCAGTCAAAGGTAGAAATGCAGCTGCACTTGCTACTGTTACACGTGGTCAGATAACTAACGCAATCCTCACAAACCCAGGTGACGGTTATGACTCACGTCCTAACGTTGACGTTATATCATCTTCTGGATTCGATGCAAATATCAAGGCATTGACTGGTATTACAAGAATTGATGTTAAGACATCAGGTGTCGGATATGCTATGCCTTCGGTTTTAGTTGAAACAGAAGTCCCAGATGATTTCGTAGAACCTACAGGCACACCTGTAAATGGTGGATTTGATATCCTTGCGGGTGAGGGTAGTGAATACACTGGTGGCACTACAATTACTGAGGGTACAATTGCTATTACTCAAGACCCAACTAACGTAACTGTCAATCAAGGTCAGACTGCATCATTCACAGTTGTTTCTACTGTAACTAATACTTCTACTATGAATTATCAGTGGCAGAAGAAGGAGTATGGCACACAAACTTGGAGTAACATTATTGGTGCTAACCAAGCAACATACTTCACTAATGCAACTACACAAGCTGATGATAGTGATGAGTATCGTGTAGCAATAACTGCTGCGGGTGCAACTCCTGTCTACTCACTATCTGCTGTATTATCTGTCCAAACAGGTGCAACTGTAATTACAGGATTCACACCTAACCAAATCTTCGATGACATCTAAATAATATCATGGCAGCAACAGCATCATTTAATAACGCAACAAAGGTTATAACCGTAGCATCAGATGGTCTACCAAGACCAGTATCTTTCGGTACTTTTCCTAATGAGAATAATCCAAACACAGTAACAGAGCAGGACTTTGACCATGATTTCTTATACCGTGGAGGAACATTTGGTATTAGTAGAGTTTTTGATTCTAATCAGTATACCCATGACGGATTTATCAGATCTGTAACACTATCCGTTAACGACATTGCATTATTCACAGGAGTTAATGCAAGCATTAAAGTGGATGATAGAATATTATTTGTTTTTAATGATTATAAGTTAACGTTTATATTCAGAGGAACAACATTCACATCCATTGCAGGAGAATGTTGGTTAGCAGCAGATGATAGATTAGATTTAATCGTAAGTGACCAAGCACTGACTCCTACAACAGGAACATATGAATATTATGACCAAAGAAATGGTAGAGGTCCCACACCATTAGGCACTATCGGAGTTGCTGCAAATGGTGTTGCACTATTCAATCCCAGTGCAGGGACTGGTGGTAACCCACCCCCAGGTTTTAGTTGGAATGCACATTTCCCTAACTCACCTGTAACCTTCGGTCCTGACTCTTGTGGTGGACATCCAGAGCAGTCTGGACAATATCATTATCATGATACACATTTTCTTGACTGTTGGAGAGAGGGGTCTTCAATAGCATCATATAATGATTACTATGGGTCTACTCAGTATAACGGTGATAATATTAGACATCCTGATGGTCATTCTAAAATGATAGGAATATCATTTGATGGATTTCCTATTTACGGTCCGTTTGGTTATACACAACCTTGGGATAGTCTTTCTAGCACTACTACTATGTCTAGCTCATATTCTGCTAGAGATACTGAAGCAGCAGGAAGACCTGATTATGGTAGCACAAGTGAAAATCCACCAGCTGGTGCTTTGATTGTGGATTGGGAATATGTGGAAGGAACTGGAAGCCTTGACTACCATAATGGTAGATTTTGTGTAACTCCAGAATATCCTGATGGGACATATGCTTATTTCTTGTCTGTTGATGACCAAGATGCTCCTGATTTCCCTTATATGATTGGATTGACAACAAGGGAAACTATAGATACAACATTCACAGTGACACCTGTCCAACAGGATCAGGGAGGTGGTGATGATGATGGTGGAGATGCACCTACACCACCAACGTTGCAGTTTACATTGCAACCTCAAAGTGCCACAGTCAATGCGGGTGAAACTGCGACATTCACAGTTAACGCACAAATCTTACCAGAAAACGGAACTATCGCTTATCAGTGGTATAGGTCAACTGATGGTGGATTTGCATTTGCTGCTATCACAGGTGCAACAGCAGCATCATATAGTGTTACTGGTCTGGCATATATGACAGGGTATAAGTATCGTTGTCGAATCATCGGACCTGTACCAGCTAACAATGCCCAAAACTCACCACTTGATTCAAATCAGGCAAATCTGACTGTATCTGGTTCTGGTGGAAGTGGAGATTTGCAGAATAGATTTGATTCTACATCAAGTAACTTTGACTCTACTGCACAATCCTTCGATGGCACATAAATAAACTTGTAGAAAACTACCGAAAATGGCAAAGCAAAATCTTAATATAGGCTCTTCAGCGAATGATGGCACAGGTGACAGCCTGCGAGATGGAGCTATAAAATTAAATTCAGTCATCGATGAGTTATATACCAATCTTGGTAATGACACTAATTTACAGATAAACGTCGGGTCTCCCAGTGCAGGACAATTCCTAAAATGGAATGGGTCTCAGTTTGCTGAGGGTGCTTTAGATTCTTTAACAGCAGACCTTGATGTAGCAGGAAACAAAATTATATCATCTGCTAATGGTGATATAACTGTAATGCCAAATGGCACAGGAGATATTAAATTCTGGGCTGGTGGCACAGGTGCTGCATTAACATATGTTGATGGTGCTGATGGTAAGTTAAAGTATAGCAATGTGTTTGCCACTACAGGAGATTTACCAGATAACACTGTGCATCATGGTATGTTTGCGTATGTGTCTGGTGACACTAAAGCAAGATTTGCAACATCAGGCGGTTGGGTAAACATAATAAGTGAGAGTAGTAGTATAGGTCTTCTTAGTGATGTTGACTTAACTGTAGGTGGTGGTGCATCTGATGGACAAGTATTGAAATGGGATGGCACTAATAGTTACTGGTATCCTGCCAATGATGAGACTGCAACAGGTGGTGGAGGTAGCACACAAAATTTATTTGAAACTGTAAACGCAGATAGTGGAGCAACCACAGCATCTGCTGCAACTGATACTTTAACTATTGCGGGTGGCACAAACATATCCACTTCAATAGCTGGTGACACAGTTACTATCAATATGACAGGGACACTAGGTGCTCCTGACCAAAATGTATTTACTACTATAGGGACAGATAATAATAGTAAGACTGCAAATAGTGCATCTACTTTAATTAATTTTGTAGGTGGCACTGGTATATCAACAGATGTTGCAGGAGATAATTTAACAATTACAAACTCCTCACCTAACGTTGTGCAAAATGCATTGCAATCTGTATCAGGTGACAGTGGAAGTTATACTGCTGTAGCTGCAACATCTGGTGTTGAGGTTTTGGGTGGTACTGGTGTTACAACTGCTTTGGTTTCTAATCAGCTAACGATAACAGCTGAGTTAGGCATGAAGATTGGACAGAATAAAAATGAAAATGGAAAAGTAATATTCTGTGATAACGGTACCTTTGAAAGAGTTGCTTCTTCTGGGATAGGATGGAATATTGGGGCAAATGGTTCTTCAGCATATACTTTCAATGGAGCTGGTGTTGCTACAACTGATGCCAACCCAACTCTCTATTTGTATAGAGGATTTACTTATAGATTTAATAATACAACAGGTGCATCACACCCATTTGAAATCAAAGTATCAGCAGGAGGAGCTTTAATTACTGATGGTGTAAGTGGTGATACCGAAGGAATTCAGTATTACACTGTGCCTATGGATTTGGCAGCAGGCACAACTTACAAATACCAATGTGGAGTTCCTTCACACGTCAACATGATAGGTGACTTAGTAATCGTATGACACGTACAGTTCCTGGCTCTGGTGCACAAATCGTCCCGATGTTTAACAGCGTCTACGGTGTTAGAGAGGTGTACGTTACTGCCAATGGAAGTGGATATGATTCAAATGACCCACCCAGACTTCGTATAGGAAACTGTGGCACACCTATTAGAGAGGCAGTGTTAAGACCAGTTATAGCAGGAGTTGCAGGAGAAATTATAGCAGTAGAGGTATTAGACCCAGGTGAGGGATATGACCCTTTACGTTTAAAGATTGAGGATGAAAATTCTAATGGATATGCTACTGGTAATGTATATTTAAAGGATGATGGTGCTATAGACTTTATCCAGATGACTGGATTTGGTGATAATTATTTTGATTCTACTGCAGTTATAGAAGGTGGTGGAGGTAGTGGTGCAGAATTAGTCCCTATCACAGGACTGCTAACAGGTTTATCAATTCAGCAGCAAGGTAGAAACTATACAGAAGAAGATGTAAATATTATTATTTCTGGTGGAGGTGGACAGGGTGCAACTGGTGTTGCTTCTGTAAACCAGTTTGGTGAGGTATCTTCTATATCTTTGACCAATGCAGGAGAATTCTTTGAGACACCACCACTCATACAAATCATAGGTGGTGGTGGAAGTGGTGCATCTGCTGCAGCATTTATTGACTTAGGTGTTATCACAAACATCGACCTTATATCAGGAGGTGGCGGATATCAGGGAACACCGAGTATTATCTTCACAAGAGACACTGACCTGATCCGTACTGCAAGAAATCGTCAATCTTTAAACAGTGTCCTATACAATCTGTCTGGTATACTTACAAACGTTGACTCGAATGACACAACTATCCACATAGAAACTACTGACCCATATCCAGGATCAGGTAAGTTTTTGGTTGGAAGAGAAGTTATTAGATATACAGGTAAAACTGCAACATCATTTACTGGATGTGATAGAGGTGTAAATTTCCGTTTTGACCAGAAGGTTACATTAGATAGTTTACAAGATGATGCAAATACAGGTATCACACAGTATGATTTCTCTGTTACTGATAAGGTAAGACGTGTTGTTGAATCATCTAATAACAGAGTTGCTATTGTATATGACTGGGATCCTACTACTAGGTCACTATATCTAACATTCCAAGTTGATGAATTAGCATTCATTGATGGTGGTAGGTCTAATGAGAAATCTCAAATCATAGCATTTGTAGGAGGCACATCTGGGTCTACTGGCACTGGTGTTCCTCCACATAACTTATTAGAATTAGAGGGAAATGATATTGTCACATTTACAGATCCCTTAGGATTAATTCTTAATAGAAAATTTGAAGATGATGATGAATTGGATGGAGCTGGTGATGGAATTATTGACCTTATTAATACTGGCACTGAATATGAAAACCAAATTAATCTAGATGGTGGCATCGCCTCGTCTAAATATGGTATTGAGGAAACATTAGGTGGACAAAACACCACTCTATTCCAAATTGGAGACCAGATATATGATGGTAATGCAACACCTCTAACCGCAACTATCCAAGCTGCGGGTGAATTGGGAGACGGTGATACTCATACATCAACCGCAACTATTATCATTACATATAACACTACTACCCTGTTTAACATAGGAGAGGTAGTAGAAGGATTAACATCAGGTTTAACTGCAACAACAACCACTCGTGTAACAGGTCCTAAATCAGGACAATTTACACTAACAGTTGAAAATATTGTAGATAATGACCCAACTTATAAGTTTACAGTCGGTGAAATCTTGAGAGGAAACTCCTCAGGAGCACAAGCCGACATCATTTCTGTTGAATATACAACGTTTATCAGAAATGAAGAAGACTAACCCCTATAAATATAAAGAAGGCAATCGCTAGACATGGCACTATTAACCGACCAATTTAGAATCTTTACTGCCGAACGTTTCAGAAGTGCACTTGAGGGTCCCGACCCAACACAGTCCGACCTCTTAGCTGGAGCTGACCGTGACCGTTTGTACGTATTCATTGGTCGTCCACAGACATGGGATAACGAAAATGCACCACCTGACCCAGTAGATTCTTTCCAAGAATTTTCCGACGACTATGCGGATATGATATCCCTTAAGAGGGTCTTGGCAAATGATACTATTCAAGTTATCAGACGTACTGACTGGATTCCCCCAGAGCAAACTACTGGTGGATTGGGTTATGTGTATGACATGTATAGACATGACTATAGTGCTACAAAGACTGCATCTTCTGGTGCAACTAAATTATATGATGCAGATTTCTATGTTGTAAACTCAAGTTATCAAGTATATAAGTGCATCTATAACGGTACATCACCTAGCGACCCTAACGGTAAACCTTCAACTGTTGAGCCTACAGGTACTTCTACATCTATCATCACAACTGCTGATGGTTATCGTTGGAAGTATATGTATACCATTCCAGTTGGACAGGTTTTGAAGTTTTTCTCTAACGAATATATGCCAGTGCTGTTTGATACAGCAGTTGTAGCAGATGCTATTGGTGGAGAAATTGATACAGTTATTATCGCTTCTTCTGGTAGTGGATATAATAACGGTACATACGAAAACGTCCCTATTAAAGGAGATGGTATTGGTGGTCGTGTATCACTCGTTGTTGATGGTGGTAGAATTGTATCTGCTACTGTAACATCTGGTGGTAGTGGATATACATTCGGTAAAGTAATTATCGATGAAGTTAATGGTATTGGAGCAGGTACAGGAACAGGCGGTAGTGTTGAAGTTGTTATTGCCCCAGTAGAAGGACATGGAGCATCCCCTGCAACTGAGTTAGGTGGATTCCGAGTCATGATTAATACCAAGTTTACATACGCTGAAGGTAGTGGTGACTTCCCAACTGATAACGACTATCGTCGTATTGGTTTGGTTATCAATCCTAACAAGTATGGCACAGAAGAATTAACTTCTGACCTTACATTATCAGCAACAAAGGCAGTTATCTTTTCACCAACCTTTACAGGTAACTTCCAGACTGACGAAATTATTACACAATCCAGAACTATTGGTGGTCAACAGGTGACTGCACGTGGTCGTGTAATATCATGGAATAACACAACTAAAGTGTTAAAATATTATCAAAATAGAATTGACGGTGTATTCCCAGAATTCACTGGAAATCTAATTGAGTTTGAAGGTGGAAACCCTGTTGTAGGTGCAACATCTGGTGCATCTGCTGACCCTGATATCAACTTCCCGATTGTATCAGGTGCTAGTACTAGAATCATAAACAACACAGAATATGATTTAGGTATGGCATTCACCAACGGCTATGCTAAACCCGAAGTTGAGCCTAACTCTGGTGAAGTTATCTACATAGATAACAGAGGAGCAATTACTCGTGCGGGTGACCAAATCGAGGATATAAAAATCGTAATCGAGTTCTAAGATGCCACAGAATACTAATCTGAATATTTCTCCTTATTTCGACGATTTCGATAAGGACAACAATTTTTACAGAGTCCTTTTCCGCCCAGGATATCCAATCCAAGCAAGAGAATTGACTACTATGCAGTCAATTCTGCAGAATCAAATGGAGTCCATAGGTCAGCACTTCTTCAAAGAAGGTGCTATGGTTATCCCAGGTCAGGTAGGATATGACCTTCAAGTGCAAGCAATTATATTACAGCAGTCTTTCTTAGGTGTTGACGTTGAGACATATAGGACACAGTTAAATGGACAAATAATTGAGGGTATCACCACTGGCATCAAGGCGAAAGTCCTCTATTCAATTCCATCAACTGAGTCATCTCGTGGGTATGTAACGTTATATGTCAAATATGTTGAGTCAGGTGACACCACTTCTGATACAACTCTTAAAACTTTCCAACCAAATGAGCAGTTATTAGCAGAGAATGAAATAACTTTCGGCACAACTTTGATTGAAGTTGGGTCACCATTCGGACAGTTGTTACCAGTTGAATCAAGTGCAGTGGCATCTGTTGCTTATATTAATTCTGGTGTATATTTTATTAGAGGACACTTTGTAGATATTCCATCTTCATATTTAATCCTTGACCAGTATACTAACACACCATCATATCGTGTTGGTTTGGAAGTTAGTGAATCTATTGTAACTCCAGAAGATGACCCTAATCTAAATGACAACGCTGCAGGCACATCTAACTATTCTGCCCCAGGTGGTCATAGATTTAGAATCAGGACAAGTCTTGTAAAGAAAGCAATAAACGATACTACAGATAAAAACTTTATTGAATTACTACGTCTTAATAATTCTAAGGTAGAGGAATTTGTTACTTCTACAGCATACTCTGAATTAGAGAAATCATTAGCACGTAGGACATATGAAGAATCAGGTGACTATGTAATTGATACATTTACTATTACACCTAGAGAAAATTTAGATGATGGTTTTAACAACGGTGTGTATCGTGCAGGGTCAACATCTGCAAATGGTAATTTAGCATCAGATGATTTAATGTCATTTGAGATATCCCCAGGTCGTGCTTACGTTAAAGGATATAGGACTGAGTTTTTAGTCCCAGAATTTGTAGATGCTCCTAAACCTAGAGATTTTGAATGTGTGCAGAATGGTATTATATCATTCCGTCTAGGTCAATTCATGAAAGTGTATGACATATATGGGTGGCCTGACCTAACTGGTGAAGGTGTTACTTCCGCATATCAAACATTAGAATTGTATGATGACTGGACACTAAACAATACATCTTCTATTGTTGGTAGACAGATTGGTAGATGTCGCACAATTCAGTTACAGGATGATAATGCGGGTATCTACGATATGTGGATATTTGATGCACAAATGTGGACAGGTATTAACTTTGCTGCAGGAAACAATGCAGTAGTTATTGGTGATGTATTAAAAGGTAGGACATCTAACGCTAGAGGTTTCGTTGCTGATGCAGGAAGTGGCACACATTGTTTTGTTGAGCAAGTATCAGGTGACTTTATTAACGGTGAAGTTATAGAAAGAGATGGTCGTGTTATAGGTACATTAGAAGCAGCACATTCATTTAACTTGACTGATGCAAGGACAGTTAGAGGTAGAAACGCAAGTAATGCAGTTACATTTGGTGCAAACTTATTACTAAATGACCAAGCAATTATTGAAGGTGTTAGTGTAACTATTGACCAAGCAGGAAATACAAATATTATAGGTAACAATACCAAGATGGCAGCAGACCTTCGCCCAGGTGATGTTGTTACACCTGTAAACTCCACAGGAGAAGGTGAAAGGACTCTAAGAATTGCAAGAGTAGATACATCTAGTGGTATCAATACAGTATCAACAAATGCTGCAACAGGACAGTCAAGTTATATCTTTGACTTTCAAACACAGACAGCATTACTAGAGACAGGATTAACTAAGGGTAGTATCACTGATGGTGACTACACCAATCTATTAAGAATGCGTCCTTTCGTATTCCAGAAAGACTACCAGAATGGTGAGATGACCATTGATACACCTCGCACATCGATGAAGTCAATCGCTGACGAATCATTCTTTGTGTTTAGGACATTTAATAATAAGACAGTTGTATCTGGTGGTGTTACTGTATCTCTACCAGAATCTGAGCAGTTTGCTACATTAGATAATGAAAATTATTTCCTAACAGTATTAGCAGAATCAGGGTCAGCATACTCCCCAGGTGATAACCTTGACATAGATGCATTAAATGATGCAGGCACATTGACAGTTACATTTGGTGCTGACAGACAGTCAGTTACTATTGACGGACTAGCAAATGTATCCACTGTTAAATTAACCGCGTTGGTATCTAAAAATATTGTTACCAAGAAAATTAAGACTGCTGCAAAAATGCGTGCACTTAAAGTTAGTCGCACACGTGTACAGCAAGACCAACAGAGATATGGTCTAGCATATGGTAACTTATATGGGTCACGTATTGAAGACGAAGAAATATCATTTGCACTGAATGACGTTTATAAAATTCAAGCAGTATACGAATCAGAGAATGATGCTGATGCTACAGCACCTTATCTTGTATTAACAGAATCTAGATTCTTTGACAATGGTAGTGTTGTTGTAGGTAAGACATCTGGTGCTCGTGGTAGAGTTATTCAGTTTATCAACTCCACATTAAGACTATACTTTGTTGCTCTTAATGAAATTCCATTCATCCCAGGTGAAACTATTGACGGTGTTGATGATGATAACGTTGTATTATCTGGTATTATTGATGACGCAGAAGGGTCTGTAACTAAAGGTAGTAAAGTTGTTACCAGTCAGTTTGAATTAGATGCAGGACAGAAAGCACATTATTATGATGTGTCTAAGATGACTAGACTACCACAGTTTACACCACCTATTAGAAAGATTCTTGTTATCTTTGATTACTTCGTCCATGAATCATCAGGTGATTATTTCAGTAACCAATCATATACTGGTATTACCTTCAAAGAGATTCCTAAATACAAACTGGATGGTTCTATTAACTTCCTAAGAGACCAAATTGACTTCCGCCCAGGTGTGGGTGAATTAGCGTCAGGTAGTGGTCTTATTACTGCACCTTATTATGTAAACTGTGCATCATTAGATTTCGCTGCGAGGACTTTTGATACCAGTGGTGGCTCGGGAGGGTCTACTATATTTGACATACCCAAAGTTAATAGCGAATTTAGATGCGACTATTGTTACTACTTACCTAGAGCAGATAAGTTATTCTTAACTCACGATAACCAATTAAAAATTGTCAAAGGTGTATCTTCGGAAGACCTTCCACCTCCTGACAACATTGACAACGCTATGTTGTTAGCACAAATTGAATATCGTCCATACGTTTATGATGTAGAAAGAGACATTTTAATCAACCCTGAGATTATTCGTCGTTATACGATGAAGGATATTGGTGACATTGAAACAAGATTGTCACATGTTGAGTACTATACGTCTCTAACTATGCTAGAATCGCAGGCAGAGAACACTAAATCTTATGACGATAATGGATTTGATAGACTTAAGAATGGATACATTGTTGATGACTTTACAGACCATACTATTGGTGACGTCCTTAATGTTGACTATAAATGCAGCATGGACTTTAGCCAAGGTCATTTACGTCCTTCTCATTATACAACCAATGTCCCGCTCGAATTAAACTTAGCAGACTCAACCAATGTAATTAAAACTCAGGGTAACATGGTTATGTTACCTTACGTTGATGCTCCTATTGTTACACAACCATATGCATCTAGAGTAGAGAATGTAAACCCATTCAACGTGTTTACTTTCATTGGTCGTATTGACTTAACTCCTGCATCTGATGACTGGATTGACATCGAGCGTAAACCCGCAAGAATTGAAAACGTAGAAGGTGACTTCTCTGCTGTAGCAAGAGATTTACAGGTTGACCAAAACGGTTTTGCTCCTATTCAGTGGGGTGGTTGGAGAACCAACTGGACTGGTGAATCATTAATTTCTAGCACTAGATTTAGAAATAGGTCTGGTAGTTTCTCAGCTGGTGGTCGTAGACTTGGTAGATTAGGTCACGGACAGGGAAGACAACCACTATTCGTACATGAAAGAAGGACTTGGAGGGTTGTTAATAACCAAGCAAGACAAGGTATCAGGACACGTATTATACCGAAGATTGAAAGAAAATCACTTGGTGATACAATATTATCACAATCAGTAGTACCTTGGATTCGCTCAAGAAATATTGGATTTAACGTTGACAGACTAAAACCACGCACAAGAATGTATGCATTCTTCGATGGTGTGGATGTTACTGGTTACATGTTACCTAAGGTCATTGAGATTACTAAGTCATCTACACAAGACCCTAATACAAACGAAACACCTTTCGTTGTTGGTGAGACAGTTATTGGTCAAACATCTAAGTGTCAATTAAAAGTTGCTCCTGCAAATGATGGATTAAAGACTGACCCATACGGTGTCGGACAAGCAGGATTAGCAGAGTCATATGCATCACAAACTAACTTCTTGAATATTGATATCACTGCAATGGCAGAAAGTGTCAATCCAAACTTCTTTGGTAACGCTAACGTTGGTGAGGTATTAGTAGGACAGACATCAGGTGCACGTGCTGTTGTTAGAGACAGACGTCTATTGTCAGATAACATTGGTAACCTACAAGGTACATTGTTTATCCCATCACCTAAGAATGATTCAAACCCACGTTGGGCAACAGGTACTCGCTCAGTTAGATTTACAACATCTAATACTAACAGTAAGGCATCAGGTGACGTAGATTCTTCTGCAGATACCACATATCAGGCAACAGGTACATTGAGGGTTGTTAGAGAGAATATCCTAGCAATTAGAAACGCTGAGGTTGTTAGAGATACGGTTAATGACACAAGGACTGTTACAACTACTAGGACATCTACACGTCAGATTGGTTGGTATGACCCTCTTGCACAATCATTCCTTGTTGCAGAAGAAGGTGGTGTATTCTTAAGTAGTGTTGATATCTACTTCAAGACTAAGGATAGTAATATTCCTATCTCTATGCAGATAAGGACTATGGAAAATGGTTATCCAAGTAAAGAGATTCTACCTTTCTCTGACTGCACAGTTGATTCCGACCAGATTGAATTATCAGACAACGCAGCAATACCATCAAGATTTGTCTTTAGGTCTCCTGTATACATCAAGGCAGATACAGAATATTGTGTTGTGCTTCTATCTGACTCTAATGAATATCAAGTTTGGATATCCAGAATGGGTGACATTGATGTGTCAGGCACAAGGACTATATCTGAGCAACCATACTCAGGTGTGTTATTCAAATCACAAAACGCATCTACATGGACTGCTGACCAGTATGAAGATTTGAAGTTTACAATATACCGTGCAAGTTTCACACAACCTACTGGCACAGTTATTCTTAATAACGCTGAGTTAGGACGTGGTAATAGAGGTATTCATCAACTTATTGAAAACCCAATCCAAACAATCAAACCATCACAACAGTTATTAATGCCTGCGGGTAATAATTATAACTTTACAGTTGGTGCAAGAATAGTACAGCAACCATCAGGTGCTGCAGGTACTATTAAAGAATACGATGCAGTATCTGACCCAGAGAAAATGACATTGACAGATATCAGTGGAATATTCTCAGCTGGTTTCCTCGATACTAACGGTGACCCATTCCAAGGTTTAACTTCATCACAATCTACAGCGACGATTGTATTATCTGCAATCTTCAACGGTGTGTTTGAAGTCGGTGACCAAGTAACAGGGTCAACATCAGGTGCAGTAGGTACATGCACATCTTATGATTCAGGTACTTCAACATTAATATTGAATTTCATTACTAAGGCATTCGATACATCTGATACACTAAACGAACCTGGTGGCACAAGTGCTACTATCACATCCATTAACTATGCAGGAGATTCATATACTGCATATCCAACTCAAGCACCATCATTCCCATCTGATGATAAGGAAGTACTTATCTATCATAGAAATCATGGTATGCATCAACGCACAAACAACGTTGAGTTAATGGGTATTGTATCTGAGGTACCTGACACAACATTAACTACTACACTTGCACAATCAAGTACAAGTATACAGGTGCAGGATGCATCACAATTCCATAACATCATTGGTGGTGCTGCAATAGGAAACTTAAATCCTGGGTATCTTAAAATTGGCGATGAAATTATAACATATTCTTCAATATCATCTAATGGTCAAGTTATAACTGTTGCTACTTCTGGTAGAGGTAGTAATGGTACTGCAGATGTAGAGCATCCATCTGGCACAGTAGTTGAATGTTATAACTTAGATGGTATACCACTAACAGAAATCAATAAAGTCCACTCTAGCATTGAGTGTCCTTGGATTGATACTTACATGTTAGCAGTAGACCACGTTGCTTCTAATGGTATTCGTGGTGGTGGTGCTGAAGTATGGGGCACACAAAACGTCCAGTTTGAGTGCTTGACTCCTACTGTTTCCACAATGCAAATTCCAGAAACTGAGATTATTGCTCGTGTAAATACTACCACTGCTACATCGGTTGGTGATGGTGGTGGTGAAGGAGGGTCATCTCCTAGAGACCAGTCTTCATTCATTAATAATGGCACATATTATGATGTCGTGCTTAATGAAGAAAACTCATTTACATCACCTCAGATGATTGCATCTAAGGTTAATGAGCAAAACAAACTGGATGGTAATAAGTCTCTAACTATGGCAATAACTCTGAGCACAGAAAAAGAAACTGTGTCTCCATGTATTGACCTAGATAGAATGTCGCTTATTACGACTACAAACAGAGTCAACATATGGCCTGGTGGTCCTTCACCATACGGACAACAAGGTGATATTGATAGGACTCAGGACGTATCGACGTTACCTACAGGTGACCAAAACGACGCGGTTTATATTACTCGTCTTGCAAGATTGGGTAGTGAAGCGCGAGCAATTAAGGTTGATTTCCAAATCACTAGACACCCACAAACGGAAGTAAGAATTTATTATCGTGCTTTCAAAACAGGTGACAACGCTGACCCCAATAACGTTGGATGGTCACCGATTGGAGACCCAATTACAACCTTGAATCAAGACTATGATACAAGTCCAACAGATGAATATCTTTGGAAGGATTATGCATACGAGAAGAAAGGATTGAGTTTCAATGCTTTCCAATTAAAAATCGTAATGCGCTCTAAGAATCAGGCACGAGTACCACTCATTGCTGACCTAAGGGCAATAGCTCTTGCAACCTAACACGGTTGATTGTACACATAATGATGACCTATGTCAAGTCCAGACAAAACCACAGACCATATAGAGCCATACTCAAACGACCTAATCCCTGTTAAGGGAAAGGATGGATGGTACAGAGACCCAGATTCAAATGCTGTTGTAAACTGTAACAAAACAGAGTATGATGATTATATGACAGCTTATAATAAGAGGAAGGCAAAGGAAGAAAGTTTCAAAGCTTTACAAACCGATGTCGATGCTGTAAAATTAGATTTGAGTGAAATCAAATCTCTTCTTAAACAAATTATCGTAAATGGAGAAAACCATGCCAGTTGATGTGAAGGAAACTGCTACACAAGAAGAATTGTTAGAGCAATTTCAAACTCGCTATAGCAGTCTTATTTCAGAAAACCAAGAGTTAGCAAAAAAAATCAAGGATAATGAGGCAACTGCTCTCAAATTACTTGGTGCTATCGAGACACTACAATATCTGAATCCTGCTCCCCCAGAACCTACTGAGGTAGAGGAACCTGCAGAAGTGCCTGCAGCATAACAGAAACGTGGGGTCTCTTCGTTATTGCATAAATAAATCAGACGGAATCGTCTGCAGCCCAAAATAAAAGGTAATGGCAAATAGACTACAACTACGACGTGACGGTGCACAGCAATGGGCTAACGTCAATCCGATACTTGCTCAGGGTGAGTTGGGTATTGAGATTGATACTTCACGTATTAAAATAGGAGACGGTGTTACAGCATGGAACTCTCTAAAGTATGAGAGACCTATTGAAACCGAATCAAACACCGCTAACACTCTTGTTAAAAGGGATGCTGACGGTAACTTTGAAGCGGGTGCAATTACTGCATCTGTAATTGGTAATGCTGCAACTGCTACACGTCTTGCTAACGCTCGTCAGATATCACTTGGTGGTGATATGTCTGGAGCAGGTACTTTTGATGGGTCTGCAAACTTAACCATCACAGCAGAATTAAACTATGTGGTCGCACTACCACATTACGATGCAAATAACTTAGACGCACAAGGCACATATTCTCAGGTAACTATCGACTCTAGAGGTCGTATTGTAGATGCTACAACTCCTACATCTTTAGCAGCGTATGGAATTGCTGACGCTCAACCATTAGATAGCGACTTAACATCTCTATCTAACATGACCACATTCGGTCTGATATCACGTCAGGCAGAAGGCACAATAGTTAGTAGGACAATCACTGGTGGTAGTGGACGTGTTATTGTCCAGAATGGTAATGGTCAATCATCTAACCCATTCTTAGACCTTGCTGATACAACAGTTGTTGTTGATAACTACAACCCAATAGGTAATGCAGATACACCTCTTATCTCTGCTACCACAGGTACTGAAACTGTTAACACAACCAACTTCAACGTTGATAGATATGGTCGTTTAACATTCGCACAGACTTCTCCTATTGCAACTGCAACACAGGGAAGTTTTGCTGCAGCATATAGTAACTCTTCAGCATATCCAAGATATTCTAAGATAAAGAATAGTTCTGACGTTTTATATGAAGCAATATTAGATATCGGTGCAGGAGTAGGAGAGCCTACTCATACAGATTCATCTGATGCAGGAAGTTGGAGATACTTAGGGACTGCTATAGCACCACAAAAAGGTATAGCAGCATTTAACCAAGAAGATTTTGATGTAACTGCATGGGATGCAGGAAACAGTATAGAAGGTGGTTTCGTAACCATCGCTGCTGCGGGTGTAGATAATACTCAACTACAAAATAATCGCGTTTCGTTTGCTGATGGTAACTCACATGAGCATTTTGAATTAGACCAAGAATTAACTCCTGTTACTGGTTATAGAGGATTTAATTACCTTAACTATACGAAGGTAAATGATACAACTGGTAACTTACTCTTTAGTGTTAATAATACAGGTGATGGTAGTGGTGGGACTCAACAGTTAGTTACTAACAAAACAGTCACAGTTGGTGTAGATACTGTTGGAGGACAATCAACTGGTGTATTCTATATTGATGGTGTAGAAACACCTGTCTTGAATGTCAAGAGAGGAGTAACATACGTCTTCAATCAGAATGATTCCACTAATGCTACCTATGGTGGTGGTCAACCTCACCCATTAATGTTTAGTCTTACAGAAGATGGAGACTTAGTTCCTGGTGGTGCTCACTACATGCCAGGGATTGTCTACACATTAGATGGTGTTGAGAAAACTATGGCAGAGTATACTGCTGAGTTTAATTCTGCTACAGTTCGCACAGTAACATGGATAGTGCAGGCTGATGCACCCGCAACTCTCTACTACTGGTGTCATCATCATACAGGACAAGGTAACAGTATATCTCTCACTGATGGTGGTGCAGGAGAAGTTGATATTAATGTAAGGACTTACTTCTCTGATACAGACATCACTTTAGATGGTGCAATCGACCAGATACTAGACAAGACTGGTGATGGTAATCTAGACTTTAAACTCACCCAGAATACTACGATGCCTAGAGCACTTAGTATTTCATCTACTAACTCAGGTAGTGGTGACGCTAACATCAATATAACATCTGATAATGATATCACTATTAGTGCAACTAATGTTTCTAATAGAGTAAACGTAGAAGGTTATCAATTCCAAGATAATACCTTATCTACAACTAATGCCACAATGGTATTAGACCCTAATGATGACGATGCAGTCACAGGTCTAGTCCAAATTCGTGGTGATTTACAAGTTGATGGCACAACCACGACTGTCAACTCCACAACTATTACTGTGCAAGACCCTATCATCACACTTGGTGGTGAGGATACTTTAGTAGTTGACGATAACAAGGATCGTGGTGTAGAATTTAGGTACTATGATACACAGGAAAGATTTGGTTTCTTCGGTTGGGATGAGAATTACGCGGACTCTAACATGTGGTCTGGCACTGGCGGCTATCGCTTCCTCTACGACGCGACCAATGTCAGCGAAGTTTACTCTGGCACTGACGCTCCTGTTATTGCAGGGAATCTCCGTCTAACAACCAATACGTCTTCTACTTGGAAGACACCTACAACTGGCACACTGGTAGTAACTGGTGGTGCAGGCATTTCTGAAAACCTTAACGTTGGTGGCACAACTCACTTGAATGGTGACGTTGAAATAGATGGTGCTGTTGACATAGATGCCAACTTCGCAATTAGAGATAATACTACTGATAAGTTTACTGTTGCAAGTGCGACAGGTAACACAGTTATTCAAGGTACAGTTGACATTCAGTTACAGACAAATATAACTGATGGTCTTCTTATACAAGCAGACAATAAAAAATTCGAGATTCAAACTGCGGGTGGCACTAGCGTATTTGATATTGATACAGATAATGGTAATACACATACAGATGGCACACTGGATGTGGATAGTGGAGTAACATTTAATAGCACTCTTGATGTAGATTCTGCTGTTACATTCAATTCAACCTTAGACGTTGATAATGATTCAGTATTCCACGATGATATTACACTCGATACTACTGGTAAATTCTTCACGATAACCAATGGTAGTGGCCAGACATTTAAAGTGTCTTCTACAAATGGTAATACAGACATAGAAGGTAGTCTAAATGTCGGTGGTGTCAATACTTTTGAAAGGACAAATAATATAGTTGTTGACTCTACAACATCAGAATCTGCAATCACATTGACCAGTGGTGGTAACGCAACATATGCGGGTGGTGTTAATATTGATAAAGATGTCAGAGTGGGCACTGACTTATATGTTTCTGATAGAATCGTAGTTAAGGACGCAGGCACTGCTCGCACACGTCCTTCTCTACTTAATAACGTTGATGTAAAATATCGTCAGTATGTTGGAGCATCAGCAGCACACAATGCTTCATTTGCTAATGATGCAGATGCTAACTTAAGAGTTGCGGGTGGTGCAGGAATAGTTGCAGACTTACATGTTGGTGATGACTTCTACGTTGGTAAGGTAGCAACTAATGATACTATTGAATTCTCCATCTTAGGAGAATCAGGTGCTACTACAATAGGACGTGTCGGTCAAGGAAATGCCACAGATGGCTCACTAACTGTGCATGGATTTGTTACAATGAATGAGCGGGTAACAATCAACGCTCCTTTGACGACGATTGGCGATGCTAACACAGATGTCCTAACAGTAAATGCAGTCTCTCAATTTACAGATGATGTAACTGTCGACGGTAGTTTAACTGTTAATACAAATGCTTTAATAGAGGGTAACCTCACTGTTAATGGCACAACTACAACTGTAAATTCTACAGTAACCACTATCGATGACCCTATCATCACAGTTGGTGGTGACACTGCTCCTTCATCAGATGATGCTAAGGATAGAGGTGTTGAGTTTAGATACTATGATTCACAAGCACGTCTTGGATTCTTTGGTTGGGATAACTCAGCAGAAAGATTTGCAGTTTATCATGCAGCAACTAACAGTAGTGAAGCATTTAGTGGCACTAGGTCTGGTATCGACGCAGGCTCTATAAAATTATTTGATACAACAAATGCAACGAATTCTGCTACAGGTACTCTCATCGTTGGTGGTGGCGCGGGTATTGGTCTTGACTTACACGTCGGTGACGACCTCATCGTCGTTGACGATGGAAGCTTTGGTGGAAATGTCGACATCACTGGCACGCTCGATGTAACTGATGACTTTGCTGTTGCTGCTACATTCACAGTAGATGCACAGACAGGTAATACATTTACTGCAGGGACATTCCAAGTCAATGGTAATACAACGATTGGTAATGCTGGCTCTGATGCACATAGCGTATCAGGTACTGTCCAGTTTAACCATGCGATAACTTCTACAGATATTACTGCGGATAACATTAAGATTGGTGTAGATGGAGCAACAGAAATTTCTACTACCTCTGGAAATCTAATTCTAGATTCACAAGGTGGCACAGTTAATATTACAGATGATGCTGACGTAGACGGAGACTTGAATGTTGATGGTAATCAGCAACTAGATGGCACATTAACTGTTGATAGCACATCAACCTTTAAAGACCATGTATTAATAGAAGATAATAAGTATTTAAAATTAGGAACTGATACTGATTACAGTATAGGATATGTTACTGCTATTAATTCAGTTTTTGAAACTGTTGCTACTGGGAATCAGAAAATTACCCAAGCAGATGGCATCACTTTACAAGACAATAGTGGTAATAAATTCTTTAAAGGAGGAAGTACTAATACTAAATTATATCATGTAGGAAGCTCAAAACTTACCACAACTGCGACTGGTGTTACTGTAACTGGTCTAACAACCACTGATACTCTCTTAGTCAACACAACTTCTACATTTAGCGGTGCGATAACTTCAACCGATATCACTGCTGACAGTATTAAGATTGGTGTTGATGCTGCAAACGAAATCAGCACTACTGCGGGTAACTTAGTATTAGACTCTCAGGCAGGCACAGTTTCAATTACGGATGACGTAGATATTAGCGGTGAGCTAGAAGTTACTGGCCAAACAAAAATCACTGACACCCTAATCATAGACTCAACCAATGAGCAGTTTATTGTTAGGTCTTCTCTAGTTGATAGGTTTACTGTTGACACAGATAATGGTAATACTTTCATTGCAGGCACTGCGACAATAGAAGGTCTTACAACTATCAATGATGACTTAGGTGTAACAGGTGCTGTTGACTTTGACACTACATTAAACGTAGATGGTCAAGCAGTATTCCAAGATAACTTAATTCTTAATGCAGATAATAAAGCATTCAAGGTACAAAATAATTCTAACGTTGACCAGTTTACAGTTGACTCTGACAACGGTAATACTGTAATAGGTGGCACAGCGACTGTTGATGAATCAATATCAGTCGGCACAACTTCTCTACTAAGTGGCAACGTAACTGCTGATGCAAACACAACTGCAACTCGTCTTGCAGGAAGTGCAGCAATCATGGTACCTAACGGTGGTATCACAGTATTTGAAGATTCATTCTTCGGAGAGGATATATTTGTAGGACCTGACCAAGCACAGACAATTACATTGTTTGGTGCTACAGGTAACATCACAGCAGATGGCACAGTTTCTGCATCAACATTTAGTGGCACAACTGGTAACATCTCCACAATAACCACTACATCTAACATCAACGTTGGTGGTAGTGTTATCGTCAACACTAACAAGTTTATTGTTACAGGGTCAAGTGGTAACACTGATATTGCAGGTACTCTAGACGTTGGTGGTAGGACTATTATTGATGATACTCTTAACGTCACTAATGATGTTGACTTTGATGCTAACTTAAATGTTGATGGTAATCAGCAACTAGATGGCACACTGACTGTAGATAGCACATCAATATTCAAAGATAGTATGGTAATTAAGGGGTCTACTAAGACACTTAAATTACAAAATGGTAGTAACACAACTAAAGTTGAATTGCAATCTACTTCTGGTAATGCAACATTCGCAGGATTAACAACAACAAATACTTTAGATGTAACTTCTAACTCAACTATCGGTGGCACACTTGGTGTGACAGGACAGATAACTGGTAACATCACTGGTGAGGTAACTGGTAATGCTTCTTCTGCATCATTGGTTGATGTATCTGAGACTGCATCTTCAAACCTAACATACTTCCCAACATTCGTTTCTGCTTCATCTGGAAACACTGAGATAAGGACTGACTCACAAAACTTACAATACAATCCATTTGAAAACAGACTTACTGTTACTAACTTCAAATCAACAACTGACTTTGAGATTCAAGGTAACTTAAACGTTACTGGAGCATTAACATTCTTCCAGTCACAGGTTGGTAGTATTGCAAACCATGATACTGATGCATTAACAGAAGGCACAACTAATCTATACTTTACTGATGAAAGAGTTGATGATAGAGTTAACGCTCTAATCACAGGTGGCACAGGTATTACTGCTACTTACGATGATGCAGGAAATATCTTAACCTTGAGTGCAACTCAGGCAGATATCAATACTGATAA